>CAZULD010000010.1:0-3509 GCA_964621135.1 uncultured Bacteroides sp. | reverse complement strand
GAGTTCCGGAATCAAAGATGAAAAATCGGCGTGGCCGACCGATATTAGATCGCCACCGCAGCCGGGAGACTCTATCAGTCTACCTTCCTTATCATAAAAGCGCGCACCCAGTGCCGACAGCATACCCATGCCGCCGTCGTTGGTCGCACTGCCTCCGATACCTATCAGTATCTTGCGGCAACCGTGACGCAAAGCGTTGGCCATCATCAGACCCGTGCCGTAAGTGGATGTGAGCGAGGGATTACGCTCATCGTCCGCGAGCAGAGGCAATCCCGAGGCCGCGGCCATTTCCATAATAGCCGTAACGCCGTCATCGGCAATAACATACGTTGCCGAGTGCGGTCGACCCAACGGATCGGTCACTTCAGCCGTGACTTTCCGGCCTCCGAGAGCCGACTCCAGAGCGTCGGCTGTGCCTTCGCCGCCGTCGCCAAGCGCAACAGTGACCACTTCACACCCAGGCAACAAGGTCTTGATCGCCTCACTCGAGACTTCGGCGAAGCGACGCGAACTGATTGACCCTTTGAACGAATCGGCTGCTATTACTATCTTTTTCATAATTGATTATGCAAAAATAGCAAAAAAGATTGTTATTATCGCCTCGCAACCACAGCCGAAATTGGATATTCGGACTAAAAACTATAATTTTGTGGTGTAGAACTCATCAAAGCCGCCAAAATGAACCGCCGCTTCTCATATATGCATCTTCTTGTCGCCGCCGTGCTCGCCGCCGTCGTGACCGCGTGTGCCAGCATAGGCCGTCCGCAGGGCGGTCCGCGCGACGAGGAGCCCCCGAAATTCGTCCGCTCCAATCCCGCTCCGGGACAGGTGAAGGTCGAAGGCAACAAGATCAACATTTACTTCGACGAGAACATCCAGCTCGACGACGCCTTCAACAAAGTCGTGGTGTCGCCCGTACAGACTCAGCCGCCGGCCATCAGCTCTAACGCCAAGAGGGTTACGGTGGAATTGCGCGACAGTATGAAGGCCAATACCACCTACTCTATCGACTTCGGCGATGCCATCAAAGACCTCAACGAGGGCAATATACTCGACGGTTTCGCAATCGATTTCGCCACCGGCGACTCGATTGACACCCTCCGCATTTCAGGCATGGTTCTTGAGGCGCGCACACTGGAGCCCGCGCAGGGTATGCTCGTCGGCGTCCACTCCAACCTCGACGACTCGGCTTTGAGAACGCTGCCGTTCGACCGCATAGCCCGCACCAACCAGTTCGGTCAGTTCACCGTCCGCAACCTCAAACCGGGTACTTACCGCATTTACGCTCTCAACGACCTTAACCGCGACTACAAGTGGGATCGCTCGGAAGACGTGGCTTTCTATGACTACACCGTTTCGCCCTCGATCGAGAACATCGAGGTCTGCGACTCGTTCATCGCCGCCGACGGCACAGACTCGCTCGTCCGTCGTCCCGGCATTAAATACCTGCCCAATGATGTGTTGCTCACATGGTTCAACGAAGGCTACTCGCCGCAGTACATGAAAGATTACTCTCGACCGGAGCGTCGCCGGATAACCCTGAAGTTTGCCGCACCTTCCGACACTCTGCCCGAGATCACCATAGCCGACGGCCGCTTCGAAGGGCGTCATATCGACGACTGGGCCGTATCAGAAATCAACGCCACCCGCGACTCGCTGATCTACTGGATCCGCGATACGGCGGTCGTCAACACCGACTCGCTCCGCCTGTCGATACGCTATCTAAAGACCGATACAGCCGAGCAACTTAGCTGGCAGACCGATACACTCCGCTTTTTCTTCCGCGACCCGAAACAAAAGAAAAATGACAAGAAAGACAAGGACAAGGAGGAAGCGGACACGGTGATCACAGATGCCTTCGGTGTACCCCAGCCCAAGGAGTTCCTTAACCTGACCGTTCAGGGCGGCACGCTCGAAGTCTATAATCCTCTCGTCTTCCAGGCTGATCAGCCGATCGACAGCATCGTCCCAGGCAGCATCCGGCTTGAGACTATGGTCGACACGCTCTGGGAGCCCATCGCCATCGAACCCTTGACCCCCGACTCGCTCCAGCCGTTGCTAAAACGCAATCTCAAACTGAAATGGACGCCCGGCGCGAAATATCGCGTGACCGTCGACACTCTGGCCTTCACCGGCATTTACGGTCTGTGGAATAAGCCCCTGCAACAGGAATTCACCATAAAGTCGCTCGACGAGTACTCAAATCTCACCTTCAATATCGAAGGTCTCGAACCCGATTCGGCCGGCCACACCGTGCCCTGTGTGGTCGAACTGCTTGGCAGCGATGACAAACCGGTGAGTAGAGCTACGGTGGTCGACGGCAAAGCCGTGTTCCGCAACCTTGCCCCTTCGGCATACTACGCCCGTCTCATCATCGACGCCAACGGCAACGGCAAATGGGACACAGGCAACATCGCCGAAAACCTCCAGCCCGAGGAAGTGTATTACTATACAAAGAAACTTCAGTTGAAAAAGAACTGGGATGTTGAGCAGGCATGGAATATCTACGAGGCTGCCATCGACGCCCAGAAGCCAAACGCAATCAAGAAAAACAAGCCAAAACCCAAGAAAGGCGAAAAGGTCAACAATAGGGACGAAGACGACATCGAGTACGACGAATTCGGCAATCCGATCGACGGCAACGACCGCTATGACCGTAACGATCCCAATAATCTCCGCAACCGCCGACCCGGAGCTTCGACGGGTCGTGGAGGTCTCCGGACCAACGGCAACACTAACCTCGTCCGCTAATTTCAGACAAAAATCAGATAATAAACTAACACAATCATCACAATATGAAATATGTAATCCTTGCAGCCGGACTCGGCTCGCGCTTCGCCAAAAACGGCGAGAAAAAACCCAAACCCCTCGTAGAAATCGAAGGCAAGCCTATGATCGGGCGCCTTATCGAAATTCTTATGAAACACGGCGGTGAACAGATCAACATCGTGGCCAACAGCCGTATGCCCGAACTCGTAGAGTATCTCGAAGGCCTCAAAGCCTCAGGACTCCCTCTGGTCGTGCGCCCCATCATCTCAGACAACTCCTATTACAGCCTCTCCGAAGCCGCCGCTGGCGTCGAAGGACGTTTCATAGCCATGACCGTCGACACAATCTTCCCCGATAAGGAATTTGCTGAATATATGCGCCGTTCAGCCGAACTCCCCGAAGATGAAGTCCTTATGGGTCTCACCCGCTTCGTTGACGACGAAAGCCCCCTCTACGCCCGCATCGGCGAAGACGGCAACGTGATCGACTATCGTTACGGTGGTGAACCGTTCGCCGAAGGTACTATCGTGTCAGCCGGCCTTTATGCCCTCAATGACAAGGCCATGGAGACCGTTGCCCGTCGCGAAGGCTATCCCGAATCGCTCAGCGATTTCCAGCGCATCCTCGCAGCAGAGACCGACATCAAGGTTGTGCCCTTCGAATTCTCAAAAGCTATGGACGTCGACTGCCTCCACGACCAGAAAGTCGCCGAAGAATTCCTCAAAGAAATCAACGGATAA
>CAZULD010000009.1:5413-27520 GCA_964621135.1 uncultured Bacteroides sp. | reverse complement strand
AGGTGCTTCTTTTCAAAGAGGCTATCGCACTGGGTTGGGACTGTCCGCGAGCCTCCGTGCTGCTTATATTCCGAAAATTATCGAGCGACGAGTTTACCATTCAGACAATCGGACGTATACTTCGTATGCCTGAACAAAAGCACTACACCAACGAACTTTTGAACTATGGCTATGTTTATACCGACCTCGCAAAAGATAAAATCAATATTTGCTCTGCCGATGCAAACTATATTCTGAAAGATACTTTCGTAGCACACCGCAGAGCCAATCTATGTAATGTGTCGCTGAAATCGGTTTACTCCGAGCGACCGAACATTGAGCGAAACTATCTCGGGCCCGATTTCCGGAAGGTACTTTTCGACACCGCAACCGAGTTTTGGAACCTCGAACTGGGAGCCGGTCTTTTCTCCATTGCCGAACTTGCTGCAATGCGTGGCGACCATGAAGAATATCAACCGCTGCCTGAAACTAATGACGCCACGATCAATGAAAATCGTCGCCGTGTCAAAAATTCTATTCGTCTTGATGTTAAGACCATCAATATCGAAATTCCCAAAGACGTTCATTTCCAAAACGAGGTACAGACTCTCACTGTGAATCGTGCCAAATTCGCCCGTACCACCAGCGAGATTGACAGTGTATTTCTAGCTTATATCGACAATAAAGGCGGTCAGTTTGAGCGTAAGGGAAGAACTGATAAGATAGCGAGTTTCCTTACCGAACTTATTGCTGACTTCTTCGGTATCTATGAAACCAATGCTAAGAAAGTCGTGCTGTATCACGACAATCGTCCTAAGTTTGATCGCCTGCTCGAAACAGCTCTTGAGAAATATGCTCGCAAGCGTCAAACAGCCGCCGCTCACGCCGCTGCGATCCGCGTTTATAAAGAACACGAATGGGAAGTGCCGGAAAAGCGTGTGTATGACTCGGAAACCAATGAGATTGCAGAGGGCAAAAATCACGCTTTATTGCCATTTGTTCGATTGATAAGCAGATCATCTTCTCCTGAAAAGGAATTTGTGAAATTCCTCGAAGCTAATAATCAGTATATTGACTGGTGGTATAAGAATGGAGACAACGGAAAGACGAATTATGCCGTTGAATACCATAAGGGAGCTAATGGTGAAAAGGGACTTTTCTACGTTGACTTCGTTATCCGCATGAAGAACGGGCATATCTATCTTTTCGACACCAAGAGTATCGGAAGTGATATTTTTGCAGCCGACAAGCATAATGCGCTTCTCAAATATATCGCCGAAAATTCGACAGTAGAACAACCACTTGCCGGTGGCGTAATCATACAACGAGGAAGTAACTGGCTTTATTCCCCGCATCCAATATATAATACTACAGACACTCTATCTTGGATCCCATTCTATCCTAGCGAAGCATAAATTTTCAGTCAAGATTTAGAGCTAGATCAGAAAAGACTATATGTTCGGCTCAATCATTTCTCTATTGATACGGTCTGGCAACCTTTACGTGTGGCTAAAGCATATTGGAGGTCTTGGTCGTATTGGGAGAATTGTGTAATTTTGTCTTGTAAAATTAATGAATGGGACAATGGAGCAAAAGACATCGTTGCTGCGGCTTTTCGCAACATTTTTCAAGATAGGAGCATTTACCTTCGGAGGCGGATGGGCCATGATCAGCATTATCGAGCGCGAGATCGTCGACAAGTATCACTGGATCGAGCGCAACGAGTTTCTCGACCTTCTCGCAGTCGCTCAGTCACTGCCAGGCATTCTGGCCGTTAATATTTCCGTGGCAGTGGGCGATAAATTGCGCGGACTTAAAGGTTGCATATTCTCAGCCGCCGGAACTATAGCGCCGAGTTTTATAATAATACTCCTGATCGCGATGTTCCTGACTCCCGACCTGATAACGAATAATCCTGTGCTGGCGGCGATCTTCAAAGGCATCCGTCCCGTCGTTGTCGCTCTCATCGTAGCTCCGGTCATTACTTCGGCCAAATCTGCCGGCATTAATTGGAAGACCGTGTGGATTCCCGCGGCCGTCGCCCTGTTGATCTGGTCAAAGCTGCCCTTTATCTCAAATCCCATCCTGTATATCGTCCTTGGCGGACTCGGAGGCTGGTATCTGCTCCACCGCAGCGTCAAAGCCAATCAGGAAGCGAAGAAAGGAGGTGAGGTGCAATGATGATTTACCTCAGACTCATCTGGAGCTATCTTAAGATAGGTTTCTTCGGGTTCGGCGGCGGCTATGCGATGCTTGCGCTGATCGAAAACGAGATTGTCGGCCCGGGATGGATCACCGAGAAGATGTTCACCGACATCGTCGCTATCTCGCAGATGACCCCCGGCCCTATCGGTATCAACTCGGCAACCTACATCGGCTATGTTGCTCCGATGCACTCATCCGAAGCACTCAATTCGCCGTTGTGGGGTATACTCGGATCGTTGATATGTACGCTCGTAGTCATTCTACCGTCATTTCTACTCGTCAGATATGCCAGCCACTACATCCACCGTCACCGGGACAGCGTAGCGATCAAAGGCATATTCAATGGTCTGCGCCCCGTGGTTATCGGACTTATCGCATCAGCAGCCCTCATACTGATGAACGGTGAAAATTTCGGCACGGTCGATTCCGACATCATCAAGAGCGTCATCCTTGCTGCCGCCGCACTCGGCGTCAATCTTTTCACCAAAGTGCACCCCATATTGATAATCATATGTGCCGGAGCTGCGGGCTATCTTTTATTCTAAGAACATGACCTATCAGGAAACCCTCGATTATCTCTTCACTCAGACACCGATGTTTCAGTCCGTCGGAGCGGGTGCTTACAAACCCGGTCTCGATACCGTTCTCAACCTGAGTGCAAAATTCGGCAATCCCCACATCAAACTGCAGACCGTCCATATCGGCGGAACTAACGGCAAAGGCTCCACCGCCCATACTATCGCCGCAGTGCTTCAATCGGCCGGTTACAAGGTCGGTCTCTTCACGTCGCCTCACCTCAAGGATTTCCGCGAGCGCATCCGTGTCAACGGAGAGATGATTCCCGAAAGCGACGTTATCAATTTCGTCGAGCGCTATCTCGCCATGAACGCCGACGGATCGCTACAGCCGTCGTTCTTCGAGATCACCACGGTCATGGCCTTTGATTATTTCGCGAGTCAGCAGGTCGATGTGGCCGTGATCGAAGTCGGTCTCGGCGGAAGACTCGACAGCACTAATATCATCACCCCGCGCCTGAGCGTGATTACCAACATATCACTCGACCACACTGCCCTGCTCGGCCACACCACGCCCGAGATCGCCCGCGAGAAGGCCGGCATAATCAAACCCGGTGTTGACGTAGTCATCGGTGAGGCGGACGACGAACTCGCTAAAATTTTCGCCGATACAGCTGACGAACGTCATGCTCCCATCGTCTTCGCTGACCGAAGCCGTATCTTCGACAGTACTGAGCTTCACGACGACCACATACTCTACCGCAACACCCCATGGGGCGACGTCATCGGTTCGCTGTGCGGCGACTGTCAGGTGAAAAACGGCGCGACTATCCTCTGCGCCCTCGAGCGTCTCGCGTCGAAAGGCTTCGACATCACGGCCGAAGCTGTAAAGAAAGGTTTTCTGAATGTCTGTGAACTCACCGGGCTGGCCGGACGGTGGATGACGCTGTCGTCCAATCCGCGTGTCATCTGCGACACAGGCCACAACACAGGCGGCTGGCAGTATCTTTCTCAGCGGCTCGGATCGATCGGCGACCGACTTCACATGGTGATAGGTTTTGTCAACGACAAGGACGTCAGCGGCATCCTGTCCATGATGCCGCGCGAGGCAAGATATTATTTCGTAAAACCGTCGGTGCAGCGCGGGCTGGATTCGTCATCGCTTGCGGCGCTCGCTGCCGAGGCCGGTCTGAAAGGTCGGTCGTACGAAAGTGTGGAGGACGGATACAAAGACGCCCTCTCTCAGGCGAAAGAGGGCGACACTGTCTTTGTCGGCGGCAGCACATTCGTCGTCGCCGATCTGTTGTCGTTTATCGCACAGCGATAACTTCGATCTCTACTAGTACATTTTTCGGTAGAGTCTTTACTGCGACTGCTGAGCGCGCTGGATAAGGCTCTGTGAAGGTTGCGCCGTAAACTTCGTTCATCGCTGCGAAATCGTTCATGTCGGCGAGGAATACGGTGGTCTTTACAACATTGTCTACGGTCAGACCCGCTGCCGCAAGGATAGCCTTGACATTGGCGAGCGACTGCTCGGTCTGAGCCTTGATGCCTTCAGGTATTTCACCGGTTTCGGGATGCAGAGGTATCTGGCCGGAAGCGAAAACGATTGATGAATTGATAGTCTTGGCGTCAATAGCCTGGCTGTAAGGACCGATGGCTCCGGGAGCCGCTGTGGTTGAAATTGCTTTTTTCATTTTGGATTATTTGTTAGGTATATCATTTGTTGAAGTCGAATCGGAGACAGGTTCGGGATCTGAAAGTTCAAATTTTCCGTCGTCGATGACGAGTTGCTCAATCGGAAGATCGACCAGACGGACATTGCCTGCGTAATCGTCGAGACAGGCCGTCAGTTTGTCGTAAATCTTCACCACGCCGGGAAACATTTTGTCGAAACCGGGTATGAAACCGTGGCGACCCGATGCTTCGAGGCGGTCGCGTATCTCAGAGACGGTGATCTTGTCGACAGTCATGGCCGGCTGATAACCGAACACCTCTTTTTTTGTATCGATCAGCACGCGCGACACAATGCCTGAAGTCACGAGCGCATCGAGCGCATCACCGACGAGGCGTGAGGGAAGATGATAGCCGACGATGAGTTGGCGTGATGTCAGCGGAGGAAGTCCGTCGGCAAAGCGGCGCACGATCACCACTGCAACGGCCATGATGACTTTCTCGCGATAGCGGAGCGAAATACGGTCGACATCGTCCTTGAAATCAAATTCGAAAATATTCTGGGAGGCATAGCAGAGCACCGCACCAGAGAGAGTGATCACCCACACGAGCTGCAGCCATATGAGCATCAACGGTACGAATGACACACTGCCGTAGATCGCATTGTATTTCGCAACATACATCTGACCTGTCATGAAGATCCACTGGAGAATCAGGAAACCCGTGCCTGCGAAGACTCCGGCGATAAACGCATTGCCGAATTTCACCTTGACGTTAGGGATGAGCATATAGACGGCCGTGAAAAATAGCCATGTGAACACCCACGATCCGACTTCGAACGCGGCCGATATCAGCGGCGTGAGAAAATCGAAGTGGAACACAGAGTCGATCGTCTCCGAGAGGAACATATTGAGACCGCCGGCGCAAATCATCAGCACAGGCAGAATCAGAAGCATAGCCGTGTAGTCAGTCACCTTGCGCCAGAAACTGCGGCCGATCTTGACACCCCATATCTGGTTGAAACTGTCTTCGACGCTGCTGACCAGCGAGATCAATGTCCACAACAGGAAGAGTAGACCGATGCCGACAAAGATACCTTCGCTCGCCTGATTGAGATAGGAGTCGACGAAGTCCAGCATGCGGTTGATGGCTTCACGCTGAGTGTGAAAGACAGAGTACAATTCGGTTTCGATCAGCGACTGCAAGCCGAAACCTCGGCCGAGGGCAAAGAGCATTGCGAGAGCCGGGACGATAGCGAGCACGGTCCGATAAGTCATGGCGCACGCCTGCGACTGGATGTCAGAGCTCAGAAACGATCTCACCGAAAGGTTGATAGTCTTGATGACCTTGACTTTCAGCGAACCGGATCTCTGATTCCAGATGCCTACCGTGCCATACTCCCACAGAGCCAGCGCACGATTTTTAATCTTGTCTGTCAGTGCCGCTATGTTCATTGTGCAGTATTTGATGATGTCGGCTGCGTGTCGCTGCCGTTTGATGTGGCAAAGTTAGCATTATTTTCGTCTTGCGAAACTGTTTCGGAGTCATTTTTATCCGAATCGGTGTCTGTGTCGGAATCGTCAGAGCTGTCGGTCTGCGACGATGTGCCAGACACAGCGTTGGCCACATAGACCGTGAACACAGGGAATAGTATCAGACCGCCGCCCGAAAGGATGACCGAAAGGATCTTGCCGACGGTCGTAACCTCGGTGATGTAGCATCCGGCCGTGGTCAGCGTCATGATGGTCCACCAAAGCGACGACCAGTAAGTGTCGACATCGTTATTCACACCGTGTTCCTCGACATAGAACATAAGGCTTGAGAAATAAACCACGACGAGAAAGAGCGTAATGTAAGCGCGGAAAAGGTTGGTCACCCTGTCGGCGTTAAGCCGGCCCATCACCTCAACGATGACGTAGGTCGCACGGAGCATGGGCAACAATCGGAGCACAAAGAGCCATTCGCCCGGGATCTCAATGCCTAAATAATCGATTACGTTGACATACGGTATGCATATAAATAAGAAAATTATACCCATAACGATGTTGCGCCACGAATGCCGCCCCAATATCATATCGATCAGTATATCGGCAATAAAAATCATGCAGATCCAGAACTGGAATTTAAGATACTTGGGATCAACGATAAACGATATGTTCTCGACCACGTCACTCGTAATAATCAATATAAGCAGACTTGCAGCGGCGAGCACCACTATATCCATCGACTTGAGGATAAAGCGACGCACGGCCGATTCGGCTTGAACTATGGTTGTATGGGTCATTTTCTCTTAATGCTAATATGATGATATAAAATATCAACAAGCCGACGGCCCGATTGTTTGCACAAAAAGCCGGCGGTGGATCAGATCTCTCTGCTCCACCGCCGTAAAATAATTTTATGAAAACTTTAATTTAGCATTTTTGCTGTTCTGATTGTCGGCTCAGATCAGAAGTCAGTAACCGTACCCATCAGCAGGATTGAGCCGGTAGAGCGATTGGTGACTGTATAGATAAACGGACGGTCAACTGTCATCGAGACTTCTTTATATTCAGGTTCAGGATCTCCCGTAGCGCCACACATAAGTATAGCTGTAACGGCTGCAAGAGTCAAACCGTCTTCATCCACATCAATGGCTGTTTTCTGAACGGCCTGGTCTAAGGTACAACCAAAATCAAGACCCATCTTTGACAGTTTTCCATATAAATCGCCATGACCCATCTTTCCAAAAATCTCGCCCAAACCATTTATTGTTTTTTGATTTTTGAATTTGGGCATTGAAAGGGTGACGATTGATCTCTCCGATGCCTTTTTGATCTGACTCATTTTCTCAGCAGTAAGATTCAGACAGATGTCTTTGAAATCCGCTCCCGCAACAGGCATAAATATAGTCATCATCGTACCGTCGCAAAAATCTTTTTCGAGATATTCTCCCTCAGAAGTTTTGCCATATACACACAGTCCGCTGTTGTGCATCATCTCTACTGTCGAAGTGGCTTTCAAACCGAAGAAAGACTCGGTGGTATTATCTTTTGTGTTAAACTGAGAATCCCACTCACCGGTGAAATAGAGGGCATTAATAAATAATGCTGCTGATATGGATTTAAAATCTATAACATCGCTGATTGTCGGAATGACGTCATGAGTCTTCAGTGCTACCCATCCGTCGACATAAGCCGGTGTTTCAGCAGCTGTAAAGTCTGTCTTGTAAACTTCCGAGAAATATTTATTATTTATATCTTCTATATACTGATCGTTTACTGTCAGACCGTCAGCATACCACACTGAATTTGCCAGTTCGATGCGGGCTCTGTCGCGTTCTTTTGAAAGATAGCTGATGATCTTTGTGTTGAGAGAGTTGAGGTCGTCGAGATTTGCAACCCCAAGAAGATCATTGATCGAAGAGGTGAGCTCGTCATCGGCACTGTTGGCTAGCAGACTCAGGGCCATTGATGCGCTAAGGGGAGAAACAGACAGATTGTCGACTCCTTCTATGTCGGCAGCAGACGCAAAGAAACGATAGCCGAATGCATTCACTGCCGCATTAGCGGTAAGCTCGGCATCATTGACAAAGAAATTCGCCGTAGTTTCAGGCTTGATGATATTGTAGGCTGCTGCGGGATTTTCAATCGGTTCGGTTTTTTCCTCTTTATTCTGAGGGTCGTCGTTTGACGAGCAGCTTCCGAACATCATTGCTGCAGCCGCAGCAAACAGAATTGGAAATTTTACTTTCATAAGAGAAACAATTTTATGGTTAATTGACTTTTTTAGTTTTATCTAATATGGTGTTTGTTCGGATGCAAAATTAGTGTGCAATTCTATTATTTACAAATTTTTCGACCTTACATCAGCCTCTTTGTTGCCTCTGTATTTTATTAATAATCAATATATTATAAATTTATGCTGAATTTATTTTCTTACATGCGCAAGGTTTGTGTGTATAAGAAATTGAAAATCAACAGTTTGTTGCGCTTAGATCAATTTATATGTGACTATTGTCTGTTATTCAGGATGCTAAGGAATTTATCGCGATTTTCGGTGTTGGAACTTTCAATAGCCGTCTTTATTCTGGATTTTAATTGATAGACCGCATTGACTGATGACAAATTCAATATGCGACATATCGATGTAGTGGAAAATCCTAAAGATTTTAATGTAAAATACCGGATAAGTTTGTCGGATAATGACGGTATCTGACGGCGCAGTTCTTGGATGATATTATCGTGATAATAGTTGACAATCTTTTCTATTTCGATAAATGTCTCTTCTGAACTAAGGGATGATAGGACTGAACTTAGATTTTTACGGAGATAGCTGTTGCCTTCGGCAGACCGAGGAGATTTGTCATCTATATCGAAAAGATCATTTAACAGATTCATAAAGATTGGATCTAAGTCCGGACTCGACATTCCAACCTCCGATTTCTCATGAAGTTCTTTTTTCAGTCTTAACACATCATTAACAAGACTTTCTGTTTCAATTCTTCTGTATTTATCTCGTCTGGAAAAGATAATATATATGCCAACTCCCATAATAAATAGAATTAAAGCTATTACAATCCAGAGATATAATTTAGCATATGTAAGCCTCAATTCGGTGAGTCTATTTTGTGATTTTAACGACAGATAGTCAATTATTAACGATGTTTGAGGTGTAATAATTTGGTTATCGTTAGAACGCGCAAATTCATTTGCCCACTTCATCGCTTTTTCATACGCAACTTTAGGTTCGGTATTGCGTTCTGCAAATAATGCATCAAGATAAAATATAAAAAGTGAATCCTGTCTTGTTTGCTGATACAATCGGGCTAAATTTAATGTAGAATCAGCTTCAACAAAATTTCCTAATTTATGATGACTCAAGGCCAATTTCGCCCAATCCAAGGCTTTAAGGTGGTGAGTCTCAGTATATACTCTATTTCTATATTCAATAGAGTTTTGCTCATTATCAAGTAAGGAGTAAGCGTTTGCATAGCTTAACCATACAAGATGACGCAAAATAGAATCGGATTCCAATATTTCCTTATCTATTGTATTCAATTCAGATATAGCTTCTTTCGGTCTGACATCTGAATTCTGAGCCTCTGCTATATCTCTGCTGATCCATGCAGCGTGAATTACTTTGTTTAATTTAATAAAATCATTTTTTGCAAGGTGAGACCACTTAATTGCTTCTTTAGGCATTAAAATAGTGTGATAGATCCCCGCCAGTTCGCGGGCGATCATAGCTTGATAAAAAACATCATTACTTTTAACGGCATTCTCAAATCCATCATGAAGAACACATATGGCCTCATTATAGGATTTCTGCAAAATTAGGTCTACTCCATAATAATATGCTGATTGAGTATTTAGGCTATCAGTTCTGTTTGAATAATAATTGGCCGCAAATTCAATTTCCTTGTTATTGGGTCGTTCTTTATAACTTTTGGATGCGGCTTTAGTAAGTAGGAGAATATAATGGGCACGCAGTCTGTCGGGCGCGCCGACGGTATCGGCACGGCTGAGTATGGCGAGCGCCGAGTCGGGATCGGTGCAGACAACAGCGTCGGCCTCGGCAATAGCGTCGGAGAGGGCGCGATGGTGCTGACAGGCCGAAAAGATTATCGCGGAAAGGATGATTATGACTGCGAATTTCTTCATTTGACAAAGATAGGAATAATAAATGAAAATCTCACACAAAGAACGCCGAGAATTTTATGGGTCTCACGGGGAGGCGGGGAGGACGCGAAGAGAAAGGGAAATTGGGGGAGGTTCAGCCTCGCCGAGGCTGGAAGAGGGATGCGCGAGTCTACCCCAGCCACGCGCTACGCGCTTTTGGCTGGGGTTGGCAAAATGACGCGATCTCCGACCGCTTATCTCACGCGGAGACGCTAAGATCGCTAAGAAAAAGGGAGTTGAGCGCAAAGTGGCAGTCGCGGCAGGCCGCGACACTACGACGGGGAGTGGAGGACGCGAAGGGAAAGGGAAGTCAGAGGGCAGAGTTACGAGGTCGGAGGTAAAAAAATAAGGCGAGCGGCCTGAGGAGTCAGGGCCGCTCGCGAAGGATATGAGTTATATTCGTAGTTTTTTGAGGGATTAGGGATTCAGTTCTTTGGTGACAACGGTGCCGCGACGGGTGATGGTGATTTGGCCGGGCTGAGGATTGTCGGTACGGACGCCATTGATAAGGTAATGTTCGGCGGAAGCACCGAAGTCATCAGTAATTATTTCCTCTATAGCAGCAGTCACGAATTCTCCGCCGCCGTTGAGGTCGACGCGGGCCGAGGCAGTGAGGCCGTTATATTCGGCGGTAAGGAGGCCTGAGAAGTTGCCTTCGGCGGGGGTGAGAGTCGTACCTTCGACGGTCGCAATGGCATCAGGAACGCTAAACGAGCAGTCGGCGAGATCGGTGGAAATCATTACGCCATACTTATTATAACCATATACGACAGGAAGATAGCTTTCGCCGGTGACAAGGGCAATCTTTTTGTCGCGGATCTCGATGCGCGCCACAACATTGTCGACCGGAGCTACGGCTACGGCAAAAAGGGCGTTGACGACCGTGCGGGGTTGACCTTCGGGGCGCTGGTCGAGGCTGGAGCTTGAGGGAACGTTTTTGACGCCGAGGCCGTCGATATACATAGTCGACGATCCGCCGCCGTCGAAGTTCATGGCCTCGCTGCAACCGATGTTGCGCATGATGTCGCCAAGCTGACGCTGAGTGACGCCGGCCGAGCCGCCGGCATTGCGGCCATCGACGACAGCCATCACGAGCTGACGGCGGTCAGCGGTGTAACCGACAGCGGTGCGGGGTTCGGGGCCTGAAAGGTGCTCGGGGTATGACGGGGCACCCTGGACGTAACCGCCGCGGAGAATCTGCGGGAAGCCGCCGAGGAGCTCCTTTGCCTTCATGGGCTTATTGTCGGCTGCGAAACCGATTTTGGCCGTGACTATGTCGCCCTTGGCAAGAGTCGAAAGATAATCGGACGGATAGCCGTGGGCAGAAATAACATATCCGTCAGAAGGAATGGCCATGTCGCCTACCCCCCTCTCGGGATCGGAGATGACTTCGAGCGACAGAGTAGAACCGAAGAAAACGTTTTTTCCGACAGGACGCACGGCAACCTCGACACCGTAAGGATTTGTGCCGGTGCGGCCGACTTCGCCCGTGGTGTGAGTATAGCCATTATAGAACTGCCATTGGGGAGTGTAGATGATGAGTTCGTCCTCTCCACGGCCGGTGTTGAAGTTGAAGTCATATTGTTCGCCGCACGCAAAGGTCAGCGTTCCATACCAGTCTTTCTGAATGTGGCGGGCAAGCTGTGGAAGGCCATCAGCGTCGAAGACAATATAATACGGATCAATGTCGGCGCCGTCGGTCTCAAAGTTTGTGATAAAACCGTTGGCGATACAGTTGCCGATAGGGTTATAGGGGTAACCCATGTTGAAAAAGTCAGCGTTGACACCTGCGAAATAGAGTTCGCCGGGACGGTTCATGCGATCAGCTATCTCCGGAACGGTCTCGAGCATGCGCATGTGGTTGCCGGCCTTGGCGGCGCGCATTTCAACGTAAGGATCAGTGAGATCGGTGAGGGTATAGAATACGTTGATAGGCTGAGCATCAGAGCCGGGGATGGTCAGACGGATCTCAGTCTCGGTCGTACCCGGGCCGACGGTGGCATGATAGAGCGTATCGGCCTGATAGTTGACGGCCTGAAGCTGCCACACGGCAGATGCGTCGGATGATATAGACGAAAAGGATGCCATCGCCAGAGCGAAGGCAGGAATAAGGTTAAATTTCTTAGTCATTTTGAGAGTATGAAATGTGATAGCAATACAAATTTACATTTAATTTTCGAAAGTAGTGCAATTTAAACGCGTTTTTAACTGCAAATTGACTATTTTTGCAGAACTATGACGATTTCACTGACTATAACAATAATTTTGGCCGTAATCGCGGCAATGTGCGCTGCGGCGGCATGGCTAGGCCTGCGGCGATGGAAAAGCACAGTTTCAGAACTTAAAAACGCAGAAGAACGACTGAGAGTCAGCGAGGAAGCCCGGGTGCGCGCCGAGGAACGCGTGAAGGTTGTTGAAGAGCTGACGCGGCAGAACGAGGGGAGGATGAAAGAGAGTTTCGCAGCCATCGCGGCGGAGAGCCTGCAACGCAATTCGGGTCTGCTGACTGAACAGAGCCGGATGCAGTTGGCCGAGCTGATCGCACCGATGAAAACCAATCTCGACGACTTCCGCCGAGCTTATACCGACGCCTACGGCAAAGAGTCGGAGAAACGGGCGATGCTCGAGCAGCAGCTCAACGAACTCTTCCGCCTCAACCACAACATCAGCGAGGAGACACGCCGGCTGGGCGAAGCTCTCAAGGGAAACTCGGGAGTGCAGGGTCAGTGGGGAGAAATGGTTCTCGAGAACATACTCGAACGCTCGGGTCTGCAGTCCGGTCAGGATTACTATGTACAAAAAACGGTTGATGCAGCCGATTCGAAGGCGCGGCCCGACGTGGTGATTGCATGTCCCGGAGGGCGCAACATAGTCGTGGATTCGAAGGTGTCGCTGACTGACTATATGCGTATGCTCAACGCTCCCGACCGCAAGGCGGCCAAGGCTGCCGGGGAGGCGCACTTAGCGTCGGTGAGGAAGCATGTCGCCGAACTGCGCCGCAAGAGCTATCAGGATCTGCTGAGCGGCCGCAACGCTGACTTCGTGATGATGTTCGTGCCTCACGAGGGTGCATATCTGGCGGCGATGCAGCTTGACAACGAGCTGTGGCAGACGGCGTTCGACAGCCGGGTGATCATAGTTTCGCCTACCCATCTGGTGTCAGTGGTCCGTCTGGTGGAAATGATGTGGCGTCAGGATAAGCAGAACCGTAACGCTGTGGAAATCGCCGATCTGGGATCAAAGATGCTCGACAAGCTGAGTAACTTCCTCAACGACATGGCCAAGGTCAGCGCGGGACTGGACTCAGCCCGCAAAGCCTATGACGCAGCTATGACCAAACTCGAAGGTCGCGGGGGCATAAGGAGCATAGGCGAGAATATGCGCGACAAGGGTGTGAAAGCCTCACGCGATCTGCCGCCGAGACAGACTCCCGATTACGATTCGTGAAAATCGCTGAGGCGAACCTGCAGACGCTGACGGGCGAAGTAGATGCGGCTCTTGACTGTGCCGAGCGGCAGACCTGTCTTCTGAGCTATCTCGGCATATTTGTAGCCGCGCAGGTGCATGGAGAAGGGTATGCGGTAGTCGTCGCTGAAAGAGTTGATTACGTCGGTTATCTCGTGGACTGACAGTGCTCCTTCGGGAGTCTCGAAGCCCGAGTCCTGAGGCAAATTGAGCATATAGAGGTCGTCAGAGCCGTCGGTAACTGTTGCTTTTCGGGCAGCCTTGCGGTAATCGTTGATGAAAAGGTTGCGCATGATGGTGAACACCCACCCCTTGAAATTCACATTGTCGATATACTTATCCTCGTTGTCGAGAGCCTTGAGCGTAGTGTCCTGAAGGAGGTCGTAGGCGTCGTCACGGTTAGAGGTAAGGGTGTAGGCGAAGTTCAACATATTATTCTGGATTTCCAGAAGTTTTGCCTGAAAAGTCTTTGAATTCATAAGTCGTAGGAAAAAATAAGTGAAACACAGATTAACATTCTCTCGTGCGCCACTGCGGCGCGGACAGTCGGGTTGATCTATTTCCGACCGTCTATAAAGACAACAATCCGAGCGGAAATATTCCCTCGGATTTAACACTTTTAATGGTCTTAAACACTATTGCTGTTTCGAGCGCAGCTTGGAGGCGGCGCGACGGTGAAAAGCGGCCCGCTCGGGATCGTCGGCAGCATCGTAAATTTCGGCCAAAGACTCGTGAATCGCAGGGACGTCGGGACCACGTCCGACGGCGACAAGCAGACTGTCGAGAGCATTCGACAGATCGCCGCAGGCGAGGAAAAAACTCCCGAGTTCGAAGGGTGCGCGCCAGTCGGAGGGAGCGTAATCGGTGGCGCGACGCAGAAGGTCGACAGCGCCCTCGCCGTCGCTCATCGCAAAAAGCGCCTGAGCCTTCCCAAGCATAGCCTCTATATGGTCGGGCAGCAGACTGAGGGCCTGATCGTAATTGGAGACGGCAGCTTCGGGGTCAAAGGCATCGCGACGGCAGTCGTCGCCCATCTCAATATAACGGTCAGCTATCTGACGGAGGCGCAGTCGCTGCTCGGCGAGTTCGGCTTCGAGCCGGCGACATTCGGTTTCATAACCCTCGATGACCTTATTGACCTTGGCGGTCAGCAGACGTATAATTTCGGGGCGGGTCAGATCGTTGCGGAGACCGCTTGCCCAGCAAAGCGATTTCAGCGCCTCGGCATAGTTGTGACGGTCATAATCGGCTGATGCCTTGGCATAGAGAGCGTCGGCCTTGGCCGTGCGAAGAGCGGAATCGACGGCGGCTTCGTCGTTGAACGTGCGGCTGAATTTCTGCACGACAGGATTGACAAAAATATCGCGCTCGTTGAGGGTACTCATCATTGTGATGCCCTCAAGAGAGGTGCAGCGGCTGAGAGCAACGTAGCTCTGGCCACCTGTAAAGGCTCCGCGTCCGACGTCGACGCGGATACGTTTGAATGTCAAGCCCTGACTTTTGTGGATGGTCAGCGCCCACGCAAGTTTAAGAGGATACTGGGTGAACGATCCGATCACCTCTTCGCTGATGCGCCGGGCTTCTTTATCCCATCCATAGCGGATGTTTGACCACACTTCGCGGTCGACGGTATAAACGGATCCGTTATCGAGTTCGACGCGGATCTCGTCGTCGGTCGCTTCGATGACACGACCGAGTGTGCCATTGACCCAACGATGCGAAGGATCATTCTTGACAAAGACCACTTGCGCGCCCTCTTTGAGGGTCAGATTCAGTTCGGTCGGGAACGAACTTTCGGGGAAATCGCCTGTCACGCTGCCGAGATAACTGCGCAGAGGCGTTTTCAAGGCTTCGAGATGCTCTGCATTGATATTATCGACTATGTCGCGGCGTGTGGCGAGTGTCATAGTAAGGTCGGTCGGATCAGATGATGAGGCCGTCGCATTGCCACGGAAGAGACGCGAATTGATCGTGCGGATATCATCGGGAGTCGGGGAGCCGACACGGATGCGGTCGAGCATCTCGACAAATGCACGGTCGTTCTGGCGATAGACTTTGGTTAACTCAACAGAGACGAGATCCATCTCGTCGAAAACCTTAGCGTTGAAGAAATATGGGGTCGGATACCACTCGCGGAGCAGTTCACGCATATCCGCCGTCACGACCGGTTCGAGCTGGAAAAGGTCGCCGACAAGGAGCATCTGCTTGCCGCCGAAGGGTCTGCGGCGGTCGCCGGTGACATAACGCAGGAGACGATCAATAAAGTCGATGATGTCGGCGCGCACCATCGAAATCTCATCGATTATTATCAGCTCAATTTCTTTTATGACTTTTATGCGCTGCGGGGTCAGACCGAGATGCTTTTTCAGCTTTTTATAAGTGCTGAAATCCGGATCGTCGGGCAGCAGAGGTTTGAACGGCAGGCGGAAGAAGGAGTGAAGGGTCTGACCGCCGACATTGATTGCCGCGATACCCGTAGGCGCCAGTACTACAATTTTTTTTGAGGTGGTGCGTGTGATATATTTCAAGAACGTCGACTTGCCCGTGCCCGCCTTACCGGTAAGAAAGACCGAGCCGGACGTGCGCTCAAGCAGAGTAAGCGCAGTCTGGAACTCGCGGTTGTCGAGGTCTATATCGGGGGCTTGCGGAGGGCGGTTCTTATCGGTCATAGTCACAAAAAAGGAGAAGCGCGGGTCTGTCTCCGGCTTCTCCTACAAAGTTAAGAAAAATATCTGTCAGAATTTATATCCGATTGAAATAACGGCTGAATTAATGTCCTCCTTGATCGAGGCCGAGGGAGCGACGTTACCGTCCCAGTTAGTGTAGGCCTGATACTTACCTTCGCGGTTCTTGTGGACATAGGCGGCGTCGAAATACCAGCCTTTGTACTTGTAACCTACGCCGAGCGAAACATACTGGGTCAGCTTGGTGTCGAGGGTGAGGCTGGGATCAGTACCCGAGGTAAGAACCTCGACATTGCCGTCAGCAGCGACTTGCTTCACGTTAGAACTCTGTGCGCTGTAGCCGGCGCGGAGGCTCCACTGGGGAGTGAGGCGGTATTCGAGACCGAGACGCACGATGTTAGAGCCGCGGAAGATGTCCTTGATATTGGTATTGACATTGTCGTCATCGGCAAACTGATTGTAGCCGTACTGATACTTAACGCTCATCGCGTTGTAAGCCTGACGTTCGTAATCGACGCTGACAATAGCCTGATTTCCGATCACGACAGCCGCGCCTACCATAATGCGCCAAGGGGTGCGGAGACGCGAGTCAAACGATGCCCACTCAGTATGGTCGTCACCGGCCATAGGGTTATTCTCGCTCTCGGCACGGTTAGGATCAAAATAGCTGTAATCTACCGAGGCGTCGTAGCCGTGGGTGAGGTTATAATAAGTAGGTGTATGGACAGCGAAACCGAGTCGCAACGATTGAATGGGTTTTACAATGACACCGGCCTTAAAGTTCCAACCGCTGCCGACGATGTGCTTAGTATTGTAGAGGTTGAAACCTGCGTTGCCGGTGGTGGTCGACGAACCGCCGGGTGTCGGTATGCGGGCTCCTTCCATACTTTCGCTGTAGTAAGCCTCACGGGTGTAGCTCAAGTCTGTTACCCCAAGACCGATACCCCAATACACGACATCGTTGACGTTGCCGCCAAGATCGAAATTGTACTGGTCGATATATCCACGCTCACGAAGCGAATATTCGGCGTCGCCTACCGTACCGTTCTGGTAGAGACCCATATACTGGTTAGGAGAGCCCGGACGCGGATTGATCAAACCGGTGGTGTAAGCCAATATACTGAACCAGTCGCAGTTTGAATCAAAGTACGGATTGTAATTCGAGCTGTCGTCGAAGGTCATATCGCTTGCTGACTGACCGCCACTGAAAGATGCGATATAGTTGGTCAGTGAACCGGATGTCGGCATGTTGTAGCCGTTGACGATACGGTCAAACGACGCTACACGGCCGTAGCTTGCGCCCCAAGAGATCGAACGCAGGCCCGATCCGATGTAAGCCGTGCCGACATAGCCGAAGTTGTTGACAAACAGTTTGGTCTGATTGTCTTTCGATGTACCGTTGGCAGTCGAAGTATTATATGAACGGAAATTAAGGTCGAGCGTTCCGCCGATCTCGCTACCGCGGTAGACAGCAACACCCGCCGGATTCTGGCCGAGAGTCGAAAGATCACCGCCGAGCGCCGTGAACGCACCGCCCATTGACATAAAGCGGGCTGTTCCGCGCATATCCGATTGAGAAAGGCTGTAGGCGTCGACTGTGCTTTGGGCGAAAGCTGTCGAACATGCGAGACCTACAATAGCCGAAGTGAGTATCTTTTTCATTTTTAGAGCTTGGATTTAGTGATTAACGACGTCCGCGACCGAGACCGCCTCCGCTGCTATGCGAACCTGACGAACCGCGAGAACCGCCACCGCTTGAAGGTGCGCCGAAACTTCCGGTCGATGCGGGACGAGAAGTATTGGAGTTATATGAATTACTGCTATTGTCGTTGCGGCCACGACCAAGATTGCCGGGACGCGAGGTGTTTCCGGAGTTGTTATTATTGTTCTGCGAGGGAGCATAGTTGCCGGGGCGGCTGCTCTGACCGGAATTGCCCGGACGAGAGCTCTGACCCATATTGCCGGGACGCGAAACGGTCGAAGGTCTGTAGCCTGCTGCGCCTGCCGAGCTGGGACGATGAGCCGACGATGCACCTGCGCCTACATAGTTGTGAGGACGAGAAGATCCCGAAGGAGTGGGACGCCAAGCGTGAGCCGGTCCCCATCCGGGAGCAGGACCCCATGCGTGTGACGGACCCCAACCGGGACCCCAGCCCCACGAAGGTCCCCATGACCATGACGGACCCCATGACCACGACGGGCCCCAGCCCCATGAGGGCCCCCAGTTCCACGACCAAGACCAGTATGGATTCCATACGCTCCATCCGAACGACGGCCCCCATGCATTCCAATACCAGGGATTGCCGTAACGCCATGACCATGAAGGGCCGTAGAAATTATTCCAAGGATCGTTGTCGATCACATAGATATTGATATTCTGGGGCTGCTGCACAGCGTATGAGTACACTTCCTTGAGTTCCTGATCATTACTGCCATATACGACATCGGGATTGTGGAAACGCTCTATACGCTGAGTATATGCAAAATCGCCGTCGTCAGCGTTGGTCGAAGACGCTCCTGTGACGGTGCTCTGCTGATATCCTCCGCGACGGTTGTATGTATCGACATCAACGTTGAGAGACGACGTCGAAGCCGGAACAGTATAGGTATCTGCGGCGGGATAATCTACCACCTGGGCATTATAGGTCTGAGTTGTTGTCTTCTGAGCCTTCTGAGCTTTCTTTGCCTTAGACGAATCATAATAGATGTCGTCGTCATAATAATAGTTCTGAGCCATGGCCGCCGTCGATACGGTAGCGACGAGGGCTGCGGCGAACAATTGCCTTGTAATATTTGATAACTTTGCCATCAGAGAGAAATATTTAGGGTCAATAAATTCTTTTTTCTTTTTGTATTTAGACTTATCTTGCGGCCTAAAGTTTAACAAAGATAATCATTTATTTTATAACACAAAAATCCGTCGGTAAACTCATCGCGAAATCTTCGGTCCATGAGTATGCCGACGGATATGTTTTTTATATTACAAGCCGTTTTAAGCCTGCGTGTTATTTCTCAATTTCGGGCTTGAGGTCGTAAGCAGTCATTGCTACGGTAAAGCCCCAGTATATGAAGGCAATAGATGAAAGGAACGATACCATGTAAGCATCACTTGTCCAGCCGGCTTCGATAAAGAAGAATCCGATCACTGCGAGAAGGATACCATTGATAATTCCTAACCACCAGTAGCGATTGGCGCGACGGGCTGCGTTGGCAAATGCTTCAATACCCCAGTAGAGGAACACGAATGCGAGGAAATAGGGGAACACGGCTTCTGAAAGGATCACACTGCGTACGAGCATGAAACCTACAAACATGTCGATCACGCCGCCTGCGATCCACCATCCCCAGCCTTTGGGTGAGTTAGGTCCGGCTGCGACACAAAGTTGAACGATACCGGCAAGAACGAGAAGCCAGCCGAAAATCTGCGAAGCTACTGCATAGCCTGCTGCGGGCCAGAACCAATATGCGAAACCACCGATAACCAAAAGGATACCGACAACGAGAATGAGCCACCACCAACGGGTCTGACCAACTGATTTTAAATCTATTGCTTTCATAACATAAATAAATTAGTTAAACTTTTATTATTTCTTTGTTTTGAGTTTCTATGACTAAATAACAAGCAGTTGGCGCGGATGGTTGGCTCGGAGATGAAATTTTTTCAGAAAGAGAACTGTATCATCGCTCCCGCACGGTGTGCCCAGCGGGTTTCACCGTCGAAATTTTTACGTCGGCCAAGATCCACTTCTGCTCCTAGCTGAATGCGCGGCGTCATGTTCCAGAAACAGTTCAAAGCATAGAACTCACCCGCGCGGTATTCCGATCCGGCCACTTCGCCCTTGGGGCAATATCGGTTCTGACTTGCCGTGACACTCATAAACAGCGAATGAGTGAAATTATATTGCACGCCGATATTCCATCCGTATGCAGCCGGAGCATAGAGTTTGCCCGGGATCTCAGGATTGCCGATCAGGTCATAATTACCGATCAGCAGATCGCCGCCCAGACTTTCATAACCGTGACCGTAGGAAGCATTGAGATATGTCGTTATCTGCGGACATGGATGGGCAACCGAACTGAGCTGCACGCCCCACCCCGCTACATTATGGTTTGTCTCGCTGATTAGATTGCGATAGCTTAGCGTGCGCACGATACCCGAGAGTCTTACATGCTGACCTTTCGCCCACTGATATTGAGCGAACGCAGCCCAATCAGGCATCCAGTTGTCACATTTGGCGGTCTTATCGGCCAAACCGTCGATCTGAGGCGACGGAGTTTCGGCCGAAACCGCAAAAGTCCAGCGATCCTTCACCGTAGGCATCCAGCGCACAAGGACTGACGTAGGAGAAATTTTGTTGTTCGGCCCCTGAGCGTCCACTGTCGGCGGAGTAGCCGCGGGGTCACTGAATGTCGAGTTGGCATAACCGATCGTGAAGTCATTCACCATCGCGTAGGCTTTCTTCAGATGAAAGTCTCTCGACGAATAGCCGTTGAAATTTGCCTCGATATATAGCTGATAGCTACCTATCATTTTGTTTCGTCCGATCACTCTGAAATACAATGATGTTCCCGCCGGAGTCGTGTCAAAATGCCTCATCTTGGTCGGATCGGGATGCATCGGTATCAGATACGGCGCGAACCCCGACGCCGGGATAGCGCCGCCCCAGTCATAATAACCTCTCATTCTGACGCAGCCGCCTATACCCATAGCCAGTTGGGCGTCCTTGCTCATAAAGAGAAAATACGGTGCATCAGGATCTTGAAAATGACGGAATTGATCATAATAGAAATACGTTATGATCCTTTGGATCGAATCGAGATGTTCGCGGGTTAAAGTTCCTGTCCCGTCGAGATTGACTATCTTATGAGATGCTGCAAGAGAGTCGATGTGATCATCTGCGAGGCTCTGTCGGGCCGATGCGGTAAAAGGCAGCGCTATGCACAGCAATAAGGCTGAAATCGAGAAGTGTGATGACATAAAGATACGCTAATGTGAATGAATGTATAATTTTATAACTTCCGAACAGATGAAATAGTTTGCCACCACTCACATCTATCCGAAGAAATACATTCTCAAAAACGCATTTCACCCATCTTAAGAGCATTATTCTTGTGTAGATAAAAACGGATCAAGCCAATAATGGGCTTCCTTCCACTCCCCGTCGAAACTCATTTGATAATCAAATTCAAAAGGATATTTCGTTGACTCTATTAGATTTTGAAGATATTTGTGCACAAGTTCAGGATTATTGACATACCACATCATTTGAGTATGCGCTTCACCGGTTATTCTTCCGAGTAAGAATGCATTTGGATGATCGGAATCAATCGCAAGTTTCTTTGAAAGTTCATCGGAAAAATCCTCCATTTTCACAACATTCTCCTGACTTGGCATCCCGTTCTCAACCGTCTCATTATCTTTTTAGTATATCATTAGCGAAAGATACCACCCGAAGATTTCCTTCGGCGACAGCTCCATGATTTTAGTATTAAGGATACCTACATAAGGATGTTCCTCTTTAAAGAATTCCACACCGGTAAATAATTCACCATCCGGCAATGTCATTTTCACTTCTTCGGTTTTCTTAAGTAGCTTCTTAGCGCTCTTATGTCCGCCATCAACATTACCGACGACATATTCTTCTGTTTTTTCTTCAGTCCGGTCAGTCTTTCCGGTCTTACGAGCCGAAAGGGTGAAAGGCACAGCTATACATATAGCTATCAAACATATCACAATAATTGCAGACAAGTTGAATGTCGAAGTCATGGAAGTTCCGAGTTAATGTTTATCATTGACAAAATTCGCATTATTTTTAATCTCATGCAAATTTATCCGTAGGATTTTTTACACATCTTTAATTATTATTTGCTGGAAAATCGTAACTTTGCTTTTCAAAGAATATTTATACCCTCAAACCATATAAA
>CAZULD010000009.1:0-5313 GCA_964621135.1 uncultured Bacteroides sp. | reverse complement strand
TGGAAAATCGTAACTTTGCTTTTCAAAGAATATTTATACCCTCAAACCATATAAACCGATAATCCGGATGAAACTGAAACTAAAAAAGGGTCTTGATCTTAAACTTGCCGGAGGCATCACGGACAACACTGTCCGCGATGTAGACGTAAAGTTGTTTGCGGTCATCCCTGACGACTTCCCGGGATTCAAACCCAAAGTCGACGTTAAAGAGGGCGACGCGGTCATTGCCGGCGCGCCGATAATGCATGATAAAAACAATGAGGACGTCAAACTCGTCGCTCCCGTCGCCGGTACAGTCAAAGCCGTTGTCCGCGGTGAGCGCCGCAAGGTTGAGCGCATTGTCATCGAAGCTAACGGTGAGATCGCCTCTCGTCGCTTCGACGTCCCGGCGTCCATGACTGCTGACGATGCTATGCGACTGCTGGCTGAGTCAGGCCTGTTGGCTGAAATGCGTCAGCGTCCCTACGACATAGTTCCATCTCCTGCCGTAGCGCCCCGCGACATCTTCGTCACTGCTATAGATTCTGCTCCCCTCGCAGCTTCGCCCGAGCTTGGCGTCGCTGACTCTGCCAAAGCCATCGAGCAGGGAGTACGCCTCCTTTCGGCTGTATGCAAAGGCAAAATCTATATCTCTGTCCGCCCCGACTCCAAACTCCCCGCTATCGCCGGGGCTGAACGCGTGGAGGTCACAGGCAGCCATCCCGCCGGAAATGCCGGAGTGCAGGCGGCCAATATCGCCCCGGTCAACAAGGGCGAAACCATCTGGACTCTCGACATCGTCACTCTCGCGCGCATCGGTCGTCTCGCCTCTGAAGGCAGCCGCGATTTCGACACCATCGTCGCCGTGACCGGTCCCGAAGTTGATCGTCCCTGCCTCGTCCGCACCAAGGCAGGCGCTGAGGTTGCTCCGCTACTCGCTGCCGCAGCGATGAAAAAATCCGATCACAATGTCCGCATAATCTCAGGCAACGTCCTTTCAGGCGTGGTTACTCCGGCCGACGGCTTCATTCATTTCCCCTATCGCCAGCTCACCGTCATCGCCGAGGGCGACGACAAGGCCGAGTTCATGGGTTGGGCGTCGTTCTCGCCCTCAAAGGCCAGCCAGAGCCCCACATTCCCCGGTCACTTCCTCAAGAAGGCATTCGTTCCCGACGCACGTCTCAACGGCGGACGGCGCGCCATGATCATGAGCGGCGAGTATGACCGCGTCTTCCCCATGGACATCCTCCCCGAGTATCTTATCAAGGCCATCATCGGCCGCGACATCGACGCCATGGAGAAACTCGGCATCTACGAGGTCGCTCCCGAGGATTTCGCCGCCGCCGAATATGTCGACACATCCAAACTGCCCCTCCAGCAGATCGTGCGCGACGGTCTCGACTACATGCGCTCTGCGCTCGAATAATTCAGTAAAAATCATCTTCCATTACATAAAATGAATTTTTTAAAGAAATATCTCGACCGGATACGCCCGAATTTCGAAGAGGGCGGCAAGCTCCACGCTTTCCATTCGGTTTTCGACGGCTTTGACACCTTCCTGTTCACGCCGTCAACTACGTCCGGCGCACGGGGCACACAGATCCACGACTCGATCGACTCCAAGCGCACCATGATCATCGTGGTCGCCGCCCTCATGCCATGCTTCTTCTTCGGAATGTACAACACCGGCTATCAGCATCAGCTCGCCCTCGGCCTCGACACCTTCCCCTTCTGGGAAATGATGCTCTTCGGCTTCCTCTGCGTCTTGCCGCGCGTCATCGTCGCTTACGTTGTCGGTCTCGGCATCGAGTTTATCGTCGCCCAATGGCGCCGCGAGGAGATTCAGGAAGGCTTCCTTGTTACCGGCATCCTTATACCGATGATTCTCCCCGTGGAGACGCCCCTTTGGATGATTGCCGTAGCGACAGCCTTCTCTGTCATCTTCGTTAAAGAAGTTTTCGGCGGCACAGGCTACAACGTCCTCAACGTTGCCCTCGTAACCCGCGCGTTCCTTTTCTTCGCTTACCCCGCACAGATGTCGGGCGACAAAGTCTTCGTAGCCGACGGTTACACCTGCGCCACTCCCCTCGGCCAGATCGCTACTCAGACCACCGATCACCTAACCCTCACCGGCGTCGACGGCCATGTCCTCACAACTTGGGACGCATTTTTCGGCCTGATACCCGGCTCGTTCGGCGAGACTTCAAAACTTTGCATCCTCATCGGTGCCGCCATTCTCCTGCTCAGCCGCATCGCTGACTGGCGCGTAATGTTCTCTGTGGTCGCAGGCGGTCTCCTCATGGGCTGGATCGCCAACGTCTGCGCCACACCGACCTACCCCGCCTCTTATCTCTCGCCGCTCGACCAGTTGCTCTACGGAGGCTTCGCTTTCGCGGCTGTCTTCATGGCCACCGACCCCGTCACTGCCGCCCGCACCCGCGTAGGCAAGTACATCTATGGTCTCCTCATCGGTGTGATCGCCGTCCTTATCCGCACCTACAACAACGGCTATCCCGAAGGCGCTATGCTCGCCGTTCTACTCATGAACTGCTTCGCACCGCTTATCGACTGGTGTGTCGTTCAGGCCAATATCAGCCGCCGCATGCGCCGTTCTAACGTAATCTCTAAAAACGCGTGACCATGAACAAGCAAAGCAACACTTACACTATATTATATATTATAGTCCTCGTGCTCGTCGTCGGCTCAGCTCTGGCGCTCACAGCTATGGCTCTCAAACCGCGTCAGCTCGACAACGCCGCAGCCGACAAGAAACGTCAGATCCTCGCCTCGGTCCATGTTACCACCAACGCTTCTGACGTAGCAACCACATTTGATAAGTATATCACCGATCAGTTCATCGTCAACGCCGAGGGTCAGAAGACCGGCGACGACGCTTTTGCCGTCGATGTAGCAACTCAGACCAAAGTTCCCGCTGACCGCCGCGAACTCCCCGTCTACGTCTGCACCCTCCCCGACAACGGAGCCGTCAAATATATCCTCCCTGTCTACGGCGCAGGCCTCTGGGGGCCGATCTGGGGCTATGTTGCCCTCGACGCCGACGCTTCGACCGTCTACGGTGCCTACTTCGCTCATCAGGGCGAGACTCCCGGTCTCGGCGCCGAAATCGAAAAGCCCGCGTTCTGCGACAGCTTCATGGGCAAAGAGATGTTTAAAGGCGATCGCTATCTTCCCGTCACCGTCGTCAAGGCCGGCCAGAAACCCCTCGGCGACGAAGACTATGTCGACGCTGTCTCCGGCGGCACGATCACAAGCAAAGGCGTCGCAGCCATGCTCACCGACTGCCTCACCCCTTACAGGAATTATTTAGAAACTCTTCGATCAAAATAAGTCATGGCAGAAAAAATCTCTAACAAAAGCGTCCTGTTCAATCCCTTTTCAAAAAACAATCCGGTGATTGTTCAGGTGCTCGGCATCTGCTCGGTGCTCGCCGTCACTGCCAAGCTCGAACCCTCGATAGTCATGGGCCTGTCGGTTATCGCCGTGCTCGCCTTCTCCAACGTGATAATATCGCTGCTCCGCAACACCATCCCGACCAACATCCGCATCATCGTCCAGCTCGTCGTCGTTGCCGGTCTCGTGGTCATCGTCAGCCAGCTCCTTCAGGCCTATGCTTACGACGTCAGCAAGCAGCTGTCGGTGTTCATAGGCCTGATTATTACCAACTGTATCCTCATGGGGCGTCTCGAGGCCTTCGCCATGGCTAATAAACCCTGGCCCTCGTTCCTCGACGGTATCGGCAACGGTGTCGGCTATGCCATAATCCTTGTTATCGTCGGCTTCTTCCGCGAACTCCTCGGCAGCGGTACCCTCCTCGGGTATCAGGTAGTGCCGCAGGCGTGCTACGAAGCCGGTTATGTCAACAACGGTCTAATGATCCTCCCTCCGATGGCTCTTATCGTCGTGGCTTGCATCATCTGGGTACACCGCTCGCGCAATAAAGACCTTCAGGAAGATTAACCCCCACACATAGCTCAATTCTGCAACAATGGAAAATCTTAACATATTCATCAGGTCGATCTTCGTCGACAACATGATCTTCGCATACTTCTTGGGTATGTGTTCCTTCCTCGCCGTCAGCAAAAACGTCAAGACGGCCTTCGGCCTCGGTGTGGCGGTCACCTTCATGCTCGTCATAAGCCTTCCGATCAACTATCTGCTCGAGACCTACGTTCTCCGCGCCGGAGCGCTTGCATGGCTCGGTCCGGAGTATGCCGACGTTGACCTCAGCTTCCTCTCGCTCATCCTCTTCATCGCCGTCATCGCCTCGATGACCCAGCTCGTCGAGATGGTTGTCGAGAAATACAGCCCGGCCCTCTACGCTTCGCTCGGCATCTTCCTTCCGCTCATCGCCGTCAACTGCGCCATCCTCGGTGGCTCGCTCTTCATGCAGCAACGCGACTTCCCCAGCGTCTGGACAGCCGTCTGCGCCGGAGGTGGCTGGGGACTCGGCTGGCTCCTCGCCATTACTGCTATCGCCGCCATCCGCGAACGCATTGCCGCTTACTCCAACATCCCCCGTCCTCTCCGCGGCATCGGCATCACCTTCATATTAACCGCTCTTATGGGAATCGCTTTCATGAGCTTCCTCGGCATAAAAATCTGACGCGCTATGACATCGCTCATCTTACTTAACGCTCTGTCAGCTTCGTCGCTGACACTCTTGGCCGGAGTCGGCATCTTCCTTCTTATCACTCTGGTGCTCGTCATCGTGCTCCTCGTCGCTAAGAAAGCCCTCGTCAACTCCGGAGCCGTCAACATCAACATCAACGGCGACAAAAACGTCGAGGTTCAGTCCGGCAAAAACCTCCTCTCTACCCTCGCCGATCAGAACATATTCCTTCCTTCGGCCTGCGGCGGCAAAGGCAGCTGCGGCCAGTGCAAGGTTCGCGTCCTCGAAGGCGGAGGCGAAATCCTCCCGACCGAGACCGTCCACTTCACCCGCAAGGAGATCAGCCAGGGCTGGCGTCTCGGCTGTCAGCTCAAGGTCAAGGACAACTTGAAGATCGACGTTCCCGCCTCAGTCCTCGACATCAAGGAGTGGGAATGCGAGGTTATCTCCAACCGCAACGTTGCCACCTTCATCAAAGAGTTTATCGTCAAGCTCCCCGAAGGCCAGCACATGAACTTTCTCCCAGGCTCTTACGCCCAGATCAAGATTCCCCCTTACATCATGGACTATGCCACCGACATCGACCGCGAGCTCATCGGCAAGGAATACCTTCCCTCATGGGAGAAATTCGGACTCTTCAGCCTCAAATGCTCTAACGACGAGACCACCGTCCGCGCCTACTCCATGGCCAACTATCCGGCCGA
>CAZULD010000008.1:0-28074 GCA_964621135.1 uncultured Bacteroides sp. | reverse complement strand
TTATGACTGCGAATTTCTTCATTTGACAAAGATAGGAATAATAAATGAAAATCTCGCACAAAGAACGCCGAGAATTTTAAGGGTCTCACGGGGAGTCTCACGCAAAGGCGGGGAGAGCGCGAAGGGAGAAGAGAGTTGGGGGTAAAGTGGCAGTCGCGACAGGTCGCGACCCTACGGCGGAACGGAGAGAACGCTAAGAGAAAGGGAATTGGGGGAGGTGAAGGTGAGAAAAAAAGCCTGTCGCCGGGGAGGGGACAGGCTTTTGGATGATTGGAGGGTTGGACAATTAATATTGTGTCTTTACGAAGGGGGCACGACGGAGATATTCGGCATTCATGCCGGCAGCGTCGAGGACGCTGTGGGTACCGTCAGTACCTTCCTGTTCAACGACGTAGTGCTTGAGGCCTGCTTCGTCGGCTGCGAGGAATATGGGTTCGAAGTTGACCATGCCGCTCTGACCGAGTTCGTATTTATCCTTGACATGGAGCAAGGGAATGCGGCCGGGATATTTCTTGATATACTCAACAGGGCTCTCGCCTGCCTTAACAGCGAGGTAGGTGTCGAGCTGCCAGAACATATTCTCGGGCTTGGTATTCTGAATGAAGTATTCCATCCAAACGTCGTCGGTGCCGGGAATTTTTTCGAATTCCTGTGAGTGAGTGTGGTAGCCATACTTGAGACCGGCGGCTGCGGCTTTTTCACCAACGGCGTTGTGGTAGTCGCAGAGGGTATTGGCTTCTTCAAGAGACTGAGGCATAGAGCTCCACGGGGTGATTATATACTCCATGCCGGCAGCCTTGTGATCGGCGATAGCCTGATCCCACCATGCGAGAGCATTTTCGAAGTCATGATTAGCGATTTCTTCAGGGCTCAGGACATAAGTGGAGTGAGCGGAGAGGGCGCGGAGACCGGCAGCCTCAAGGTCGGCCTTGAGCTGCTCGGGGGTGACACCATAGAATTTGCCGTTGACATAGTTGGCAGTCTCTACGCTCTTGTAACCCATATCGGCGAGAGCCTTGAAGGTTGCTTCGTGATTGTCAGCATAGCGGGCAGAGTCACCGATGATCTCGCGGAGAGAATAGAGCTGGATGCACATATCCTTTTCGGGGAGAGCTTCTTCGGCAGGGGTTGATTTGCCGCAGGAGGTCAGCATGGCCGAAAGGATGGCTGCGGCAGCGATGAATGATTTGCAATACATTATGTTAATGTTATGTAAGATGATTAGTCAAGTTGCTTAACGCGGATATTACGATACCAGACATCATCGCCGTGGTCCTGAAGTCCGATATAGCCTTCGTGGTTGTCGCCGCCCATATTGAGCATGAGCTTATATGCGCAGGGGAAGTCGCCGTCGGGGTTGAATTTGCTGTCCTTGAGCATCTGTTTCCATTTGGGAGTCCAGAGGTGATATTCGAGGACGTTTTCGCCATTCTGAGAGTGGATGACTGTACCCTTATATACGGTGATCTTAGCCTTGTTCCATTCGCCGTAAGGCTTGGCGTTCTGGGGCTTAGCGGGGATCATATCGTAGAGCGAAGCGGCCTGACGGTTGCCGTCGACACCGAGTTTGGCATCTTCGTGGTTGTCGTTGTCGAGTACCTGATATTCAGAGGCAGACTGCCAGATGGGGAGGTAGACCTGCTCGCCATCGTCGTCGGCAGTAGCTTCCTGTGCGAGATAGAAGATGCCGGAGTTGCCACCTTTGGAAATCTTATATTCGAGTTCGAGTTCGAAGTTCTTGAACTTGTGAGGGAAGATAAGGTCTCCCCCACCCTCCATCTGAGCCTCGCCTGTGCCGGAACCGACGAGATGGATTGCGCCATCTTCGACATTCCAGCTCGCGGGAGCCTCGTCCATGCCGTAGCCGCGCCAGTCACCGAGGTTCTCGCCGTCGAAGAGGACGATGTAACCTTCTTCGTCAACAGGATAGTTTGAGATATCGGCCTGCGCACGATCAGCGATCTGATATTCGCCGCGATCAGCCTTGGCAGTAGCTTCGGTAGCTTCACCACAGCAACCGTCCTTGCAACTGCATTTGCAGTTACATTTACCGCCGCAAGATGTGAGCAACGCTGCAGCGGCAGCAAAGAATAAGATTGACTTTTTCATAGGGAAGATTGGAATTAGAGTTCCTTTACACGAACATTACGGTACCACACTTCGTCGCCATGATCCTGGAAGGCAAGATAACCGGCGTGCTTGTTATTGAGGAGCTCGAATGCTTCGGGCCATGCTTCGGGGCTGAATTTGCAAGCCTTGAGACGCTCGGTCCATTCGGGAGTCCAAAGTTCATATTCAAGAACTTTTTCGCCGTTCTGATAGTGTGTCACCTTACCGTTATCCACAACGACACGGGCAGTGTTCCACTCGCCCCACGGCTTGGAATTCTGAGGATTGGCAGGAATCATATCGTAAAGCGAAGCTGACTGACGGTTACCGTCGATGCCGAGCTTAGCGTCGGGGTGATTGACATTGTCGAGGATCTGATATTCGGGAGCCGACATGCAGAGATACTGCAGGGTGCCTTCGGGGCTAAGAGCCTCTTCACCGAGATAGAAGAAGCCGGAATTGGCACCTTCGGAAACTTTCCATTCGAAGCATACGTCGAAGTTGTCGAATTTGTGACCAAACATTATGTCGCCACCCTCGCCTTCGCCACGAACGAAGTGCAGACAGCTATCTTCAGAAATAGACCAGCGTTCGGCAACATGGTCTTTACCGTAACCGCGCCAGCCGTCGAGGCTTGTGCCGTCGAAGATGACAATGTAACCTTCGTCATCGACCGGGAACTGACCGATAACGTTTTCTTCACCGTTGCACTCGGTTGAGTAAGCGAGTTCAGCAGTAGCGGGAGCTTCGGCTTCAGCAGCTTTCTTTCCCCCGCACGACGGAGCCGCGATCGAAAGAATGATCGCGGCTGACGCCATTGACAGGATTGATTTGTTCATTATTGTATAATGTATCTTATATTAGACAGTAGTTGTTAATTAGAGAACGGGCATTTCGGGGAGTGTCCAACCATCGCGGTAAACGGGCTTGATGAGAAGCTCAGCATATTCGTTGGCATTGACAGGCTCGGTGAATGTGCGGTCGAAGGTCGGGTGACCGTCGTGGATCTGGAACTTATCCTCGATGACGTTAGAAATGGTTGCTTCAGCGGGAATGTTGGTGAAGCGCATGTTCTCGCCGTCCCAGTCGAGCCACTGGTTAAGGCTCTGGAGACGAACGGCTGCGACACCCATGGTGATCATCTCGTTGAGAGGACCGGCGAAAGCGAAATCTGATTCGCAAGGCACGCGGTTCTCGGGACTTTCCTTACATGCACGGATCCAATCCTGCTGATGGTTGTTATCGGGAACTACGCGGCAGTATTGGGGAACGACAGGTGTGCGGCCTGAACAAAGGATGGGATCAGAACCGTAAGTACCTACGACCATAGTGTCTTTGGTACCGTAAAGCACAGCGCAACCGTTTTCGTCGAACTTCTTGCCCTTAGGCATGTTGTCAGGGAGATTAGGCATCAGGCCACCGTCGTACCATGTAAGTTCAACTTCGGGGAGGGCGAGACGAGCGAGATTGTCACGGGCAGGGAATTTGAATGTGATCTTTTCAGCCGAGGGACAAGAATCGCTCATGAGCATGGTGGAGCTGCCGATTACGGCTGAAGGATAGCCGAGTTCGAGAGCCTTGAATGGCACCTGAAGGATGTGGTTGGCCATATCTCCGAGCGCACCCGAACCGAAATCCCACCATCCGCGGAAGTTCCAAGGAGTGTATGCAGCGTTGTAGGGACGGAATTTTGCCGGACCGATGAAAGCATCCCAGTTGAGGGTCGAAGGTACTTTCATAGCTTGTTTAGGTGCGGGCATACCCTGCGGCCAGATGGGACGGTTGGTGAACGATTCGATGCGTTTCACTTCGCCGATCTCGCCGTTGCGGATCATGTCGATGGCTTTGCGAGACCCTGCGCTCGATGCACCCTGATTACCCATCTGAGTGGCAACTTTGTATTTTTTCGCGAGGTTGGTCAGCAAGCGAGATTCGTAGGGGTAAAGTGTCAAGGGTTTCTCAACATAAACATGCTTTCCGGCTACGATTGCATCGGCTGCGATAATGGCATGGGTATGGTCTGCTGTTGCAACCATGACGGCATCAGCATCCTTAAGCATGTCGTCGTACATGCGACGGTAGTCGTTATAACGCTTTGCATTGGGATATTTGTCGAAAACATGCTTGGCATATTTCCAGTCGACGTCGCAGAGACCGATGATGTTTTCAGTCTCCATGGCAGCAAGGTCGGCTGCACCGCGGCCACCGATGCCGACACCTAAGATGTTGAGTTTGTCACTTGGAGCGGTATGACCGGCAGCCTTGCCGAGTACCGACGGCGGAACGATTGACGGAGCGATCATCATACCTGCAACCGCCATACCGCTTTTCTTCAGAAAATCACGTCTTGAAAGTTCTGACATATGGATATTGAGTTATAAGGTTTATATAATGAATGGTTTAATTATATCTGAGGCATTTCGGGGAGAGTCCAACCGTCGCGATAAACTGGTTTGATAAGCGTCTCGGCAAAGAGGTTGGCATCGACAGGCTCGGTGAAAGTGCGGTCGAATGTCGGGTGACCGTCGTGGATCTGGAACTTGTCTTCGATAACGTTTGAGATGGTCGCTCCGGCGGGAATGTTGGTGAAACGCATGTTCTCGCCGTCCCAGTCGAGCCACTGGTTGAGGCTCTGGAGACGCACGGCAGCGACTCCCATGGTGATCATTTCGTTGAGAGGACCGGCGAATTCAAAATCAGATTCGCACGGCACACGGTTCTCGGGACTTTCCTTGCAGGCGCGAATCCAATCCTGCTGATGGTGGTCATTAGCCACTTCGCGGTAAAGCTGGGGTACTTCCGGGTCACGTCCTGAGCAGAGGAAGGGCGCATAGCCGCTGTTGCCGACAACGAGAGTGTCTTTAGTGCCATAGAGCACCGCGCAACCGTTGATGTCAAAGGTCTTGCCTTTGGGCATATCGTCGGGAATATTTGGCTGGAGACCACCGTCGTACCATGTAAGTTCGACAGGAGGAAGAGCGAGTTTCGGGAGGTTGTCGCGAGCCGGGAACTTGAAAGTAATTTTTTCAGCCGTAGGACAGGAGTCGCTCATGAGCATGGTCGAGCTACCTAAGACTGATGAAGGGTAGCCGAGCTGAAGTCCACGGAAAGGAATGTGCAGAATATGATTGGCCATGTCGCCAAGCGCGCCGGAGCCGAAATCCCACCATCCGCGGAAATTCCATGGAGTATACACCTCATTATAGGGGCGGTATTTTGCCGGGCCGATGAAAGCATCCCAGTTTAGAGTCTTTGGAACCGGCTGAGACTTGGTCGGAGTCGACATGCCCTGCGGCCAGATGGGACGGTTGGTGAAAGACTCGATGCGGGTCACTTCGCCGACCTCGCCGTTTCGGAGGAGATTAAGAGCCTTGCGGGTATTGGCGTGGGATGTACTCTGGTTGCCCATCTGAGTTGCGACCTTGTATTTTTTAGCCAATTTAGTCAGCAGACGCGACTCGTAAGGATAGAGAGTCAGCGGTTTCTCAACATAAACGTGCTTTCCTGCCACTATTGCATCGGCAGCAATGATGGCATGAGTATGATCGGCGGTAGCGACCATCACGGCGTCGGCGTCCTTGAGCATATCGTCGTACATGCGGCGATAGTCATTGTAGCGTTTTGCCTGAGGATATTTGTCGAAAATAGGTTTGGCATATTTCCAGTCGACGTCGCAGAGTCCGATAATATTTTCGGTCTCCAGACCTGAAAGCACCGATGCACCTCGTCCACCGATGCCGACGCCTAAAATATTGAGTTTATCGCTGGGAGCAGTGTGTCCGGCAGCCTTGCCAAGCACTGAAGGCGGCACGATGGTCGGGGCTATCATCATGCCCGCAACAGCTAAACCGCTTTTTTTGAGAAAATCTCTTCTCGAAAGATCTGACATTTTAGAATTAGTTTAAGGCTTAAACATTGGAAAAAATCAGCAGTTATTCAACTGTGCTGTCCGTCTACAAAGTTAGTTCAAAAACATGGATAACTGCGGGCGTAGCAGCAATAATTATTGTTAATATATGTTAACCCCCCCCCACAATTAGTTATCTACTTACCAAACTGTCGTTCATCGATAAAAAAGCTGATTTGGTCGAATAATATTGCGCATAAAACGGTAAAGCATTAAATTTGCGGCAAAAGCATAAAAATAGGTCTAAGCAATGGATACCGATCGCCGGAGGCTAAATATAAATCGTTTTTTTGCGCATCTGATAGTGATTCTGATGCTCTTTCTGCTTCCCGAAGTAATCATGGGGTATGCGATGTCTGCCGGTCGTGCAGACAGCGGGCCACATCTGCACATGTATGCAAAATCCCTGATTTACATTTTGGTATTCTATGCCGATTATTATATCATAATCGGCAGGACGCTGACGCCCAAGGTACGGGTCTGGAAGTTTATTATATACAGCTTATTGGCATTGATCGGAGCACTGGGATTATGCTATCTTACATCCTATTACTGCTTCTATCTTCCGCGAGTCATAGAGGGTGCGACCCGACCGATACGCCACCCAGAGAAATTCAGGTTAATGTTTGTCTCATCGATGGTCCGGGACAGTGTGATGATAATTCTTACGATGGGGCTTGCTGTAGCCTTAAAATTATCAGATCATTGGGCCGCAATGGAACGCCGGAGACGCGATATGGCGTCTGAACAACGAGCCACAGAGCTACAGAACCTTAAAAGCCAGATCAACCCGCACTTCCTTTTCAATACGCTCAACTCTATCTATGCTCTTGTCGAAATAGCTCCGGCCGAGGCTCAGAAAGCAGTCCACAAACTGTCGCAGATGCTAAGATACATGCTATACGAAACCCCTGCTCATGTAACATTAAAGCAAGAGACTGATTTTACGCTCAATTATATTTCGCTTATGGAACTCCGTCTGCCTGAAGGGAGAGTCGAGACCAAAGTAGATATAACGGGGAGAGAAAATGTCGAAGTAGCTCCGCTGCTGTTCATCCCGCTGGTCGAGAACGCGTTCAAACACGGTAATACCGGACGCGAAGGTGACACGATCAGCATTGTCATTTCGGCAAAAGACGGACGAATAGAGTGCGCGACGACCAATCGTTTTGATGCCCGGACAGTAGTTGATCGTCAAGGAGGAATCGGCATTGCCAATCTGCGCCGAAGACTTTTGCTGATCTACGGCGAAAAGGCGTCGTTGACCACAACGATAGATGGTGATACTTACAGAGCGCACCTAACTATAACCACTCCCGGAGAGGAGAAAAAACGATGAAAGAACTGAGTTGCATAGTAGTCGATGACGAGCCGCTGGCATGCAGACTGGTAAGTTCATATGTAGATCGCACAGAAGGATTGACGCTTCTCGAATCACACACGAGCGCAGCAGCGGCTCTTGATGCCATTATACGACTACAGCCCGATATAGCCTTTCTCGATATCCAGATGCCGGACATGAGCGGTCTCGAAATAGCTCGACGGATTCCGGCCGAAACAAAAGTAGTGTTCACCACAGCCTATCGCGATTTCGCAGTGGAGGGATTTCGCGTCAACGCCCTCGACTACCTACTCAAGCCAATAAGTTACAGCGAGTTTCTTGAAGCCGTAGATCGTGCCCGCTCACTTCGCGGTGACGAAACGGATAATTTCATTACCGTCAAGAGTGAATATCGTCTCGTAAGGATTCCCGTACATGATATTCTCTACATAGAGGGGCTTAAGGATTACATAAAAATTTTTATTGCCGGCGAAGTGAAACCTGTTTTGACTCTGATGAGCATGAAGGCTATACAGGCAATGCTGCCGAATGAAAGTTTTTTAAGAGTTCACAGATCGTACATAGCCAATACCGACCGTATACGCATACTGGAACAAGGCCGAATCGTCTACGGAGACAACCGTGTGCCTGTATCCGACAGTTACCGTAACGAACTGATGGAGCGTCTGAAAAAATAAACAGACCTATCAGAACAATCCACTATATACAGACGTTAATGGTATTATACGGTAGTGGAACTTGCAGAATTCATACCGATCATCGTAACATTCATCTCATTAACAGTCAATGAAAATAAATCTCCCGTCCTCCGACAAATTCAAGAAGATCGGAAGTTTAGCGAAACGTAAGCACATATGGATTCCGTCCCTTTGTGTCGTTCTTGTGCTGATTGCATTAATCACATATCTAAAGAGACCTGTACCGGAACAGGTACAGCTACCCATCGTCGCTGTTGAACCTGTTGAGGTGGACGATATCAATATCTACGGCGAATACGTCGGCAGAATCCGTGCGCAACAGTTTGTAGAGATCCGTGCCCGTGTAGAAGGCTATCTTGAGTCAATGCTGTTTTCAGAAGGCACTTATATCAATAAAGGTCAGACTCTGTTTATTATCGACCCGCGAGTTTACCGGGCTAATGTAGAGAAGGCCAAAGCTCAACTCAACAAAGCCAAAGCAGTAGCTCAGAAGGCAGAACGCGATCTGGAACGCATACGTCCTCTTTACGCTCAAAACGCAGCCTCGCAGCTCGACTTCGACAATGCCAAAGCTGCCTACGAAACAGCATCGGCCGATGTCATTGTCGCCGAAGCCGAACTTACTCAGGCCGAGCTCACGCTGGGCTATACGGCTGTTCAGTCGCCAATATCAGGTTACATATCAGAACGAAGCGCCGATATCGGCACACTGGTTGGCCCCGGTGGCAAATCGCTGCTCGCCACGGTTGTCAAGAGCGATACTGTCCGGGTAGACTTTTCAATGACATCGCTTGACTACCTTAAAAGCAAATCACGCAATGTCAATTTCGGCCAAAACGACAGCACTCGCAACTGGGACCCCTATGTTACGATCACGCTTGCCGACGGTTCGGAATATCCTCATCGCGGACTCGTAGATTTCGCTGATCCACAGGTTGACCCCAAGACAGGAACGTTTTCTGTGCGTGCGGAAATGCCGAATCCCGACCGAGCTTTGCTTCCCGGTCAGTTTACTAAGGTTAAACTCCTCATGGATATCCGCGAGGACGCTATCGCCGTTCCATCAAAGTCAATTGAAATTGAAAAAGGCGGTGCATATATCTATGTTGTCCGTCCCGACAGCGTTGTCGAACGCCGCTTTGTAGAGATCGGACCGGAGCTGGAGAACACCGTCGTAATCGAACGCGGTCTGGCTCCCGGCGAAAATATTGTCACCGAAGGCTATCACAAGCTGAAGCATGGCATGAAGGTGTCTCCCGTACTTGAAGAGAACGAATTCTAACCGTCTGCATCGTTGTCATGAAACGCAATTTTTTCCTTGACCATCCCGTCTTTTCCATCGTTCTGTCGATCGTCATTGTGATCATCGGTGGAATAGGCCTGATGCTCCTGCCGGTCGATCAGTATCCCCAGATAGTGCCCCCGGTGGTAAAAATATCAGCGAGTTATCCCGGAGCTGACGCAATGACCGTGACGCAGGCCGTGGCAACCCCGATCGAGCAGGAGCTAAACGGCACACCCGGCATGATCTACATGTCGTCGTCCAGTTCGAATGCAGGCGGCTTTAATGCTTTGGTAACTTTTGACATCGACACCGACCCTGAACTCGCGGCCGTCGATGTGCAGAACCGTATCAAGAAGGCTGAAAGCCGCTTGCCTGCAGAAGTTGTCCAGAATGGTATTTCAGTTGAAAAAGAAACTGCGACCAAGCTGATGACTATAACCATTCTGTCCGACGATCCGAAATTCGACGAAATATATCTGAGTAACTACGCGACGCTCTATGTTGTCGATCTGCTCAGACGTATACCGGGTGTCGGCAGCATCAGCAATGTCGGCAGCCGCTACTATGCTATGCAGCTTTGGGTCGAGCCCGACAAACTCGCTGACATGGGACTGACTGTAAAAGACCTGCAGAATGCGCTCAAGGATCAGAACCGCGAATCTGCAGCGGGTGTGCTCGGTCAGGCACCTATAGACGGCATACACCGCACGGTGCCTATCGTCGCCCGCGGACGTCTCTCGTCGGTTGCCGAATTTGAGAATATCGTATTGCGTGCAAATGACGACGGCTCGATCATCCGTATGAAGGACGTCGCCCGCGTATCGCTCGAAGCGTCATCATACTCAACGGAGAGTGGTATCAACGGAGGCAACGCAGCCGTACTCAACATTACCATGCTCCCCGGCGCTAATGCTATAGACGTGGCCAATCGAGTGAAGGAGGCAATGGACGAGATCAGTCAATCATTCCCTGAAGGTATTTCCTACGAGATTCCCTTCGACATGACAACGTACATCTCCGAGTCGATTCATCATGTCTACCGCACTTTTTTCGAGGCGCTGATACTCGTAATTCTTGTTGTTTTCCTTTCCTTGCAGAACTGGAGGGCAACAATCATCCCGATCATTGCGGTCCCCATCTCTCTGATCGGAACATTCGGAGTAATGCTCGTATTCGGCTTCTCACTCAACATGCTCACATTGCTCGGTCTGATTCTTGCTATCGGTATAGTGGTGGATGACGCTATTGTCGTCGTGGAGAACGTTGACCGCATAATGGACAAGGAGCGCGTCGATCCCCAAGAGGCGACGCGTCTGGCTATGTCGAATCTCGGCTCAGCATTGGTGGCAATGTCGCTTGTACTGTGTGCAGTGTTTGTCCCGGTCAGCTTTTTGCCGGGCATTACGGGTCAGCTCTATCGACAGTTTACTATTACGATCGCCGTATCGGTCATCATCTCGACGATTGTGGCTCTCACCCTATCGCCGGTCATGTGTGCGATGCTACTTAAACGTGAATCGGGTAAACGCAAACCTAAATTTTTCAGACTTATCAACATGTGGCTCGCCCGCGGCAACCGTTTCTACTGCGGACGCATCACTGCCGCTATAGCCAAGCCCAAACGGATGTACCTGATGTTCGGCCTAGCCCTCGTTGCGATATGGGCTATGAACCGCCTGATGCCTCAGAGCTTCATGTCGCCTGAAGATCAGGGCTATTTCACCGTCGAACTGGAGTTGCCGGAAGGTGCAACCATAGAACGCACCCGCCAAGTGACAGACCGTGCGCTGGCCTATCTTAATTCAGACCCCGATGTGGAATATGTTCTCAACGTCACCGGTTCGTCACCGCGCGTAGGCACCAACCAAAGCCGGAGTACGCTGACCGTCATATTGAGACCGTGGGAGGAACGCAAGACGACTGACATTAACAAAATCCGCGAGAGAGTGCGCCGTGACCTGGCAGAATATCCCGAGAGCAAAGTCTATATTTTCTCTCCGCCCATCATCCCCGGTCTCGGTACATCGGGCGGTTTTGAAATGGTACTCGAAGCTCGCGGCGAATCGACCTACGCCAATCTTCAGGATGCGATCGACACCCTCATGGCTTATGCGGCCGAGCGACCCGAACTATCTGACCTCTCAACATCAATGCAGGCCGATATCCCGCAACTATATTTCGATGTAGACCGTGACAAAGCCCAGATGCAGGGTGTGCCCCTGAGCGATATTTTCTCTACGATGAAGGCGTTCACCGGCTCGGTATATATCAACGACTTCAACATGTTCAACCGCATCTACCGCGTCTATATACAGGCTGAAGCCCCATACCGTGCTACCCGCGACGATCTCAACCTGTTCTTCGTCAGGAGTGCGTCAGGAGCCATGATACCTGTAACGTCGCTCGGAACATCCTACTACACGACAGGCCCGGGTACGATCAAGCGTTTCAATATGTTCAACTCGGCGACTGTCTCGGGAGAAGCTGCCCACGGCTACAGCACAGGCGAGGCAATGGCTGCGCTCGAAGAAATAGCAGCCGAACATCTGCCGTCAAACATCGGAGTCGAATGGAGCGGCCTATCTTACCAGCAGAAACACGAGTCGGGCAATACAGGAATGGTCCTCGGGCTGGCTTTGTTGTTCGTTTTCCTCGTACTCGCGGCGCTCTATGAAAGCTGGGCTGTTCCGCTGGCGGTCATTCTGTCATTACCTATTGCCGGTCTGGGAGCATATTTAGGTATCTGGATTTGCGGACTCGAAAATAACGTTTACTTCCAGATCGGTCTGGTGATGCTGATCGGTCTCGTAGCAAAAAATGCGATCCTCATTGTCGAGTTTGCCAAAGAGGGCGTTGACAGCGGGCTGCCTGTGGTCAAAGCCGCTTTGCATGCGTCGCAACTGCGCTTCCGTCCTATCGTAATGACGTCGTTGGCATTCATGCTCGGTCTGCTGCCTCTCGTATTTGCTTCAGGCCCCGGTTCGGCTGCACGCCGCGATATCGGTACGGGCGTATTCTTCGGCATGGTGGTAGCGATCACAGTCGGTATTATTTTCGTTCCATTCTTCTTTGTCGCCGTCTATAAGGTCAAAGAAAGATTAAAACTTAAAAAGAAATCATGAAGCCAAGGATAACCACATATATGGCCGTTCTTTCCGCAGGCCTGCTGCTTTCCATACTGACAGGAGCATGCTCCGGTGTAAAGAATCTCAACAAACCGTCGCTCGATCTTCCTGCCGAGACAGTGAAAGGGTACACGGATTCGCTTTCGTTTTCCGATCTGAAGTGGTGGGAGTATTACACGGATCCTACTCTACGGAATCTGATCTCACTCGCTCTTGAGAACAATCGCGACATGCTCAAGGCAGCCGCTAAGGTCGAAGAACTCCGTCAACTTTACGGCGTTGAGAAGTTGAATTATATGCCCGTAGTCAGCGGTATTGTCGGCGGAACGAGGGAGACCAACGATTACAGCGGTGAGGCTTTCAAAGGCGACACAGAGCTAAGTGTCAAAGGCACGGTTAGCTGGGAGGCTGATCTCTGGGGAGCGCTCAGCTATGCAAAGAAGAAATCCGGCGCTCAGTTCCTTGCCACAGTAGAGAACATGCGGTCGATGCAGATGACGATAGTAGCCGAAGTCGCTACGGCCTACTTCCGACTGGTCGCGCTCGAAAATGAGTTGAACATCGTCAGAATGACCCTATCGACCCGCCGTGAGGCTCTCGAAAAAGCCAAGCTGCGCTTCGAAGGAGGTTTCACATCCGAGACGGTCTATCAGCAGGCCAAGGTGGAATATGCTACTACCGCTGCCATCGTCCCGAACCTTGAGCAGCAGATCGAAGTTGCTAAGAATGCGCTTTCCTTGCTTTTAGGCGACTTTCCGGGAAGCATCGTTGACCTGACAGATATTTCGCTTGACGAAAATCTTCCGGAACGGATACCGGTCGGGCTGCCCTCGACCCTGCTTGAGCGTCGACCAGACATTCGCGCTGCCGAGCAGCAGTTGAAAGCTACACTCGCGTCATGCGGAGTGGCCTACAGCAACCAATTTCCCCGCATACGAATCGCTGTCACCGGCGGTTGGGAGAACGATGAGCTCTCCGGGCTGTTCAAATCTCCGTTCAGCTATCTGCTCGGTAACATCACCGGGACTATCTTTGACTTCGGGCGCAACAAGCGTAAATACAAGGCCTCTATTGCCGCTTATGAGCAGGCCAGACTGAGCTACGAGCAATGTGTGCTCAATGCTTTCCGTGAAGTCAATGACGCAGTGGTCACTTACCGGAAACTGCAAGAGACGGCTGACCTGCGTTCGACCTTGCGCGATGCGGCACTCAAATATGTCGAGTTGGCCAACATCCAGTATCTCGCGGGTACCCTTAACTATATCGACGTGCTTGATGCCCAGCGCCGTTATTTCGAGGCTCGAATCAGTCTGAGCAATGCTGTGCGCGATGAATATCTTGCACTGGTCAACCTTTACAAAGTTTTAGGCGGAGGTTGGGACAATACCACTCGATAATTTTTGATTTAAATTTGTTATACTACAAACTGAACATAAATTCATAATCAAATGGACTTTTTATCACAAGACAAACTCACTATCGTCGGTGCTGCCGGCATGATCGGCTCAAATATGGCTCAGACAGCCATGATGATGCGCCTTACGCCTAACATCTGTCTCTACGACCCCTATGCTCCCGGTCTGGAAGGTGTCGTTGAGGAACTCAGCCACTGCGGATTCGAAGGTGTCAACCTGACTTACACTTCGGATATAGCCGAAGCTCTCCGCGGAGCTAAATATGTTGTCAGCTCAGGTGGCGCAGCCCGTAAGGCCGGCATGACCCGCGAAGACCTGCTCAAAGGCAACGCTCAGATCGCCGAAGACTTCGGTAAGGCTGTCAAAGAATATTGCCCCGACGTTAAACACGTTGTAGTGATCTTCAACCCCGCCGATATCACAGGCCTTATCACTCTGCTCTATTCAGGACTGAAGCCTTCGCAAGTTTCGACTCTCGCAGCACTCGACAGCACACGTCTGCGCAGCGAACTTGCCAAATATTTCAAAATCTCGCCCGATAAGATTCAGGGTGCACGCACCTATGGCGGCCACGGCGAACAGATGGCCGTATTCGCATCGTCTGTAACCGTTGACGGCAAGCCGCTCATCCACCTTATCAACACAGGTAAACTTCCCGCCGAAGACTGGGCTGAAATCCAGCAAAAGGTTATTCAGGGCGGTAAGAATATCATCGACCTCCGCGGCCGCTCGTCATTCCAGAGCCCTGCCTACGTTTCGATCGAGATGATCGCGGCAGCCATGGGTGGCAAACCATTCACATGGCCTGTAGGAACGTATGTCAACGATGATGAATTCAAGCATATCATGATGGCTTGCGAGACCACAATCACAGCCGACGGTATCACACGCAAACCCTTCGAAGGTACACCCGAAGAAATGAAGGAACTTCAGAAGAGCTATCAGCATCTCTGCAAACTGCGTGACGAAGTAATCGAGATGGGCGTACTGCCCCGCATCGCCGACTGGCACAAGCTCAATCCCAACATCGATTAATAACTATCGAGTCCCCAATTTCTCGGCCGACGAATCAATTTTGTCGGCCGAACTTTTATAGTAAATACTTAAACATCCTTAAACGCTCCGGATTATAAAAAAAAAATTGTAATTTTGGGATTCGTTAATCAGAATCAACCAAGACTAAAACACGATGACCACTAAATCATCAAACGACATAATTATCCCCGAACAATTCAGTGAAATAGCGCCTTACCGCGGCGAAGACTTCCGCACAGCCCTCCATCGCATGATAGAAGATCCGGGCTTCGAGCATGCCGTAAGATATGTTATGCCCGACGTCGACTATCCCGAATTTGCCAAAAGTCTCCTGCAGGTACGCGACCAGAACCAGTTCCAGACCGAGGTGATGGGCCACTTCCTTGAACTGCTGGCCTCATCAACCACACAAGGGATAACGATTGACGGCCTTGACAACTGTAAGGACGGAACGAGCTATACATTTATAAGTAATCACCGCGACATTGTCCTCGATCCGTCATTTCTCAACCTTTGCTTCATCCGTTCGAAACGCCCTGTAACACAGGTTGCCATCGGCAACAATCTGCTTATCTACGAATGGATCGCCGATCTGGTCAAGGTCAACCGCAGTTTCATCGTCAAGCGCGACGCCAAAGGCATTCAGGCTCTTGAAGCGGCAAAACAGCTTTCAGCCTACATCCATTACTCGATCTCAACGCTCAACGAATCTGTATGGATAGCCCAGCGTGAAGGCAGAGCCAAAGACTCAAACGACCTCACTCAAGAGAGCCTCATCAAGATGATAGGCTTAGGAGGCGAAGCTCCCGATCTGAAAGACCGAATCATGGAGGTCAACCTTATGCCTGTGTCCATCAGCTATGAATTTGACCCCAACGACTATCTCAAGGTGCGTGAGTTCCTGATGAAACGCCGTGACCCGGAGTTCAAGAAATCTCAGCGCGACGACCTCTTCAGCATGGAGACCGGGCTGCTCAGCAACAAAGGACGCGTTCACTTCCAAATAGGCGAATGTATTAACGCCGAGCTCGCCGACTTCCAATCCACTGACCGCACGGAGGTTATACGCAAGGTCTGCAATCTCATCGACCGGGCAATCCACCGCGGCTATAAGATCTACCCCTGCAACTACATAGCCTACGACGAGATCAACGACACCGGTCGCTTTGCAGAATACTATACCGATGAAGACGAGCGAAAATTCGACGAGTACATCGACGCCCAGCTCGACCGTGTCGACGCCGAGAATGTCACGCCTGAAGAGCGTGAGTATATGCGACGTATGCTGCTGACTATGTACGCCAATCCTCTCGCTAATCAGATCGCAGCCTCAAAACCCTGAGATTCATGCGCCTTCCGGTCTTATTTACTCTCATTCTCCTCGCCATCGGCCTCCTGACCGACTTCTATCTGTGGCGCCGGATACGTTCTTCCGCCAAGAATCCGTTATGGGCCAAGATTCAGGCGATAACCTCTATTATATTCAACTTAGGGCTGCTCGTAGTCATCTGTCTGCCCAAACGACGCGGATCCGGCGGCGAACTTGAGATGATAATGTGGGCTCTCTACGCCTACTTCTCTGTCTACATCCCGAAATACCTGTTTACGATCTTTGATCTGCTTGCAGCGTTGCCGAAACTTTGGCATCGCAAGAGATTGAAATGGCTGTCGGCCTGCGGAGCAGGTTTGGGAGCGATCATATTCTGCGCAATGTGGTGGGGCGCGCTCATCAACCGCTACAACATCGACGTGCGCCATGTCGACATCTACGTTGCCGATCTGCCGGAGGAGTTCGACGGCTATACCATAGCCCAGTTCTCGGATCTCCATGTCGGGACGTTCGGATCAGACACGGCCTTTGTCAGCCGCGTGGTTGACGAGATAAACGGTCTGAATGCCGACCTCGTAGCGTTCACCGGCGACATCGTGAACCGCAACACATCCGAGCTTGAACCGTTCGTCCGCCCCCTTTCCCGCCTGAAAGGTCGTGACGGAGTGGTGTCGATACTCGGCAACCATGACTACGGCGACTATTATAACTGGCCCTCGCAGCAGGCTAAAGACGCTAATCTTACCCGACTTATAGACATGCAGCGTTCCATGGGTTGGAAGATGCTCAACAACGATCATCTGCTTATCGACCGCGGCAATGACTCGATAGCGATTGTGGGCGTTGAAAACGTCGGCGATCCTCCCTTCAACACCTACGGCGACCTCGACGCGGCATACGAAACGCTCGACGACCCGACCGTGAAGATCCTGCTGTCGCATAACCCGGCTCACTGGGTGGATGACATCAAGGACTCTCCCGATAAGAATATCGCACTGACATTATCGGGCCACACCCACGCCATGCAGATCTCGGCATTCGGACTGTCGCCCGCCGCATGGAGATACCCGACGTGGGGAGGTCTCTACGCCGACAACGACGGCCATCAGCTCTACGTCAACATCGGCGCAGGCGAGGTCGGTGTGCCTGCACGCATCGGCGCTACCCCTGAAATTACCCTGCTAACTTTACGACGCAAGTGACATCACTCTCACACGCAATCGCACAGCAACTTCAGCTCGATCCCGACCGGGTCGAAGCGACGCTGGCCCTGCTCGACGACGGAGCAACCGTGCCGTTCATCAGCCGTTACCGCAAGGAGGTAACCGGGCGAATGAACGAAGTAGAGATACACGCTATCCAGACTTTGGCCGAGAACCTGCGTGAGCTCGAAAAACGCAAAGCCCACATCACGGACGTAATTACAGTCGCCGGAGCTATGACACCCGAGCTGGCCGAAAAAATCGCAGCCGCCGACGCCGTAACGCTCGAAGACATCTATCTGCCCTACAAGCCAAAACGACGTACGCGTGCAACCGCAGCCCGTGAGCGAGGTCTCGAACCGCTCGCCAAGATCATCATGGCCGGTAACGCAGCAGATGTGCATTCTATAGCTCGCCGCTACGTCTCAGACGAAGTTCCCGACGAGGATTCAGCCATAGCCGGAGCAAAGGATATAATTGCCGAGTGGATCAGCGAACATGGCCGTGCCCGCGACATTGTCCGTTCGCGTTTCCGCCGCAAAGCGGAGCTCAACTCTAAAATCGTCAAAGGCAAAGAGGCCGAGGCTGCCAACTACCGCAGCTACTCCGCTTTCCACTTTCCACTTTCCCGCGTACCGTCACACGCTTTCCTCGCTATCAGACGCGGTGAGCGCGACGGGCTGCTGAAGGTCTCCATCACTGCACCCGACGAAGAGATCACTGACCAACTCAAGCGTCTGTTCGTCAAGCCCCGCATGAGCCGCGAGACCACGGAGATAGTCGAAGATGCAGTGGCCGATGCTTACAAGCGACTCCTGCGCCCATCTATAGAGAATGAGGTTTCGGCCGAGACCAAGGAGCGTGCCGACAAAGAAGCCATCGACCTCTTTGCCGACAATGCCCGCCAACTGTTGCTCGCTCCGCCACTTCACCATAAGACGGTGCTTGCCGTAGACCCCGGCTACCGCACGGGTTGCAAGATCGTCTGCATCGACCCGCAGGGCAATCTGCTGACCCACGGCGTAATCTACCCTACTCCCCCTCGCAGCGACCTTGTCGGCACTATCAGGACTATCCAAAAATTGGTTGCGACATACGGAGTCGATGCTATCGCTCTGGGCAACGGCACTGCCAGCCGCGACACCGAGAAGGTGCTCCGCTCGATCGACTATCCGCGACCTGTCGAAATATACATCGTCAGCGAGAGCGGTGCGTCAATCTACTCAGCGTCGGATATCGCCCGCGAGGAGTTTCCTGATCACGACGTGACGGTTCGAGGAGCTGTGTCTATCGGACGGCGACTGATCGATCCGCTGGCCGAGTTGGTCAAGATCGACCCCAAGTCGATCGGCGTAGGCCAATACCAGCACGATGTCAACCAGTCGGCTCTCCATGATGCGCTTGACTTCACTGTGACGAGCTGCGTCAACACGGTCGGCGTCAACGTCAACACTGCCTCGCGTCAGCTTCTCTCCTACGTTGCCGGCATCGGTCCGCAACTGGCGGCCAATATTGTCGACTACCGCGCTGCTCACGGCGACTTCAAGTCGAAATCTGAGGTCATGGACGTTCCTCGCATGGGTGCCAAAGCATTCGGTCAGGCGGCGGGCTTCCTGCGCATCCCCGACGGCAAATCAAAGCTCGACAATACCGGAGTCCATCCCGAGAGCTATCACATCGTCGAACGCATGGCCCGTGATCTCGGCGTCGACATAGACTCTATGGCCGGATCTCCCGATTTGCTTGCCACTCTCGATCTTACACGCTACGAAGACGCCAAAGCCGGCAGCGACACCATCCGCGACATCATCGCCGAGCTGTCGAAACCCGGTCACGATCCCCGCTCGGAGTCAGTGACAGCATCGTTCGACCCCAACATTACCGAACTCGAGGACGTCAAGGAGGGCATGATACTCGAAGGCATAGTCAACAATATCACGGCCTTCGGCGCATTTGTCGACATAGGTCTCCACGAGAGCGGGCTCATCCACATATCCCAACTTGCCAACCGACGCGTATCGTCGCCGTCAGAAGTGGTGAAACTCAACCAGATCGTGCGCGTCCGCGTGATAGGAGTCGACCTTGAGCGACGCAGACTTTCGCTTTCCATGAAAGATGTCTGAGAGCAGAGAATACATATTATGTCTGGGCAGCAACACGCCCGATAAGGCCCGACTGATCGTCAGCGCGCAGCAACGTCTCAACGACTTCTGCACAACGCTGAGCAGCAGCGGCGTCTACGAAGCGCCCGACGAGAGCGGACTCGGCGCGCCTTATGTCAACGTTGTCCTCCGCATCGTCTGCGACCTCGACCCTGACAGCCTGCGCCGTAAGCTCAAGACGCTCGAGAAGGATTTCGGTCGTACCGACCAATCGAAAGCTAAAGGCATAATGCCGCTCGACGCCGACATCATCATCTGCGACTCGGAGATCCTCGACCGCTATCAGTACGGGCGCGATTATTTCAAAAAGGGATATCAGATCATTTCAGAATGATCTTGCCGAAGAATTCGGGGCGGTGGAAGTCAGGCTCATCGGTCTTGATCGGATTCCAGCTAAGGAAATGGGGCTGACCTGCAGCCGAAGCACATTTATAGAAGTTGCCGCGCATCTCTATAGGCTTGCCTTCATACTTTATGCCCATAAGGTCGAGCGGAATGACGACAAGAAGATTCCACACAAACAATCCTTCGAGTTCGCGGAACGGACGACGTCCGCACGACGGATAACGCTCTATGCGGCCGAGTTCTTCGGCCGTGAGACGCACGGGTAACTTGCGCTCGAAGCGATGCGAGGCATTGGCTGTGCCGATACAGTTGAATTCGAAATTCCAGTAGGGCAATTCGCCTGTAGGCTCTACGAAAAACTCCACACATGAATCCTCGCTGACCGGCGACTGGTCGACATAATTCTCCGCGCGAAGAAAATTACAGCGCACGAAGAAGTCGATATACAGTTTCGTCCCCGTATGAGCCGCCGCAAAGGTGGTCAGCGGTCTGTAGGGGTACTTGTCCGCCCAGTTGACTTCGTCGATCGGGTTGCTCTCGGCTTTTTCAACGAGGAGGTTGATGATATCGTCCTGCGAGTCCAATTTCTCCAGTTCGGGAAGATAGATTATATTCAGAGTCTTGGGGTCAGCCATATTTAAGGTTAGTTTTGAAGAGTATTTTTTAAGCCAGATGATCTTTCACGGCCAGCACCACACCGACCACGGCCATAACGATCAGAATTGAGCCGACGATCCTGTTGACGAGCCACAGAGACCTGACGTTGAACCGCGAACGCAGCTTGCTGACAAGGAAGGTGACAATATACCACCACAGCAACGCTCCGCCGAAGATCGTGACGTAAGCCCAGATGTAATGCAGCCACTGGAATTCGGGCAAAATGAAATTGAATCGGGCGAACAGACCGATTATAAAGAACAGTATCAGCGGGTTGGACAACGTGAGGAAAAATCCAGACACACAGTCGCTCCAGTAGCTGTGACCGTCGACCCGGGCTGTCTTCAGCGAGCGTGTAGGGTTCTTTCTGAAGAGAAATATGCCGAAGGCCGCGAGCACGATGCTGCCGGCGATCTGCAGGGCGAACTGATGACGCTCGATGATGTCGGTGACGAAACTCAGGCCGAAACCTGCCAGAAGGCAGTAGCAGAGATCGCTCAGCGCTGCTCCGATACCGGTGAAGAACGCAGGCCAGCGGCCCTTGCTGAGCGTGCGCTGGATAACAAGCATCCCTATCGGACCCATCGGAGCCGAAATGAGCGCGCCTATCGCAAGGCCTCGCGGCAGTATATAGATCAGGTTCTCGACCATCGGTATCAATTAATAAGCAAAGTTAATATCTTTGGCTTAATAATGCAAACCTATTTTTCTTCGGAGCGCTGACTGCTGAGCCAGCGGTCCATCTCTTCAGCCGCACGCCGACCGTCGCCCATCGCGAGGATGACCGTCGCTCCGCCTCTGACGATATCGCCGCCTGCAAACACCGCGGGTATCGACGACTGGAGGTTATCGCCTACGGCTATCGTGCCGCGCTTTGTCACCTCGAGTCCGGCAAACGATTCGGGTATCAGAGGGTTAGGACTAACGCCTACGCTGACGATCACTTCGTCGATCTCTATTTCGTCGACAGCGCCTTCGATCGCTACGGGCTTGCGGCGTCCGTCTGCGTCAGGCTCGCCGAGCTCCATACGCTGGATGAGCATGGTCTTCACGCGGCCCTGCTCGTCGCCGCGATACTCTATAGGGTTGCTTAGGGTCATGAATTCGATGCCCTCTTCGCGTGCGTGGGCCACCTCTTCAGCTCGGGCAGGCATCTCGGCCTCGCTGCGGCGATAGACTATCATCACCCGGTCGGCGCCCATCCGTCGGGCTGTGCGCGCGCTGTCCATGGCTGTGTTTCCGCCACCGATGACCGCCACACGCTTTCCGTGAGCCACGGGAGTCATGCCGCCGTGGCCTGCATGCATAAGGTTGATGCGCGTCAGATATTCGTTGCTCGACATCACGCCGATCAGATTCTCGCCCGGAATACCCATGAAGCGCGGGAGTCCTGCTCCCGAAGCCACAAACAGAGCGGCGAAGCCTTCGGCGGCGAGATCTTCGAGACTGAGGGTCTTGCCTATGACCGTATCGCGGCGGAATTCCACACCGAGCGAGCGGAGCGAATCCAGTTCGGCGTCAACGACAGCGTTGGGCAGACGGAACTCGGGGATGCCGTATTTCAGCACACCGCCGATCTCGTGGAGAGCCTCGAAGACTGTGACCGGGTAGCCTTTGGCAGCCATAGTTCCGGCAAACGACAGTCCGGCAGGCCCGCTTCCGGCAACGGCGATCTTCACACCGTTACTTTCCACTTTCCTGTTTTCCCGTGTTTCCCTGTTTCCCTGTTTCCCTGTTTCCCGAGTCTGGGGGGTGGGAAACGAGTAGAGCCTTTCGCTGTCGGCCGCATAGCGTTCGAGCCATCCGATCGCCACAGGCTGACGACCCATCTTGTTGTAGATGCACCGGCTCTCGCACTGGCGTTCCTGAGGACACACGCGTCCGCACACGGCCGGTAGCGTACTTGTCGATTTGAGCACGGTGACTGCCGCCGCCGTGTCGCCTCGCTGAATGTTCTTGATGAAGGCGGGTATGTCGATCGACACCGGACATCCGGTGACACACTGCGGATCGGGGCAGTCGAGACAGCGGCGCGACTCTATCTGAGCCTGTCCGGCACTGAGGCCTTCGTTGACCTCGTCGTTGCAGGTCACGCGGTAAGCCGCGTCGAGAACGGGCATCACAGCCCTCGGGATAGCCGTGCGCTGTTTGGCTGTCAGTGCATTGCGCAGTTCTACGCGCCACTCTGCGTCACGCGAAAATATATCGTTGTTGTTCATATCAGTTGTAGGCTTTCATTCTCATAAGCATTTCGTCGAAGTCGACCTTGTGGGCGTCGAACTCGGGGCCGTCGACACAGACAAACTTCATCCGGCCGTCGACCGTTACGCGGCATGCACCGCACATGCCCGTGCCGTCGACCATAATCGTGTTGAGCGAGCACATCGTCTCCACGCCGTAGCGTCGGGTCAGCTCGGCGACAAACTTCATCATTATCGCCGGTCCGATCGTCACAACGAGGTCGACACTTTCGCGCTGCAGCACGCTTTCCACTCCCGCCGTGACGAGTCCCTTTGTGCCCCGGCTGCCGTCGTCAGTCATGATGATGACTTCGTCTGACCAGCGGGCAACCTCCTCCTCGAGGATGATGAGATCCTTGTTGCGGGCGGCCAGAACGCTGACCACACGGTTGCCGGCCTCCTTCATGGCCTTGATGATAGGCAGCAGCGGAGCGACACCGACTCCACCGCCGCAGCACACTACCGTGCCACGCTTGCTGACGGCCGTAGCCCGTCCGAGAGGCCCGACGACGTCGGTAAAACTGTCGCCGACACCGAGAGCGCATATCTCGTGAGTCGACGCTCCGACATCCTGAACGACAAGGGTGATGGTTCCGGCCTTGACATCGGCGTCGGCGATGGTGAGCGGTATGCGTTCGCCCTCCGAGCCGGTGCGCACGATCACAAAATGACCCGGTTTGCGCGCCTTGGCTATCGCAGGCTCTTTGACCACCAGTTTCACCACCTTTTCCGAAAAATAGCTCTTCTCGATTATTTCATTCATGATATTTCTTTCTATTATTGGTACAAAAGTAGTAAATTTGCAGCAATATAAACCAACATTTATGGCAAGAAAACGTAAACCGCTCCCCATACTCGAATCTGTCACCATCACCGATGTCGCCGCCGAAGGCAACGCTCTGACGCGGGTCAACGATATGGTGGTCTTCGTGCCGTTCGGTGCGCCGGGCGACGTCGTTGACATCAAACTCGACAAGAAGAAAAAATCATATGCCGAAGGTCACATCGACCGCATGATCTCGCCTTCGGACATACGCGTCACTCCGCCCTGCGAGCATTTCGGCGTCTGCGGAGGTTGCCGCTGGCAGCATCTCCCCTATGACTTCCAGCTCAAATGCAAGCAGCGTCAGGTGACCGACGCCCTCGAGCGCATCGCTAAGATCGAGCTGCCCGAGATTTCGCCTATCAAGGGCTCGGCCGACATCTGGCATTACCGCAACAAGATGGAGTACACGTTCTCTAACCGCTGCTGGCTGACCTTCGAGCAACTGGCTTCTGGCGAAGAGTTCCCCGACCGCGATGCCGCAGGCTTCCACATCCCCGGAGCCTTCGACAAGGTGCTCGACATCCACGCCTGCCACCTTCAGGACGATCTGGGCAACCGCATCCGTCTGTTCATCAAGGCATATGCCAAGTCTCGGGGGCTGTCGTTCTACGATCTACGCGCCCAGTGCGGCTTCCTGCGCACGCTGATGATACGCATCGCTTCGACCGGTGAGGTGATGGTCGTTATGGCCTTCGGCGAAGACCGTCCCGACGACATACGCGGCCTGCTCGACGCTCTGGCGGCCGAATTCCCCGAGATCACCTCGCTGATGTACACCGTCAACACCAAGGTTAACGACAGCCTCGGCGACCTCGATATCAAGCTATGGAAGGGACAGGACTATATCGTCGAAGAGATGGAGGGTCTGAAATTCCGCGTCGGCCCGAAGTCATTCTATCAGACCAACTCGCGTCAGGCTTACGAACTCTATAAGGTAGCACGCGACTTTGCGCGCTTCAAGGGCGACGAACTTGTCTACGACCTCTACACCGGCACAGGCACCATCGCAAACTTTGTCAGCCGCTCGGCCTCTCACGTCGTAGGCATCGAGTATGTCGAGGACGCCGTAGCTGACGCCCGCCTCAACTCTGCGGCCAACGGCATCACGAACACCGAGTTCTATGCCGGCGATATGAAGGATGTGTTGACCGACGCTTTCATCGAGGAGCACGGTCGCCCCGACGTTATGATCATCGACCCGCCCCGCGCAGGCATGCACGGCGATGTGGTCGACGTCGTTATGCGCGCCCGCCCAGGACGCATCGTCTACGTTAGCTGCAACCCTGCCACCCAAGCCCGCGATCTCGCCTTGCTCGACCCGCTCTATAAGGTCGAGGCCGTGCAGCCGGTCGACATGTTTCCCCACACGCAGCACGTCGAGAACGTTGTCGCCCTCGTCCTCCGCGACGAGCCGAAGGGTCAGAGCGAAGAGTTGTAGTAGCGCGGATCGCCCGTCACCTCCTCGCCGACAAAGGGCGGAAGAGCCGGATCTGCATCAGCCGACGGCAACTCGACTTCGGCCACGACAAGCCCGGCCAGCGAGCCTCCGAACTCGTCGACCTCCCACGTCAGTCCGCCGAACGGCACAATGTAACGCGTCTTGACGATCACGCGGCCCGAGGCGCAGCGATCGATCATCTCACGGGCGTCGCTCACCGGAACGGCATACTCCCACTCGTCGCGCACGGCTCCGTCGTTGAGACCTTTGACCGTCAGACGGGCTTCACTGCCGACGATACGCACCCTGACCGTCGCACGCGGCTCACGGTTGAGATAGCCCTGCTCTATATCCTTGCGCTCCACCGACATTTCGCGGTAAGAGGTGTTTTTTACCAAAAACTTACGTTCGATCTCTTTAGCCATAAACAATTAGGGTCATTTACCAATTATAATGCAAAGATAGTTATTCATCTTATATGCTCCGCCACCGACTCGCCATAATCTTTTGTCTGCTTGTCTCCGTCATTGCGGCGGGGGCTCAGTCTGACGGCAGGCGAGCCATAGCTGACGGCGTGTATATCAAAGGCATCGTCCGCGACTCGGTCACTGCCCTGCCCCTCGCGAGAGCATCGGCCATGACTGTCCCCGGCGGCCGTGCAGTAGTTGCCGACGAGCAGGGTCTGTTCGGCATCGCCGCCGCTCCGACCGACACCGCTATCCGCCTCTCGATGATGGGCTACGACAGCCGCACGGTCAAGCTCCGCGACGTCCGCTACAACCTTATCGACGCCTATCTGCCCCCCTCGACGACCGAACTGGGCGAGCTGACCGTCAAACGCTCGCGCTACTCCAAGAAGAACAATCCCGCCGTGGAGCTGGTCAAGAGCATCCGCCGAAACGCCGACCGCACTGACCCCGAGCGCAACGACTACTACGGCTACGATAAATACGAGCGCATAACACTCGCACTCAACGACTACGACGGCGAGGCCAACAACCTGCTCAACCGCCGCTTCGCCTTCATCAAGGACTATATCGACACCTCGGAGGTCTCGGGCAAGCCGATCGTCAACGTTTCGGTCAAGGAAAAAGCCTCGACCTACAACTACCGCCGCCATCCGCGCACACGACGCACCACCGTCACAGGCTTCAAGTCGACCGGCATCGATGCCGTCACCAACAGCGACAACACTCAGGTCTATCTCGAGGACGTCCTGCGCGAGATCGACATCTACGACCGCGACATCAACCTGCTGCAGCAGCGTTTCGTCAGTCCGCTGTCGCCCTTCGCTCCCGACTTCTATAAATTCTATCTCACCGACACCGTGGCCGTCGACGGCGACACATGCCGCGTGCTGTCGTTCTATCCGTTCAACCGCTCAGCCTTCGGCTTCACGGGTCATCTCTACGTTTCGGGCGAAGACTCGACCCTCGCCGTGCGCAAGGTCGTGATGAGCGTTCCACGCGAGATCAACCTCAACTTTGTCGAAGAATTCTACCTCACTCAGCTCTACGATATAGCCCCCGACGGCTCACGTCTGAAGACGCGCGACGATCTCACCCTCGAACTCGCTCCGCTGCCAGGAATGCCGTCGCTATATGTGCGCCGCAACACATCTTACGACAATCATTCGTTCGACGTCCCCGCCGATACCACCGTCTTCGCCTACCGACCCGCGACCGTGCAGACCGACAGCGCCGAACAGCGCTCGGCCGAGTTCTGGGAGCAGGCCCGCATACGCCCCCTGTCGCGTCAGGAATCCCGCGTCGGCGAGATGCTCGGACGCTTCAGCCAGTCGAAGTTGTTCTATTACGGCACACGCGTTGTGGCCGCCTTCGTGCAGGGCTACGTCCCGATCGGCGACAAATTTGACTTCGGGCCTGTCAACACCACCGTCAGCTTCAACCCCATCGAGGGCACACGTCTGCGTCTGGGCGGACTCACCACTGCCGGACTCAGCCGACGATGGTTTGCCCGAGGCTATGCCGCTTACGGCACAAAAGACCACCGGTGGAAGTACAACGCCGAGGTCGAATACTCGTTCCATGACAAGAAACGCCACTCCCGCGAGTTCCCCGTCCACTCCCTGCGCCTCTCGCAGCTCTACGACATCAACTACGTCGGCCAGCACTACATGTTCACCAACTCCGACAACGTTTTCCTCTCGCTCAAGCGCATGACCGACTACAACGTCATCTACAACCGCATATCATCGCTGACCTACACCCTCGAACTCTACAACAACTTCTCCGTCACGGCCCGTCTGACCAACGACCGCCGTCAGGCGACAGAGTGGATTCCCTTCGTCAACGGCTACGGACAGACGATGAACCACTACACCGAGAATTCAGTCAAGCTCACCCTGCGCTATGCCCCGGGCGAAAAATTCTTCCAGACACGCTCATCGCGTTTCCCCGTCAACCTCGACGCCCCTATCCTCATCCTTAGTCAGACATTCGCTCCCGCGGGACTCGGATCAAAATACCCGATCAACAAGACCGAGTTCAGCGCCCAGAAGCGCATATGGTTCTCATGGGCCGGCTATCTCGACGCCATTGTCGGTGCGGCGCGGGTGTGGAGCCGATCGTCGTGGCTCGACCTTATCATCCCCAACGCCAACCTCAGTTACACCATCCAGCCCGAGAGCTTCGCCCTGCTCAACCCCATGGAGTTTATCAACGACTCGCAGCTATCATGGTTCATGAGCTACAGCCCCAACGGACTCCTCCTCAACCTCATCCCCGTAGTCAAGAAGGCCCGTCTCCGCGAAGTGTTCTCGTTCAGCGGCTTCTACGGACGTTTGAGCGACCGCAACCTCCCCTCGCTCAATCCTCAGCTCCTCGCCTACCCTCCGCTGGCACGCATATCACGCATGAGCGACGGCCCATACATGGAAGCCTCCGTCGGCATAGCCAACATCTTCCGCTGCCTGCGCGTCGACTATGTATGGCGTCT
>CAZULD010000007.1:15319-28294 GCA_964621135.1 uncultured Bacteroides sp. | reverse complement strand
TTGGCGGGGCGTGAAGGGCGGGATTTCTCGCTTTTGAGGGTGACGGTGCGATATAAGTGCGCGTCGGTTTCTGCGCGACGAGACATGATGATGCGATGGTAGGTGAAGGACTCGATCAGGTCGGCAGCGGGTACGGAGATCTCCCACTCGGGGATGTCGACGGTGCTACGGACGTAGATGTTAACTTTGGCTACATCGAGTCGGAGGTGAGCGGGAATGTCGTCGGGAGCGACCTCGGGACGCCATGCGCGGCGAGTGACAAGGATCGGAGCGAGGAGATTGGCGCTCTGATAAAGGAGGGGAATCTTTGTCGAGCGGATATCGGCGTCGTCAGTGCCGAGGAGTTCGGACTCAGAGGTGAAAATGATGTTGCCGTCGCGGTCGAGAAGCTCGAAATGGCACCACGCGGGGAAGCAGAATGATGACGCATCGCGGGCCTGACGGTCGAGTTGGCGCCATGCGTTGAAGAGGGCCTCGCCGTAAGCGGGAAGGTCGTAGCGGCGGATACGGCAAAGGTGGATCGGGGCGGTATGTGCCGTGAGTAGTTCGGGTTGATAGTTGGTATGCATAAACGATAGTTGTTTTGAATGATTGATGGTGCAAAGTTAGGGAATAGGTAAATCGAAAAAACAGATATTTTGCAGGTGGTGTGGTTTAACATGTGTGAAAATGCGGAAATTAGTTACAATGGGTTGTAGGTTAGAGGCATAGGGGCGTTTTGTAGAGTGGTAAAATCTCACGCAAAGGGCGGGGAGGGCGAATGGAAAGACCTCACGCGGAGACGCTAAGGATGCTAAGAGAAAGGGAAATTGGGGGGAGGTTCAGCCTCGCCGAGGCTGGAGGAGTGAGGTGAGGGTTTTACCCCAGCCACGCGCTGTGCGCTTTTGGCTGGGGTTCGCAAAATGGCGCGGTCTCCGACCGCTTGGGAAAATGGGGAAGGACCAGTCGGACAAGTCAGACATTTCGGACGAGTCTAGAGGCGCACGCGGTGGACGCTAAGATTATTAAGGGCCTCACGCAAAGGACGGAGAGGGCGCGAAGGGATAATAAATTAGGTCAGAGTGATGAGGTAGGAGTTTGAGATTAGTCTCACGCGGAGACGCTAAGGGCGCGAAGATTTATTGGGAGAATTATAGCTTAGGTAGCTAATATAGCTATTTTAGGGGATGGCGAAGTGGCAGTCGCGACCCTACGGCGGGATAGGGAAAGCAGATTAAAAAAAAGTGGGGAAAAGTTTGGAGGGTGGGATTTATTGTGTAATTTTGCATATCGAAAAACGATAAATAATCATTGAAAAACAATTATTAAAATTATGGCTAATTTGAATTTTAAGGCGATCAAAATTACGGCATGGTTGTGTATATGCTTTTGTATATTAACGTTGTGTTATGGTCTATACGCAATATTTTTCAGGGATTATATTGATCTATTAGGGAAAATAGGTATTTGTGTACATTGTCTGCTGATTGGATTTGTATTGATATTTTTGATAGGGATACTGCGAGGAATAAATAAGAGTCGGCAGGTTATTATTCCTAATAATCACCGTTGGTTGATAGGTACGGCAGTGGGGCTTTTTTGCTTATCGTACATTAATGGCTTCATAAGAATGTATATACGACACTTAAACGGGTATGAATGGGATTGGCTTCAAATAATTTTAAATCCTATAATGAAGCCCAATCATACAACATATATAGTTGGTGGACTTTTGTTGTTGATAATTGCGTATCTTTACAAACTCGGAACGCAAGCGGCCGAAGAACAGCGTCTAACTATCTAAAACAATGTAGATATGGCAATTATAGTAAATCTTGACGTGATGATGGCGCGAAGAAAGATGTCATTATCGGAGCTGTCGGAGAAGGTGGGTATAACAGTGGCCAATCTGTCAATACTCAAGACCGGGAAAGCAAAGGCGATCAGATTTTCAACCCTCGACGCGATATGCAAGGTGCTTGAATGTCAGCCGGCAGATATTTTAGAGTGGAGATTGGATGAAGGTGAATAGATGAAATAGCGAAGATAGGTGGGTTGGGATGGGGGATTGTTGGTAAATTTTTGTATCTTTGCGGGAATGTATAACAAACGACTGATAGGCTAATGTTAATCATAGGTATAGCCGGTGGTACCGGTTCAGGCAAAACGACTGTTGTCAACAAGATTTTAAACAGCTTTCCGGCCGGGGAAGTGGCTGTGATTCCGCAGGATTCTTATTATAAGGATTCGAGTCATATACCGCCGGAGGAGAGAAGCAAGATCAATTTCGACGAACCGGCGGCTATAGAATGGCCTCTGTTGGCTGATCATCTAATGAAGCTGAAACGCGGGGAGGCTATCGATATGCCGACTTATTCTTATCTGACATGTACGCGCCAAGAGGAGACTGTGAGAGTGGAGCCGCGCGATGTTGTTATCGTGGAGGGCATTCTGGTGCTAAACGATCCTCTGCTGCGCGAGATGATGGATGTGAAAGTGTTTGTCGACGCAGATCCTGACGACCGTCTGATAAGGGTAATTGCCCGCGACTGCATTTCGCGCGGCCGTACTCCTCAAATGGTGATTGACCGCTATCAGGATGTGCTGAAACCGATGCACTGCCAGTATATCGAGCCGTCGAAACGCTTTGCAGACATCATTGTTCCGCAGGGCGGCAGCAATATCGTGGCTATCAATCTTCTGACGGATTATATCGAAAGCCGTCTGCGCAGAAGCCAAAAAAATGACTGAACGAAATGGGAATCAATTTTGAACTGAAACGCAAGGATGACGAGCAACTGCCCGTGGCGCAGTTCACGGAAACGGAGCTCGTAGCGGCCGAGACGGCGGAAGAGGAGATGAAAAAGGCCGCGGAGGATGGCAAGTTAGTACTCCGCACGGATAATCTTGTGAAAAAGTACGGCAAGCGCACGGTGGTGAACCATGTGTCGATCGATGTGACGCAGGGTGAGATCGTCGGTCTGTTAGGGCCTAACGGAGCGGGCAAGACGACGACGTTCTATATGACGGTAGGTCTTGTGCAGCCGAATGAGGGCAGAATCTTCCTCAATAATCTCGACATTACGAAGTATCCGGTCTACAAACGCGCTCAGAACGGCATCGGCTATCTGGCCCAAGAGGCGTCGGTGTTCCGCAAGCTGAGTGTGGAGGATAATATCCGCGCGGTATTGCAGATGACTAACACCTCGCGCGAATATCAGCAGGAGAAGCTGGAGAGCCTGATATCGGAGTTCCGTCTGCAGAAGGTGCGCAAGAATTTAGGCGACCGTCTGTCGGGCGGTGAACGCCGACGCACGGAGATAGCCCGCTGTCTGGCGATAGACCCGAAGTTTATCATGCTTGACGAACCGTTTGCGGGTGTGGATCCTATCGCTGTGGAGGATATTCAGTCGATCGTCTACAAGCTGAAGGAAAAGAATATCGGCATACTTATCACGGACCATAATGCGCCAGAGACGCTGAGTATCACAGACCGAGCATATCTGCTCTTCGACGGCCGAATCTTGTTTCAGGGAACGTCAGAGGAGCTGGCTGAGAATCCGATCGTGCGCGAAAAATATCTGGGACGTAATTTCATATTCCATCGCAAGAAGTTCGAATAACACCCGGAGACAACCATTGTTAAAATAAAAGCGGGGCCGACAGTTTCATGCTGCCGACCCCGCTTCGTTTGAATCGGGGACAATTATTGTTTTTTATTTTTTCTTGCTACCTATCGCACTGCGGTATAGGTAGACGATAAGGGCTGCATAAACCACGACGCCGAGGATCTGGGGAACGAAGTCGCCACCGTTGTCGGGCACCTGATGGCCGCACATGATGGTGACAGCAGCAAGGACGCCGAAGAGGGCACCACCGGCGATGAGGCCCGAGGCGATGAGCGTGCCACGGTCGTTGCGGGCTTTAGCCACGGCCTGATCTTTGGAGCTGCGGCCGACGAACCACGAGACGAGGCCACCGACGAGCATGGGTGTGTTGAGGTGGAGGGGGAGGAACATGCCGAGGCAGAAGGCGAGGGCAGGGACGCCGAGCCAGTTGAGAATGAGGGCGAGGACTGCACCGATAATATAGAGAGTCCAAGGGGTGTCGCCGCCCATCATCATGGGTTCGAGAACCTTGGCCATAGCGTTGGCCTGAGGAGCAGCGAGGGCATCGGGGCCAGAGAAGCCGTAGACGTTCTTGAGCATGAGGATGACGGCGCCAACGGTAGCAGCCGAAACGAGTGTGCCGAGGAACTTCCAGCTCTCCTGTTTCTTAGGAGTCGAACCGAGCCAATAGCCGATCTTAAGGTCGGTAACGAAGCCTCCGGCCATAGACAGAGCGGTGCAGACAACGCCACCGACAACCATAGCGGCAACCATGCCTGAAGTGCCGTTGAGACCGATTGCAACAAAGATGCCCGAGGCGATGATAAGGGTCATAAGGGTCATGCCGCTGACGGGGTTAGAGCCGACGATGGCGATAGCGTTGGCGGCCACGGTGGTGAACAGGAAGGCGATAACGGTAACGACAACCCACGCGATGAGGGCCTGAGTGAAGGAATGGATAACGCCGATCCAGAAGAAGATGAACACGGCGACGAGGGCGATGGCGATGAAGTAGGCGATATGTTTCATCGATATATCGCGCTGCCAGCGTACTTCGCTCTTGGCAGCGGATGCGCCCTTGAGCTCGCGTGCGGCAAGACCTACGGCCTGGGCGATGATGGGCCAAGACTTGACGATGCCGATGATGCCGGCCATGGCGATACCGCCGATGCCGATCAGACGGGCGTAGTCCTTGAATATAGCCGAGGGATCCATAGCGGCGATGTCGGGTGTGCCGTAAGTACCCATAAGGGGAATGATGAACCACCAGACGAAAATAGATCCGGCGAAGATCACAAAGGCGTAGCGGAGGCCGACGATGTAGCCGAGACCGAGGACGGCGGCGCCGGTGTTGCACGAAGCGACGAATTTGAATTTGGCGGCGAGAGTCTGGCCCCACGAATAGGCGGCAGTAGAGATGTTGTCGGCCCAAAGACCGAAGGTGGCTACGAGATAGTCGTAGATACCACCGACGAGCGAAGCGATGAGGAGGGTCTTGGCCTGACCGCCGTTAGAGGTCTTGGCCTGACTGCTGATGAGTACCTGAGTCGTGGCGGTAGCTTCGGGGAAGGGATACTTGCCGTGCATGTCCTTAACGAAGTATTTGCGGAAAGGAATGAAGAAAAGTATGCCGAGGACACCACCGAAGAGCGAACTGAGGAAGATCTCGAGGAAGTTGACGGTAATCTCGGGGTGAGTCTCCTGAAGGATGTAGAGGGCCGGGAGGGTAAAGATAGCACCGGCAACGATCACACCCGAACAAGCACCAATAGACTGGATGATAACGTTCTGGCCGAGGGGATTGGCTTTTTTTAAAGCTCCGGAGAGACCTACGGCAATGATGGCGATAGGAATGGCTGCTTCGAAGACCTGACCGACTTTCAGACCGAGATAAGCGGCTGCGGCACTGAAGACTACGGCAAGAATGAGGCCCATAGTGACGGAGTAGGGGGTAACTTCGGCATAATCATGGGCGGGATTCATCACGGGACGATATGTTTCGTCCTGAGCGAGTTCGCGAAATGCGTTGTCAGGCATTTCGATGGGATCGACGTCAGTCATCGGTGGCTGAGGAATATCGACTCCATTAGGGATGTCTTGTTTCATCGCTAAAAATATGATTGGTTTATTTGTAATCGGTTATTTTTTAGGAATGGTAAGTTTCTTACCGATGCTCAGATTATCATTCTTGAGGCCGTTGGCTTTCTTGATAGCGTCGACGGAGACACCGAATTTGCGGGAGATCTTGTAAAGGGTATCGCCCGAGGTGACGGTATATGTGGTCGATTTTGCGGCGGGTTTGGATGCAGGCTTCTGAGTCTTTTGCTGAGCGGCAGGTTTTGCGGCCGGCTTAGACTGAGGTTCGGGCTTGGGCGCGGGCTCTGCAACCGGATCGTTAACAGCGACAGAATCAGGCTCAGGACGAACGGCAAGAGCAGAGTCGACAGGGACATTAAGCACGGCGGCACTGTCGAGGGGAATGCTGTCGGGAATGATCTCGGACTCGATGTAGCGGCGGTGAGTGGTCACGATCTTGAGTTTCTGGCCGCGGCGGACGCTTTTGCCAATCTTGTTGTTCTGACGGATTGAGCTGACGGTGACGCCGAATTTCTTAGCGATCGACGAGAGGTTTTCGCCCTTGGCTACAGTGTGATAGAGAAGGGTCTCCTCTTCGACGTATTCGCCTTTGGCGTCGGTGCCGGTGCGAGTAATGCCCGTAGCGGGCTCGACGACGTTGCGGCGAGCGTAGCGCGAAGCGTTATGGTTGAGGATAGAGTCTTCGTTGGCGAGGTAAGCGTAGACCTGCAGGGAGGGAAGAACAAGAGAGGCCGGTTTGATGTCGCCGGGGATGATATCCTGACGGTAAGCGGGGTTGAGGGCTCGGATTTCGTCGATGGGAATGGAGAGAACGTCGGAAATCTGGTTGAAGTGGACGCGCTTGTTAATGTGGATCGAATCGGTGACGACGGGGCGCTTGGCGAGGGCCGGAGAGATGTTGTGCTTGTCGTAATAGTTCATCACATAGTTTGCGGCGATGAACGAAGGGAAGTAGCCTCTGGTTTCCACGGGGAGGAGAGGATAAATTTCCCAAAAATCTTTTTTGCCTCCACCGGCGCGGCGGAGAGCCTTGTTGATATTGCCGGGACCGCAGTTGTAGGCAGCGATGGCGAGCGACCAGTCGCCGAACATATCATAGAGCTGCTTGAGATATACGGCAGCGGCTTCGGAGGCCGCATAGGGGTCGCGACGCTGATCAACGAGCGAATTGACATCGAGGCCAAGGCCGGTAGCGGTCTGCAACATGAACTGCCACAGGCCGGTCGCACCAACGCGAGAGACGGCGACGGGGTTGAGGGCGGATTCGATGACAGGGAGATATTTCAGTTCCATCGGGAGACCGTGGCGGTCGAGAGCCTGTTCGAAGATCGGCATATAATACTGACTGAGACCGAGCATGTTCTCGACGAGTTGCTTACGGCGCAGGGTGTACATGTCGATGTAGTTGCGGACAACGGAGTTAAAGGGCATCTCGATAACAGTCGGGAGGGCGGCAAGGCGTTCGATGATGGTATTATCGTCGACGGTAACGTTGTCGCGGCTGTCGGCGTCGCGGTCGAGCTCGGAGAAGTTGCGGAGATACCAGCCTTCGAGCATCTGCTGGGTGTCGGTCTCGAAGCTCTCGGGATAGATTGTAGTCGGTGCGGGTGACTGAAGGTCGCGAACGCTTGTGTCAGCGTGAGCCGTAAGCGTTGCGGCGAACATCAAGAGCGCACAGGATAAGATTTTATTTGGAGAAGGAGTCATCATTATGATTAGTTTGGCATAGGATCAAAAGGTGAAAGCCCACATAAGGCCGACGGAGGGGCGTGTGTTACGGCCGTCAATAAATACGGCCGGAGCAACGTCCATCGACAGGTCGGGGGTAATGTCGAAATGAGAGAGGGAGGCATCAACGTAGGCGTCGACCATCGCGACGAAGTAGACACCGATCATACATATAATACATAGATCGCGGTTGCGGCGATAGAAGTTCTTACGCGAACGCAGGACGTTGGTGAGCCATGTCTTGTCAAGGTCAGATTCGCTTGTCGTCGGGGGGAAGAAGTCCATATATGACTTGGTCGACGGGTCGGAGTCCATGATGTCGCGGTAGGCGCGGGTATAGTCGTTGAGCATGCCGTTGTTCCAAGATGTGGCGTAGCCGAGGCCGAGATATGCGCCGACGACAATGGGGAGTTTCCAATAACGACGGTTATAGATCTGGCCGAGGCCGGGGAAAAGCGCTGACATCCAGACGGCACGGGTAGGATCGGGATTGAACTCTACGGCGCGGGGCTCCCAGACGTCGTATTTGCTCGGTTTTTTGACGGGAATGGTGTCAACGGGGGCTATAATGACAGAGTCGCCGATGACGTCAAGCGAGGATTCGATGACGTCGGATTGCTGTTCGGTCGGAGCACCTGTCGGGATAGAGTCGGGGAGAGCGGCGACGGCAGCCGAGTCGGGCACGGATATTTTGGCGGTCTTGCGGGCCGGCATGTGACGGGCGCGCTGCGAAGCCGGTTCGTCGGCAAAAACCGATAAGGCCGACAGGACAGCAAGCGTCAGAACGAGACAAATTCTATGTATCGACGGTCTTTGCATCAATCAGCAGGCTTGTCGTTGACAGATTGTTTGAGGTTGTCGAAAAGGGTGATGAGACGCTCAAGCTCGTCGTCGTTCCTGAAGGGGAAGGTAATGCGTCCCTTACCGGATTTGTCGCATGTGAACTGGACGGGAGTGTTGAAGGTCGCTGAAAGATGCTTTTTCAGAATGTCGAAGTCGCTCGATTTGTAGCGAGAGCCGCCCGCGGGCTTTGATTTGGCAGGAGCAGCGGGAATTTCGCCGTTTTCGTAAGCCTTGGCGAGTTCTTCGACGCGGCGCACCGAGAGGCCGTTGTTGAGGATTTCATTATAGAGCTTCAACTGGAGCGAGGGATCGGAAATGGTCAGCAATGCGCGGGCATGACCCATGTCGACGCGTTTGTCGCGGAGTCCGAGCTGAACTTCGGCCGGAAGTTTGAGCAGACGGAGGAAATTGGCGATTGTGGCGCGTTTTTTGCCGATGCGTTCGCTGAGACGCTCCTGTGTGAGGGCGTAACGGTCGATGAGCTTCTTGAATGTGAGGGCGATTTCGATTGCGTTGAGATCCTCGCGCTGAATGTTCTCGATGAGAGCCATTTCGGTGAGCTCGGCTTCGTTGGCGGTGCGGATATAAGCAGGCAGCGATGTCAATCCGGCGAGTTTAGCGGCGCGGTAACGACGCTCACCGGCGATGATCTGGTAGTTTTCGGGGCCGACCTTGCGTAGAGATATAGGCTGGATGATGCCGAGTTCGCGGATAGATGTGGCGAGTTCAGCTATCGCATCTTCATCGAAGTTAGTACGGGGCTGATCAGGGTTGGGATTGATCTGCGAAATGGGAATGTCGCTGATGGCCGATGTGCCGAGCGCGGGGGTATCGTCCATAGGGATAAGCGATTCGAGACCGCGACCGAGTGCGTTGCGTTTAGGATGTGACATATTCAGGCCTTGTTTTGGTGACGATGTTTGGCAATGATTTCTTTGGCGAGGAGTGTATGGCTGGTTGCGCCGCGGCTTTCGGGGTCATAAAGTATGGCGGGAAGACCGTGGCTGGGCGCTTCGCTCAGACGGATGTTGCGGGGAATGACGGTGTCGAAAACCATGTTGCCGAAATAGCTCTTGAGCTCTTCGTAGATCTGATTGGCGAGACGCAAACGGGCATCGTACATCGTAAGAAGAAAGCCTTCGATCTCGAGGGAAGGATTGAGACGCGACTTGATGATACGGATAGTGTTCATCAACTTGCTGATGCCTTCGAGAGCGAAATATTCGGCCTGGACAGGGATAATCACAGAGTCGGCAGCCGTGAGGGCGTTGACGGTTATGAGACCCAGCGAAGGCGAGCAGTCAATGAGGATGTAATCGTATTTATCGGCAATCGGTTTGAGGAGCTCGGCGAGGACGTTTTCGCGTGAAGGTTTGTTGATAAGTTCGAGTTCGGCACCGGCAAGGTCGATTCGCGAGCCGACGAGCTCGAGACCGTCCATGCAAGTCTTGACCTGAGAACCGTCGATAGGGTAGCCGTCGACAAGACACTCATAGATGGAAGATGACATCGAACGCGGATCAATACCGTAGCCCGAAGTGGCGTTAGCCTGAGGGTCGGCATCGATTATAAGCACCTTTTTACCCTCGTTGGCGAGAGAAGCAGCAAGATTGATGGTGGTAGTGGTTTTGCCAACACCGCCTTTCTGATTGGCTATTGCTATGATTTTACCCATATTTGAATTGAGATAAGTCTACTTTTATAGATTGTGCGCGCGAGAAGCGACAAATCAGATTACAAAGTAAGTCAAAAATCTTTGTTTCACAAAATCTTTGTTCCACGAATTTTCAACAGTGTCTGTTATTCAAAAAAAATTCGCTCAGATTCAGATTTTTTGATTATGTTTGCAGAGCAATTTTCGTACGATCCAATAATCAATGCCAATCATGAAAGGAATAAAAACACGTCTGGCCGCATTAGGCTTCCTCGAGTTTGCCGTATGGGGCTCATATCTCGTGTCACTCGGACTCTATCTGCGCTCGGTCAATCTGGGCGATTATATTTTCTGGTTCTATACGGTCCAAGGTCTTGTGTCACTGATAATGCCGGGGCTGATCGGTGTGCTGGCCGACAGGTTTATCCCGGCGCAGAAAATGCTCAGTCTCTGCCATGTTCTTGCCGCAACATTTATGTTTGCAGCGGGATGGTATGCAATGGATGCCGGGGCTAATGTCGAGTTCGGACCTCTGTTTACTTTCTATACTTTATCAGTGGCATTCTTCATGCCGACAATCGGATTGAACAACTCTGTGGCATTTAATGCTCTCACGCGAGCCAATCTCGATACGGTCAAAGATTTCCCCCCGATACGCGTATGGGGAACTGTCGGCTTCATTGTCGCTGAATGGTTTGTCAATTTCGTAAAGATTGACGGTCAGGCGATAATGAATACTTATTGGCAGCTATTCACCTGCGGCGCGATCAGTATTATTCTTGCAATATACGCATTGACGATGCCGAACTGTCCTATAAACAAGTCAGCATCGGCGTCGCTGGCTGATTCGCTCGGTCTGACAGCTTTCAAACTGTTTAAAGACCGGAAAATGGCAGTGTTCTTTATCTTCAGTATGATGTTGGGCGTCTCGCTCCAGATCACCAACAGTTACGGTACGACATTCATCGAACAGTTTAAGGAAGTGGCGGAATATGCTGACGATTTCTTCGCTAAGAACTCAACTTTCCTGATTTCGTTGTCGCAGTGTAGTGAAGCACTCTGCATACTCCTTATCCCTATGTGTCTGAAACGATTCGGCATCAAGGGCGTAATGCTGATCGCAATGTTTGCTTGGGTTTTCCGCTTCGGGCTTTTCGGTATGGGTAACACGAGTATGTCGGGCGTGTGGATGCTGATGCTGTCGTGCGTGGTGTATGGTGTCGCCTTTGACTTCTTCAATGTGTCAGGCGGTCTCTACGTCGACAAGCAGACAACTCCGCAATTACGCTCATCGGCACAGGGTCTGTTCATGATCATGACAAACGGTGTCGGTGCTTCACTGGGCACATGGCTGGCCGGAACATTTATCGTAAATAAATATGTGTTCGCTCCGGGGCTTAACGCTGTCGAACAACTTGAAGGCTGGCGCATATCGTGGTATATATTTGCCGGCTACGCTTTGATCGTGGGCGTATTATTCTACTTCATATTTAAAGAGAATGATCCCAAACCGACCAAACTTGAAGTCTACGAGGCAGAAGCTACAGCAGCAGGGGCCGACGCAGCCGAGATCATCGACCATAAGGTTAAGGTCAACGTAGATTAACACCTGACTGATGATACGCTTCTACGCACCGGACATAGAAACATCGGCATATCTTCCTGAAAGCGACTCACAGCATTGCTGCAGAGTGCTGAGAATGCAGGCCGGCGATGAAATAGAACTTGTCGACGGCAAGGGTGATCTTTATCGCTGCCGGATCGTCACTGCCCACAGCAAGCGGACGGAAGTGGAGATTATCGAACGGATAGCGTTACCCCCGGTATGGGATTTTAACATTACCGTAGCAGTTGCTCCGACAAAACATCTCGACCGCATGGAATGGCTGGTTGAAAAACTGGTCGAGATAGGTGTTAACCGTATCGTGCCGGTAAAATGTATGCGATCGGAACGTAAGGAGTTGAAGACTGAGCGTCTTGAAAAAATCGCTGTATCAGCGATGAAACAATCTCTGAAGGCCGTACTACCTCAGATCGACGATATGATGCCCCTGCAGGCATTTCTCAATACGGTCAGCAAAGACAGTCAGCGCTTTGTGGCTTACTGCGAAGACTGGGTCGAGCGTAAGTTACTGGCGCGTGAATACGAAGCAGGACGATCAGCATGTGTACTTATCGGGCCCGAAGGCGACTTCTCGCCGGAAGAAATCAGAATGGTGATAGACAATGGCTTCATACCCGTCACCCTTGGCGATAACCGCCTGCGGACAGAGACCGCTGCGCTTGTCGCCTGCGATACATTTCATATAATCACTCAAGCCAAGAAATTATGACAACATTAGAATATCTGAAATCATCGGTCGACAATAATTTCTTTTTGCTCGCCGGACCGTGTGTCATCGAGGGAGAAGAAATGGCTCTCGATATTGCCGCTCAAATTGTACCTATATGCCAAAAACTGAATATACCTTATGTTTTCAAGGGCAGTTACCGTAAAGCGAACCGTTCGAGAGTCGATTCGTTTACAGGTATCGGCGATGAAAAGGCTTTGAAAATATTGAAAAAGGTCAGAGATGAATTCGGAGTCCCCGTAGTAACAGATATTCATGAAGCAGTCGAAGCTGAAATTGCCGCCGAATATGTCGACATACTTCAGATCCCGGCTTTCCTTTGCCGTCAGACAGACTTACTGGTGGCTGCCGCGCGGACGGGAAAGATGGTTAATATAAAGAAGGGGCAGTTTCTTGCGCCGGAATCCATGCGATTTGCCGTTCAGAAGGTCATAGACAGCGGAAACAATCAAGTGGCTGTGACGGAGCGAGGCACAACATTCGGCTACGGCGACCTCGTGGTGGATTACCGCGGAATACCGACCATGAAATGTGACGGTGAAGTACCTGTTATACTTGACGTGACCCATTCGCTCCAGCAACCGAATACAGGATCTGGTGTGACAGGCGGACGGCCGGAATTAATCGAAACCATAGCGAGAGCCGGCATTGCAGTTGGTGCTGACGGCCTTTTCATAGAGACTCATCGCAATCCGGCAGTAGCTAAAAGCGACGG
>CAZULD010000007.1:0-15219 GCA_964621135.1 uncultured Bacteroides sp. | reverse complement strand
CCGGAAATGTGTATCACCGGTTACACCTGTGCAGATCTTTTTCATAATGCAACACTCTTAAACGCAGTTGAGCCAGGTATTAAAGAGATAATTGCTGCTACTCAGACAGATGATGTTCCTGCTGTCGTTGTCGGGGCACCGTTGGTGATAGACGGGGTGCTCTATAATTGTGCTATTGTTATTAAAGGGAGAGTCCTCGCAATTATACCGAAGACCTATATCCCAAATTATAACGAATTTTACGAAAAACGATGGTGGGCCGGTGCACCCGAATGTCACCAGAATATCTCTGTTTTCGGGGAAGAAAACGTGGTATTCGGGACAAAAACTATCGTGCGGATCAACGGTGTCAACGTCGGGGCAGAAATCTGCGAGGACTTGTGGACACCTGTTCCCCCCAGTTGCTATGCGGCCATGGTCGGAGCAGAAGTAATTGTAAATCTCTCGGCCAGCGACGATCTGATCGGAAAATATAATTATCTAAAAGACCTTGTTGCCCAGCAGTCGGCACGTTGTATTTGTGGTTATGTTTACGCTTCGGCTGGTTATGGCGAGTCGTCGACAGATCTTGTTTTTGACGGAAAAGCTGTTATTGCAGAGAATGGTGTGATTCTGGCTGTAAACGAGCGCTGGCAACATACTCCGCAGCTAACTGTCACTGATATAGATATCGAGGCTTTGCGGAGAGACCGACTACACATAGGATCGTTTGCGGATTGTCGTAAACGCAATAATGTGCATCAATACACTGTAACCGAATGCGATTTTAACAACATAAACGAGAATCAGACATTACTTCGTAAAGTTAACCCGATGCCGTTCGTACCTGCGTCGGACAGCAGATTGCGTGAGCGATGCGAGGAAATCGTTAATATTCAAGTTGCCGGATTGTGTCGCCGGTTGGAATTTACACATTGCCGAAACCTTGTTGTAGGTATTTCAGGCGGTCTTGATTCAACATTAGCTCTCCTTGTTGCGGTCAGAGCGTTTGACCGTCTCGGGCTTGACCGAAAAGGTATCTGTGGTGTAACGATGCCCGGATTCGGCACAACGGGCCGAACACATCGCAACGCTATTGAATTAATGGAAGCTCTGGGTGTAAGCAGTCGTGAGATTTCTATTGTTCCGGCAGTCAATCAGCATTTCGCAGACATCGGTCACGATCCGGATAATCACGATGTTACATACGAGAACTCTCAGGCAAGAGAGAGGACTCAGTTACTGATGGATATCGCAAACCAGCTCGGCGGTATGGTGCTGGGAACGGGTGATCTTTCGGAACTTGCTCTCGGATGGGCAACCTATAACGGTGATCATATGTCAATGTATGGTGTTAATGCCGGTGTTCCGAAAACGTTAGTCCGTCACCTCACCAGATATTTTGCAGATGAGGTTGTCGACGAACAGTGTCGCAAAACATTGCTCGATATTATCGACACACCGATAAGTCCTGAGCTCATCCCTGCCGCTTCGGACGGATCTATAAAGCAAAAAACAGAGGATCTGGTTGGACCGTATGAATTGCACGACTTCTTCTTATATTATACTCTGAGATTAGGTTTCACGCCTAAAAGAATTTTTACGTTGGCTCTCAATGCTTTCGATGGAAAATATGAACGTGAGACAATTAAGCACTGGATAACAGTATTTTTCAGAAGATTTTTTGCTCAGCAGTTTAAACGCTCATGCCTACCTGACGGGCCAAAAGTTGGTTCAGTATGCCTCTCTCCGCGCGGTGACTGGCGCATGCCCTCGGATGCGTCATCTGCTTTGTGGCTGATGGAATGCGAAAGTCTATAAGAAAGTCTATAATTTGTGCTTTTGTCGAGTTGGCCTCCATATAATATTTGGAGAAAATATAAATTGTTATTAAATTTGCACCGAAATGGTTGCCCGCCGGATCGAAGAGTCGATCGATAATCAGGGCATTAAAAGGGAACGAGGTGAGAATCCTCGACAGTACCCGCTGCTGTAAGTCTCATGACGGTCGATGTGCGCAGTCGCTGTCAAGAATGTCTATCGCATAAAGTCACTGATCCATGGATCGGGAAGGCGCGAGAAGACCGAGATAAGTCAGAAGACCTGCCGTTTTGCCGATAGACGAGTATACCCCGGGTAGTGGGTCAACTTTATATATTTTCCGCTATGAACGGAAGATCTAAAAAAGGTTTTGATTTTATCCCGATTACGTCTCGTTGAGTTGGCGTAACCGGGATTAGTATTTTAGTCAAAACCTTAAAGGTGGAAAATTTAATGAAAAAGGAATTTTTACTTATAGCAACACTTGTCGGTGGGTTACATTGCGCGGCCCAGAACGACATTATCGTATTAGATCTCTCCAAGGCGACCACACAACTCGAATTTGACTCGGATCGCGGTTGTTGGACAGGAACTTATGACGACGATGCTGAATCAATAGAAAGCCAATGCTTCTCATTTGTCCACAACTCAATAGCAGAGTGGATGACATGGTGGGGCTTTACGGCTTCAAATTCAGCAGATAACAGTATGCGTCAAAATTTCATAACATACCAGTTCAGCAATATGGCCAAGGGTGGTATAGCGCTTAATGATGACGGCACGATCAAGACTGATGAGTTCGGCGCTCCCGTAGTTGATGCGGCAATGCCATATCTGGTAGGATTTTACTCTCCTTATATGAGCGCCCGTCCGGTCGATATGACTTTTAATGACGGCAAAGCGTATGAACCTGTGGGAGTGTATGTCAATCTTAACAGTTACACTTATTACACAATAGAAAACGGTGACAGTTATGCGCGGGCATTTACTAACGGAGACCGTTTTACACTGACGATTCACGGCGTTACTGCCGATGATAGCGAGAAAACAATTGATGTAACACTTGCGTCGTACGATAACGGCGATCTTACTATCACTCGAGGCTGGCGCTATGTTGATCTGAGTGATCTCGGGATCGTGAATGAAATCTATTTTACATTAAAGAGCACAGACAGCGGGAGTTATGGAGATAATACTCCTGCTTACTTCTGTCTGGATAAATTGATGGTTAAACCCTCATCGTCAAGCAACATCAACGATATTGCGGCGTCGAATACGTCTATAGCATACGACAGATCGACAAAAACGATTACTGTAGCTGACGCTGATTTTACCGCAGTATATGATGTGAGCGGACGCATAGTCAGGACAAGTTCAGAATCGGAATTCTCAATTGAATCTTTACCGGCCGGAGTCTATGTAGTAAGAGCCGGATCAAAGAGTCTTAAAATAGCAAAATGAACAAATTAACTCTATTTTCATCCCTTATCCTTGTTGCGGGACTCAGTGCCTGCAACAAGGATAATGTTATTACAACCGAACCTGAAAATCCGAATACAGGTGATATCGGCAAACTTAAAGTTTATGAATACACTCCGGCTCCGGGTCAGTTTATCAATGAATCAACCGGAGATATAACTGCAGCCGAAGCTGCAGACTGGGCGGAAAAGCGTCTCGAAAAAAATGAAATAGTTTCGCTGGGTGGCTTCGGAGGCTATATTATAGTGGGCTTCGGTCACTCAATCGGGGATTTTATAGTCAAGGGAAACGCTTTTATCAATACAGGCGGTGCATCTAACGAGCCGGGAATTGTGTATGTCATGCAGGATACTAACGGTAACGGATTACCCGATGACAAATGGTACGAACTGAAAGGAAGTGAAAGCGATGAAGAAACAACGATTCAGAATTATGAAGTGACTTATTTCAGACCTGAAACGGATAATTCAGATGTGAAGTGGCGGGATAACCGTGGCACTGAAGGTGCGATAGCCTATATGGCATCGGTTCATAAGCAACCGACTTATTATCCGACATGGATCAACAGGGACTCATATACGTTGAAGGGGACATTTGTCAAAGCTCCTACAGAGCGGGATGCAATAGGCCAATGGTTTCTTAATCCGCTTCCTTATGGCTATGCAGATAATATAGGAACGAACAATGATGTGTTTTATCTCGCGGATGCAATAAGGGAAGACGGCCAATCTATAGACTTGCAGTATGTAGACTTCATTAAGATTCAAACGGGAGTGCAGGGTCAGTGCGGACCATTAGGCGAACTTTCAACTGAGATAGTAAAAATAAGTGAGAAATAAACTTCCGAAACATATTTTTTCTGCCGTCCTATTCTGTGTGGTTCTCTCGATGGGGAGCTGCATGGAATGGGATTATCAGCTTGAAGAGGATTTTGAGTCATCGCAGCATGGGCTATTCATCATTAACGAGGGGAATTTTCAATATGGGAATGCTTCATTATCGTTCTATGATCCGTCGGTCAACATGATTGAAAACGAAGTGTTCTACAGGGCAAACGGTATGAAATTAGGTGATGTCGCCCAATCTATGACTATTCATGGCGATAAAGGATGGATCGTTGTCAACAACAGTCACGTTATCTTTGCGATAGACACAAAAACTTTTAAAGAAAAGGGTAGGATAGAGAATCTTACATCTCCACGATATATACACTTTGTCAGCGACCGGAAGGCATACGTCACACAACTTTGGGATAACCGGATCTGTATAATTGACCCGCGCAGTTATGAGATTACAGGTTATATTACCGTGGAAGATATGGAAATGCAGACCGGATCGACCGAATATATGGTCCAGGTCGGACGGTACGTGTATTGTTCTTGCTGGAGTTATCAAAACAGCATCATTAAAATCGACACTGAGACAGATGAGATTGTCGATCGGATAACAGTCGGCATTCAGCCTTCTAAAATGGTTGTGGACAAATATGATCGCCTTTGGGTAACCACAGACGGTGGCTATGAAGGATCACCATACGGATACGAAGCGCCTACACTTTGCCTCATCAACCTCGACAATTTCGAGATAGATTTGCGCTTTACATTCAAACTTGGCGACAATGTATCGGGCTTGACAACAGATAATTCGGGAGACAAATTATATTGGATCAATGACGCGGTCTGGTGTATGGATATTGATGATGCGTCATTGCCGCGCAAGCCATTCCTTGAAAGTAGATCGACAAAGTATTATTCGCTGACAGTAAGTCCGTACAACAGTGATATCTACGTCGCTGACGCCATAGACTATCAGCAGGCCGGAATAATTTACCGCTATTCGGCCACAGGACGGTTTCTTGATGAATTCTATGTCGGAATAACCCCGAGTTCATTTTGTTGGAAATGATAAAGCGACTCTTGATATTAACCGGCTTTGGTCTTTCAGTCTGCTCAATAGTGGCACAAGCTCAGCGCCAACTTCATGAGGTGACTGTTGTCGCCAATAGACCCATGAAAGATATCGGGGTGCAACAAACGGTGTTTGATTCACTTGCCCTACGCGACAACATCGCTTTGTCTATGGCTGATATTCTGACTTTTAATTCGTCGGTTTTTGTAAAGAGCTATGGCAGAGCAACCCTCTCGACAGTCGCATTCAGAGGGACATCACCCAGCCACACGCAAGTGACATGGAACGGTATGAAAATCAATAATCCGATGCTCGGAATGACTGATTTTTCGACTATTCCATCTTTTTTTGTTGATAATGCGGCGTTGCTTCACGGCACATCTTCAGTCAATGAGGCCGGAGGTGGCCTCGGTGGCCTTGTCAGGCTGTCGACCGCTCCATCAGTTTCAGATTCGGGACTTAGTCTCCAGTATGTTCAAGGTATCGGATCATTCACTACATTTGATGAATTTTTAAGAGTCGGATACAGTAGAGACCATTGGTCTATGACGACCCGTGCAGCATGCTCGACATCGCCAAATGACTATAAATATATCAATCACGATAAGAAACTGAATATATATGATGACGAGCATAATATAATAGGACAGTATTATCCGACCGAACGAAATCGAAGCGGAGCATATCGCGACATCCATGTAATGCAGGAAATCTATTATGATTCTTATGGAGGAGATCGCTTGGGGATAAGTGCTTGGTACATCAATTCAAATCGCGAATTGCCGATGCTGACGACTGATTACGGCGACGAGCGCGATTTCGAGAATCGTCAGAGAGAACAGACATTGCGTGCAGTCGCGTCGTGGAATCATTCCGCAACTAATTATAGAACGGTGGTGCGCGGAGGGTATATTCACACTCAGATGGCGTATGATTACCGCCGCGAAGTAACACAAGGATATTGGACAGATATGACAAGGTCGCGTAGCAGAGTCAATACTGTCTATGCGCAAGGAGAAGGTGAACTGAGCGTAAACGATAAATGGTATTTTACAGCAAACTTGTCAGCGCATCAGCACTTTGTAAGATCTGAAGATAAAAATGTGATCATGGTCGACGGAGACCGTGCCATTATAGGTTATGACAAGGCCCGTATAGAAATGTCGGGAGCGGTCTCATCCAAATGGCAGCCGAAAAAGGATATCGGTGTCGCAGTTGTGTTGCGTCAGGAAATGTCGGGAGACAGATGGGCGCCGGTGATCCCGGCCTTATTTATTGATGGCGTTATCTGGCGAGAGGCCAATCTAATGTTAAAAGGATCAGTCTCTAAGAATTATAAATTCCCTTCGCTCAACGATCTTTATTTCTTGCCCGGTGGTAATCCGGATTTGCGTAACGAATCTGGTTGGACCTATGATGCAGGAGCAAGTTTTAAGTTGGCATGGAATGAACCGTTGCCGCTCACTTTCAGCACAGAGGCGACATGGTTTGATTCGAGAATATCTGATTGGATAATATGGCTACCTACGACCAAAGGCTTCTTTTCTCCGCGCAATGTTAAAAAAGTCCATTCTTATGGAGTAGAGATTAAGTCGGATGTTGCCGCTCAGTTTAATCAAGATTGGAATCTCAATATCGGAGGATCATATTCGTGGACGCCTTCGATTAATGTAGGTGAAAAGATGTCACCTGCGGATCAGTCGGTGGGCAAACAGCTTCCGTATGTACCGAAACATTCGGCATCAATATCGGGCCGGCTGTCTTGGCGGAGCTGGAGTTTCGGTTATAAGTGGGCTTATTATTCCGAAAGATATACAATGTCCAGCAACGACACCTCGCTAACCGGATATCTTCCAAAATACTTTATGAGTAATGTCACGCTTGAGAAGGCTCTGAAATTCCATCCGGCAGATCTCCATTTGAAACTGGCTGTAAACAATCTCTTCAATGAAGATTATCTCTCGGTGTTATCGCGGCCGATGCCGGGTATAAATTTTGAATTCTTTATTTCAGTGACTCCGAAATTCAAAACTCGCTACTGAAGTGGAAGCGAATTTTGGGGAAGTCAGACTGAGCCATCTGCAGCACATAGTTTGAGTCGGCAAGAAAGACATCGCGACCCTCACGATCTACAGCCATAAACTGGTGTTTGCGCTTTTTGAAGGCTGCAAGGGCTTCGGGATCGTCGCTCTCAATCCAGCAGGCCTTATACAGAGAAATAGGTTCCCAGCGACATTGAGCGCCATATTCATGGAGCAGACGATACTGGATAACTTCAAACTGGAGTTGGCCTACAGTGCCAATAATCTTACGACCGTTGAACTGATTGATGAAAAGCTGAGCGACGCCCTCGTCCATAAGCTGTTGAATGCCTTTTTCAAGCTGTTTGGACTTCATGGGGTCAGCGTTCTCAAGATATTTGAACATTTCCGGAGAGAAGCTCGGCAAACCTTTGAAATGGATGTTCTCACCCTCTGTAAGAGTGTCACCGATCTTAAAGTTGCCCGTATCGGGAATACCCACGATATCACCGGGATAGGCTTCGTCGACAATATTTTTCTTCTGAGCCATGAAAGCAGTAGGAGAAGAAAATTTCATCGTTTTGCCGGAACGGATATGCTTATAGTTGGCGTTACGTTCAAAACTACCGGAGCATACTTTGACAAAGGCGATGCAACTGCGATGGTTGGGATCCATATTTGCATGGATCTTGAAAACAAATCCACTGAACTGAGATTCTTCCGGGCGAACCAGACGCTCAACAGCCTCAACCGGACGAGGAGACGGTGCGATCTGAACGAAACAGTCGAGTAGCTCTTTTACACCGAAGGTATTAAGGGCAGATCCGAAGAATACAGGGGCTGTCTCGCCGGCGAGATATTCGTTGACATCAAACTCGGGATATACACCTTCGATCAGCTCAAGGTCTTCGCGGAGTTTGGCCGCGTCAGTCTCACCTACAGCCTCATCAATGCGTGGATCATTGACATTGTCTATTTCCACGCGTTCCGATACTTTCTGCTTATCGGGAGTAAAGAGGTCGAGAGTGTGTTCGAAAATATTATAAACGCCTTTGAATTTAGCGCCAATATTTATAGGCCAAGACAGAGGACGCACCTTGATCTTAAGTTCTGCTTCGAGTTCGTCGAGAATTTCGAAGGGATCACGTCCTTCACGGTCAAGTTTGTTGACAAAGATTATCACCGGTGTACGCCGCATGCGGCACACTTCCATCAGCTTGCGTGTCTGTTGCTCAACGCCCTTTGCTACGTCAACAACAATGATTACACTGTCGACCGCAGTGAGCGTGCGGTAAGTATCTTCGGCAAAATCCTGGTGACCGGGAGTGTCGAGGATATTGATTTTGTAATCGCCATAATTGAAGCCCATAACTGAAGTGGCAACCGAGATGCCGCGTTGCTTTTCAATCTCCATCCAGTCACTGGTAGCGGTTTTCTTGATTTTGTTTGACTTGACCGCTCCGGCAATATGGATTGCACCACCGAAAAGCAGAAGTTTTTCAGTAAGGGTAGTTTTACCTGCGTCAGGGTGGGAGATGATCGCAAATGTGCGACGGCGTTTGATTTCTTCGTTCAGCGTAGCCACTGTATGGAATGATTATGATTGATTTCAGAATTATTATGACTGCAAAGTTAGCCAAAAATACTGAGGTGATAAAACGTTTAGCCGTCGGAATGTGTTATAAAGATAAACTAACGAATTAAAAAAATAAGATTATGAAAGAAATAGCATTAGTCGGAACCAATAACAAGGTTTTTGCAAACGTATTGTCATCACTCCTTTCGCGTGACCTATCAGTTAACGCAATGGTGGATTATCCCGAAAAAGTCATGCTCGAACAGACTCGTCTGACAGTAAGCCGCATGGATTTCTACGACGAAGAGAAGATGCGTTCGTCCTTTGAAGGTTATCATGACGTAGTACTTACTTACGATGACAATCTGCGAGACGCAGCCCACAATGAGATAGCCCTTAAATCATTTGATAAAACATTAACAGCAGTACGTCAGGCCGGTGTTAGCCGCGTAGTTGTAGTCGCAGGCATGGATTCAGAAGCATATTTCGTCAGCCTTCTCCGCCGCATTGACGATATCGACTGGGTATTTATCTCAACAGAGGGTGACTATGCTACCCGCTCGGCCAACGAAATCGTTTCGCCCCGCTTCCACAAAGAAGTATATAGCGAATAAGCTGACACACATAATTAATAAAAGAAGAGGCCCAACGAACCGGTTCGTTGGGCCTCTTGTGGCTGTCGCGTAACAGGCAGAAATTTGTTACGCGACCCCACCGTTTTTCTCACTATACTACTTATCGAACATATATTTTATTGGTTCTGCCATCGGCCGTGCGAACTATGTTGAAGCCTTTGAACGGTCGATCAGAAGCCACACCTTCGAGGTTATAGTAAACAGCACCTTCAGCGCCATCTACAGTAACATCCTCTATACCCGATGTTGAGGCACCCTTAGGGGTAATAGGGAGACGAACTTCCGGTATCATGCCAAAATAAGTCTTATGAGCAATAGCCGTGAAGTTTGGCGATCGCCCGGCAAGAGGACTAATATTACGGTGGTTCCCTATAGGATCACCATAACCGTTGACTTGGATGACACCATTGTCAAGTACAAATTCCTGTTCATTGTCTGTGTCATAGTCTTCGGGGATATTCAATGTCACAGTCTGTGCCTTGGCCGATGATCCGAATGTATATTGATTGGCGCTCAGGATCAACGATGTTCCATTAGGTACACCGTTATATGTCACGTATGCCGACATGTTGTAGATGCCAGCAAGTTTGTTGGCCGGATGAAACAAGCCGTCATATCTGATTTCAATATTATCGCCGGGTTGGAAATCAGTTGCTTCTTCTCTTGAAGTATTGACAATTTCGCGATGACAAGGTTTGGCTGTCAGAACCTGATAGGCAGATTCACCGACAGCGTTTGTCAACTTGACAATCTGTCTGCCTCTTTTAAGAAGCAACGTATAGGAGCCATCTTCATTCTTCGTAACTCCATCTGAGCCAAAGCCACTATATGTTACCGTATGATCACCAATGGTCGGATAAGCTATGCTCACGTTGTCGACCCCTGATGGAGTAAAAGTGTAGTACGCTCCTTCCTCAGTGTCAAGATAGTAAAATACGTCATGTTCGGCGTCTACACATTTACCCGCAAGTCGCTTGGCATCTTCATTATATTCCTCATTGATTGTCATATTGGGCTCTATTCCCATTGCGGGTTCGTTTACTGAAACAACATATACTACCGTATTCTCCGGCCAGATTGCGCCCCAGTATTCGCCACCGAGATAAGGTTTCTTGTCAGCACCGCTGTAATAGTTTAGTCCGATTGCATCGTACGTTACAAGTACGAGAGCCGTCCCTTTACCAATGGCCTTGATCTGTGACCAAGGGGATGTTGTCGTATTGGAGTTAGATATTTCAATTACACCGGTACTTGGTTCACCGTTAAGGTCTACAATGCTGTAATGGAAATCAGGCTCCATAAAGTAATTGTTGGTAGAGTTGTCGGTCAACTGCCATGTGCGCATTGCGTGCGCATCAAAAATATCACCGAGATTCAGTTGAAGATGACCTTGCGGATTAATATTTACAAATATATCACCGGTTTCAAAACCACTGTTGCTTTGAGCATCGTGGTTGATCTGATTAGGAGCAAAAGCCTTATAATCGTCTTGTGTGAAATTGATAACCGGGCATTTTGCCTCATCAATATTCATTGTAAAGTAACCTGCCTGAGTCAGTCCGTCTTTCATCCATGTACGATAGTTATATACCTGACCGTCTGCGAGACTGAAAGTTACCGTTTTTGTATCGCCGTTATTTGCTATAGAGTTCGGCTCAACCGGAGTAAAGTTTGTGAAGTGGGTGAATTTTAGACCGATCATAAGTTCGGCTTCGCTCGGAAGGTTGATGCTGTAGTCAGCAGCTAATGGCACTTTTCCACTGACAGTTACATTGAAAGTCAGAGTTCCGCCTTTGTAGAGCGTAGTGTAACCTTCAGCCTGATGAGCTTCGCTTGGAATGAAGGACGCTGTGTAGCTGTTGCCGTTAATAGCGAGGAAGGTGTAGCGTCCTGCTGTCGTGCTGTTACCTAATGTTACGATCTGGCGCTCACCTTCGCGTGTATTGACTATAACATCGAGAGTGTAATCTCCATCCTCAACAGTCCATAAAGATCCGTCCTCATGTTTATTTGTAACATAAGCGGTATTTGTCAAAACTTTAAATTCCTGTTCTTGATCCGAATCAAGTACAGTTATTTCGATTGTTCCGTTGACGGTCTCACCGTCTTTAGTATAACCGGTAAGAACATATTGGCCGGCAGGAGCATCGAACGTATACACATTTTTGGTTGGTTCGCCGACTTCGATTACAGTACCTGATTCTTTTTCGGTTAACTTCATAATCGTTGAGACAGTATTCATTGTCACTGTCACATGGCTTGCCCAGACGGAAGTACCGCAAAGGGCTGCCAAACATGTAAGAAATAGATTTTTTCTCATAATAAATTGATTGGATTTATGTTAATATAAGATTTTTTTGCCGCGTCGGATGTAGATTTGGCCGGGGAGGGGGTTAGTGACTTTTATGCCCTGAAGATTATAGATGTCCTGATTGATGTCTGAAGGATCAACTGTTATATCTTCAAAGCCGCCCGTATAACCGTCCGGTTTAAGAGCAAGGAAGTGAGCCGGGTTGATGTAAACTCCGAATTTACCGAGTAAATTGCCTTCGGGTGACCACTGATAGAGTGTACCGCCTTCGACAAATCCGCCGGCATCGGTCGCGTAAATGTAACCGGTATAAGGATTAATATACAGTCCGTAAGGCATGCCTAATTTTTTCAGGTCGGTGAGCACAGTGCCGGGGAAATCCTCATAAATACCATCAGCGCCGCCTGTCTCCATGACTACGTCGGGGGTAACGGTGATGTAATTGAAAGTATATTCACCGGTGTAATAGGAGTATCGCGAGCCAATAGCATAAAAATTGCCGTCTAATGTCGTGCAACTGTATGTCGCAGCGTAAGGTAGGATAACGAAGCACTCCTCGTCGGCCTTATCGCTAAGCGCAGCTTCGCAGTCGAAAATGATTGTTGCTGCCGGCACTTCGTAATAGTCGCCGGGAGAGTTGATACACAGATATTTGCCACTTTGCGACATCTTACCGTAGAGATTAATCTGGCCGGTATCTACGGTGCGCACCACTTTCATTGTCCCCGCGTCGATTATGTTCACCGTTGTCTCATATTCATGGTCTTCTTGAAACGCGTAACCGCCGGTATTGGCTACGAACAGATAGCCGTCGTACCACGCGATGCCTTCCGGCTCGTAACCGACTTCGACTGCTGCAACGACTTTGAAAGTTTTAGCGTCGATCTTGGCGACGAAGCCCTTGGTAAATTCGACAAACATGTCGTTTACTTTACATTCGTGGCCGTAAGATGATATGTAAACATAATCTCCGTCAGAAGCAAGTTTGCGGTTGTTCGGAACATCTTCCGTAGCGGCAACGGCCTTGCCATCCGGAGTTATAAACTGGACGATATTAGACCAGTTGATAGCTATAGCGATAAGGTCGTCATTTACGGCAATGATATCGTTAGGTGTGTCTCCGAGCTTCGAGCCGTTGACATCACGGAACCATTGATTACTCACAACTTTTCCGTCTTCAAAGTACGTGATTTTTCCGTTATCAGACTGCCAGTTTCCTTCATTGAGCAAGATGATGCGTTCCCGGGCGGAACTGATTAGAGGAATCAGTAATGCCAATCCGGCAGTAAGGTTTTTCAGATGGATGTTCATATTATAATATGTATTAAAGTGAATATGTGAGGGTAAGTTTGAAACTGCGTCCGGGCATAGGATAACGCGGAATGTGCTCATACTGGACATCGAAGAGATCGTTGACCTCCAATGAAAGGATAAAATTCCGGAAAGGAGCATTAATCTTCATGTCGACATTATTGTAAGGGGCAAGGACATCTTCCGGGTCGGCATACGACCACATGCGTTCTCCAACATGAAGCTCAGAGACGGTTATTGAATAATTTTTCCAAGCCGCGATAGCTGTTATGCCAAAAGAAAGAGTGGGGGAATAGCAGATCGGTTTGTTATAACTGTTGGAATTTTCAGGGTCTGTGCGGTTTAAGTCACGTTGCCATGTCAGGGAAGTGAGCAGCGAGAAATTCCACGGGCCATTGATATAGCGCCCGGAAGCTGTAGCATTAAGGCCTCGGCAAAAGGTTTTGCCATAATTCATCATCGACCATGTATAGGTGCCTTTTAAGGGCAAACATACAATTCGGTCATCTATATGATTGATATATGTGTCTGCTTGAATAGATAACAGCCATGAAGGGAGAGATAGATTATATTCCGCACCTAAGTTGAACTGGCGCGTGTATTCCGGCTTAAGATTTCGGTTACCTACCTGAGTATAATATAAGTCGTTAAGAGTAGGAGCTCGAAAAATAGTTTTATACCATGCTCTCACTGTCAGTTCCTTTAGGGCATACGAAGCCGAGACAGACGTAGTCATTCGCTTAAGGGGATCTGCAGCTCCGACCTTCAGGCGTGTATGGTCTTTATAATGCTGATAAAGCAGAGAGGCAGCTATGCGGATAGCTCTGTAATTAATTTGCGCTGCAGCAACCGCTTTCTGATCAAGACGGCGCACCGGATGAAAGATCTTCAGATCCGCGTCGAGCCACGATGTCCGTGCGTCATAGCCGAGATTGATAGACAACCATTTGACAGGATAATAGGCTCCAGACGCCGATAAGTAGGCATCATGCTGATAATAGTGATTATTTACTTTGGCAGTATTCTGATTTTCGGGATAGTCTGTGCAATAGCGGAGATATTCATAGGCATATTTACCATTGAACATGACTTCGACCTTATCGCGAATAAAGGTCCTGTAAGAGGCCTGAGCGAAAAGATCCTTGTCCCATTCGCGACCAACGTTGGTATATTTGTCAGAGAGTCTGCGAACTATACCTCCTGGGCAGCCGCGTTCGGACTGATAATAATAGAGGTGTGAAGAGAATCCGTTTTTAAACAGTGCCGCCTCTATACGACCATATTCTATATCCGAGTTTTTTCGTCGCCCGACAGTGTCTTCATACTCTGATTTATATCTGAACGGATAATCTCCTTTTGAATTAAGATATTCGCCATCAATGAATCCACTCCAGCCATTACGGAAGAATTGAGCATTGACACGTCCCATGTATGTATGGAACGAAGAACATCCGGCAGTGAGAGACAGTGAGTCGACAGTCGGACGGCGGGTACGCAGATAGACGGTTGCCCCGGAAGCATATTCAGAGGCGGACTGACAGGCATCAAGTTTGTTTGCGTTGTAAAGAGAAACAGATTCAAGAGTTGATAATGAAAACTTTCCCAGATCAACTGTGCCGTTCTGAGCATTGGTAATGCGTATTCCGTCAACATAAACACCGACATGCTGAGCTCCAAGAGAACGGACATTGATAGTTTTAAGTCCTCCGAGACCACCGTAATCCTTAATCTGCACGCCGGCAAAATATTTCAGAGCGTCGGCAATCGATGTGGTCGACAAGGCCTGAAGGTCCGCTCCTGCTAATTCCTGTACCGTAGCAAGTTTACGCGGAGAGGAAGTTACCGTCACATCATTCAGAGCAATGACCGTATCCGGTCTTTCCGCCGACAGAGCGGGAAAACAGTCTGCATAAACGTATGAATGATGCATGCATATACATACACACAACAGCCTCAAAGAGGATGTTTTCATTTTACCAACAATGTTTGTCGCTACGCTTAACCTCGAGCGCAATAAGTGCGAGTTAATAATATTGGCAGGTCTTCTGACTTATTCCTTTCTCTCACCGCCTTCCCAGCCGTCGCACTCTTGCTTGGCCAGTGGCATTATGGTGATGAAATCATGGAACTTACAGCAGCGGGTCTGTTCGAGATTCTCACTCGATTCCCTTTTAATCG
>CAZULD010000006.1:0-28623 GCA_964621135.1 uncultured Bacteroides sp. | reverse complement strand
GGGCCGGTGAAGTAGTTGCGGATCTGCTCGTCGGTGAGACCCATTTCGCGCCAGACTTCATACCAGACTGATTCCTGGCCGGTTATAGCGAGAGGCATGTTGACGCCGTTGAGGGCCATCCAGTCGATCATGCGCTCCCAATCAGCCCACTTCCAATAAGGCATAGAGTAGCCGAATGTGCAGTAATTCAAGAAGAATCGGTTGTCAACAGCGGCTTCGGCCTCGATTTTTTCGGGAACGAGGGGCAACTTGTCGGGCATTATGACGGAGTCAGCAGCGTACCAAGACACGCGGACATCGCAGAAATTCTTGAGATAATGATTGAGGCCTACGGCGAGTGAATTATTATTGTTACCGGTGATGACAATTTTCCCGTCGCGGGACTCGATAGCGAAATGATCGGCCGCAGCAGAGTCCGGCTCCACTACGAAAACGAAGCTATCGGCGTGTTGCGGGAAAAGACGACGTGCCATCTCGGCTACGGGCCCTTCATCGCGATGAGCTGTAGCACAGGAGGATAGAACAGCGATCAAAAGGATTAAAAACTGTAATAGTTTATTGGATTTCATTTGAAATTATCTTTTCAAGGCTTACTTTCTTAGATTTTAAAGGATTGCTCCATGGCAAAACATTACAAATTAACGCAATTTTTTTTTACGAGCAAAATATTTTAGTCTATGTTTAACCTTTTTAACATAGCGGGGAATAGAGGGAAAATGGAGTGCGAAAAAGGTATAATAAAAACGAAGGTTGGGAAATACAGATGATAATGGCGAGAAGGCCCGTGAAGATGGAATGTTGAGAGTCAGTTAGAGAGGAAAGAGAGTGAAATAAAAAAGCCGCCGGAATGCCATCACGGCACTCCGGCGGCGGAGGGGGAAATTATTACAAATTATGAAGTGATCAATTTTCAGTTACGAAGCCTACAGAGCTCGGTTTGAACATAACCAGACCTACGCGGTCGAGCCATACGGCAATTCGGCCTTCGCCTGCTTCATCATCATAATACCAGTCGGCCATAGAACCGTAGCAATCGCGACGCCACATGCCGAAGTCACCGAACAAAGCGAGCGTAGTCTGACCGAAGCCCCAGTGGCAACCGAGATTGGTCTGATATTCTTTCAGAGAAGTATCTGTGATGATAGTACGAGCTATAGTATTGCTACCGGTGGTCCAGAATGCATACTTATAACCGTTGAGCACCATTGCGTGAACGGTAGGACGACGGCCGCCCTTACGCTTGAGAGACTGACCGGAACGCTGCCACCATGCACCTGCGTCAGCATGGTCATAAGACCAACCGTTGTAGCCGGTGTCGTGATAATCAATCACACCACGCATGTCGCCGTCAGGACCATTGACATAGATCATAATCTCGTCACGCATTGAGTATGTTGAGTCATCAGTCTTAACTTCAGACTTCTGAGCATCACCGACCAGGTAAGAGTCAGATTTCTTCGGACCGAAGAACGAAATCATCTGGAAGCTGTTCATATCGTTAGAGGGATGACCGGTCTTAATTGTGGTATATTCAGCATTAAGCTGACCGCCATAGACATTGTACTTGTAGTGAGTACCGTCTGCGTCACGAGGACCACCAAAGGCGATCGCTGCGTTGCCGAGAAGGTCACCTGCAACGCTGATATAAGAACCTGCGTCGTCGTTGCCCTCTTCGATTTCAACACTTGTATGAGTTGAGCCAAGGAGAACAGGAGCTTCATCAGGCGAAGTCCAAACATAGAGATCAGACTTACCGGCAGCCTTGCGACCAACAGCGGCGATCATGTTACCATGCCAGTCAGAAGAAACAGCTACGACTTCAGAAGGCTTGATGCCACCGAGGTTGAGTGTTCCCTTCGGAGCAAGGGTTGTAGCGTCAAAGACTTTGAATGCATCAGCTTCTTTGCCGTTGAGAGCATAAGCACGAGCGAAAACAACGACATTGTCGTGACCGCAGAATGCGGGCATACCCATGAGGTCGCCACGTTCGAAGCTGAGGGGAAGCATAATGTCATCGCCATCCTTATCCTTATACTCGCCCCAAGTTTCAAACTTAGCACGAGTACCGAAACCAAGTTGATCCCAAGTCTTGGCAGCAATACGATCTGCAGAAGGGATCTTTTCGCCCTTAGCTACCTGAGTCGGGCCAACGAGCATGTAGTCGACAACATACGAACGGGTAGCTCCGCCATCGTTTGAAGTTACTGTATAGACAACGGGGTTGTCAAGGTCAGCGAAGTTCTGAACTTCTGAGAGAGCTGGGGTACAGGTTGCTCCCATAGAAAGATAGAAGTGAGCCTTGGCGCCGTTGAGTTCCTTCTCGGGATCGAGATTCTCGGGCAACTGGATAGAGAACTTAGAGCCATCTTCCGAAAGGACAGCCTTGTAAGAGACGTTCTTGTCGGAAGCAGATTCAACAAAGAATGCATCCGGCTCGATGTATGCCTGTGTGATCAGAACGTCGGTCGAGTCATCCTTACAAGAGTAAAGAGACATAGCAGCAACCGCTCCGATAGCGAAGGCAAAAATATGTTTGTTATATCTGAATTTCATAATTGTAATTTTTTATCAATTTTCGGGAGTGATCTTATATTCGCCCTCAAAATAACCAATAATCTTGTAAGGACGCACGGTACCTATGCCAGAGCGGCAAACAACATCGATGCCTTGAGCAACGCCTTCGGCATTACGGTTGGTGATATTCTTGATACCGGCAAGACCGGGTTCGATTACTTCGTCAAATGTCAGAGAAGCATTAAGGTAGCAGTGTTCGGGATCATATTCGCCTTTGAGTTCGAGGTCGATAACGAATTCAATGACACCATAGCCACCTTCAACGGTCTTAAGAGTAACCTGATCTTTGGGAACCAGTTCACCCTGAGCATTATACTCCTTAATATTGGGAGAAAGACCTGCTCCACCAGGCTTAAGGGTCATGTACATCTGAGAAATAAGGTTGTTGTCGTGATCGAATTCCTTACCTTCTTCCGCGCATGAAGAAACCAAGCTGAGTGCGAGCACTGCGGTGAGGGAGAGCATTAATGATTTTATAAGTTTCATTGTAGTATGCTTATAATAGTTTTCAACAATAGAAAATTACCAAAGTGGGTTATCAACGCACAGCTTGTTGTTGGTTAGCTCGGCTGCGGGGAGAGAGAGACGATAGTAGCGTTCGGGGAACATGCGTGTACGGCCGCCGTCGCAATCAACCGTGGTGTAGCTCTTGGCACCCTTTGCACTAAGTTTGATAAGGACACCATGGTAAGACTGACCGTCGATCACTTCCTGAGCAAGGCCCCAACGAATGAGGTCCCAGTAACGGAATCCTTCACCGGCGAGTTCACAAATACGCTCGTTACGGAGAATCTTCATGAATGCTTCAACAGTAGGAGCATCTTCGAGAGTTTTTGCAGGAAGCTGAACGCGTGAACGGATACGGTTGAGGGGCACAAGAGCTTCCTGAATCTTACCCTGCATTGCAAGAGCCTCAGCTTCGTTAAGGAGGACTTCGCCGAAGCGCATCATGATCTCAGTGTTGATACTACCATAGGTAATCCAATCGGTAAGACCTTCTACGAGGTACTTACGCATATAGTAACCGGTAGGAGTGTAGCCACGAGTTGAGCTTGCAGCCTCCCATGCGGTGTATTTATCCTTACCGTCGGGAACTGAAGATGTATAACCTACATAAGACTGGATTTCACGATCCTGCCATTTTGCTCCATCATAGAGAATGGTAGCCTGGAAACGAGGTTCACGATCAGTATAGGGGTCAGTGTGACCGGCGCCGGCCTTTTTCCAGTTACTCCAAGAGAAGGCAATACCGTCTTTCCATTCGAAGCAATCGGCAAGTTCGGCAGTAGGCATTACTCGGCCTGAGGGTTCTTTATTAAGATCATTGAAGTCACCGGGAGAACGCATATAGCTATCGTAGCTGTGGATCTTCAAATCTTTCTTATAATAGAGAGCGTAGAGGATTTCCTTGCGGTTGTCAGCATTGTTGTTATGATCGAAGAGCTTAGCATAGTCTTCAACGAGGCTATATTTACCAAGTTCCTCGCATTTACGAGCTGCCTGGGCAGCTACATCCCACATCTTACCGTAGAGAGCGACGCGCGACATAAAGCCATAGATCATACCGGGAGTAGCGCGACCGACTTCGGTATCGCCTTTCCATTCGTGACCTTCGAGAGCATCAGCACACCACTGCATTTCATCAATAATGAACTGATATGTTTCTTCTTCAGTCATACGAGCGCGGTTGCAGTCTTCAGGACATGCACCGTCATCGGTGAAACCATTGATGCCCGAGTGATCTGTACGCTTAACAAGACCTCCATAAACGCGAGCCATAAAGAAGTAGTTAAGAGCACGGCAGAAGCGGATTTCAGCCTCACGAACCTTGCACCACTTTTCGTCCTGGAATTTAGGACCATGTTTCTCAAGAGAGTTCAAAAGGAGGTTGGCGCGTTTGATACGACCATAACCTGTTCCCCAGCAATCGAACATCGAAGCGCTGTTCTTGAGGAGACGGTCACCGAGGATGAAACACTTGTTGTAGACCTCGTTACCGGCATCCCAAATGGTAGATTTGAAGAGGTCGGTATTGGCATCATAGAAGCGAGATGTAAGATTCTGGAACTGAGAATAATCATCGAACAACTGATAAGACGCCATGATATAGTAGTCGGCAGTCGTCTGATTGTGCCAGATAGCTTCTTCGCCATATTGGGTTGTCGGCTCGATATCAAGGATATCGTTACAAGCCGTTGCACCGAGCAAGAGAGCTGCGAGTGCGGGTATATATATTCTTTTCATCTTAGATCTAAACATTTATCAGATTAGAAGGAAACATTGAGACCAAAGCTCCAAGTAGCCTGCTGAGGATAGAAACCTGCGGCAATCGAGGGTGACTCGGGGTCGATCCACTTGAAGTGGCTGAAGGTAAGAACGTTTGTACCTGCAATGTAAGCGTTCAGGCGAGTGAAGGGAGTGTGCTTAAGAATCTTTTCGGGCACATCGTAACCGAAGGTAAGGTTCTTGAGACGAAGGTATTCACCGTTGACGAGCCACCAGGTAGAAGCAACGTCATTGTTACCGTTGACAAGAGTTGTCAGACGGGGGTAACGAGCGTTGGGGTTTTCAGGAGTCCAAGATTCTTCAACACGGTATTTCGGGCAGTTAGCTTCATTATAGAACGAGCGGGTGAAAGGAGTACCGTCAGTGTGGCCTGTTCCCCAAGCACCGTTGAGCTGATAGTCAACGTGGGTTACACCCTGCCAGAGCATGTTGAGATAGAAGTTCTTGTAGTTGAAGTCCATGTTCATAGAGAACGAGATTTCGGGGAGAGCGCCGTAACCGATGCGGACATAGTCAGACTCTGTGCCTTTGTAAGAGATCTTACCGTCGCCGTTGGTATCGAGATAGAGGATATCACCGAGGCCGAGAGTACCGGAGGGAGCTGCGGGAGCGTTATCGATCTGTTCCTGAGTCTGAGCGAGGCCGAGGGCGATAAGACCGAAGCGTGCGCCCATAGGATAGCCGATAGTGTTGCGCCAAGAGGGGTGATCATCGTTGATCTTCTTCTTGAGGACTTTGTTACGGGCGAAGCCGAACGTACCACGCAGGCGGTAGTTGAAGTCTTTGTTTACGACGAGCTCATGCTTGAGAGTGAAGTCGAAACCACGGTTTTCAACAGCACCTGAGTTTTCATACTTAGGAGTATTGCTACCGAGTGAAGTCGGGAACGAGCTACTGATACCTTCGAGAAGGTTAGAGGTGTGCTGGTAGTAAACGTCAAATTCGAGACCGAGTTTGCGACGAAGAACGTCTATGTCGAAACCGAAGTTGTAAGTCTTGGTTGTAGACCAAACGAGGCCGTCATCAAGATAAGAGTCAGTCCATACGAGGGGGATTGAAGCTCCACTGGGGAAGATGTAACCGTCTTTCTTGGTGTTGTACAGCTGAGTGTAAAGGTAAGCTGTCAAGTTATCCTTACCGGCTTCACCGTAGCTGGCACGAATCTTAAGGAAGTCGATCCATTCAATATCTTTGATGAATTTTTCCTGAGACATTACCCAACCTGCAGAAACAGAGGGGAAGAAGCCCCAACGGTTTTTGGGAGCAAACTTATAAGAACCGTCACAACGGAAGGCGAATTCAACGAGATATTTCTCATCCCAATCGAAGTTAAAACGACCTACGTGAGACACAACAGAATTCTGTGAGTAAGAGCCACTAACAGACTTTTCGTCGATCTCGAGACCGAGAGAAACGTCGATAGGATCGCGGGCGATATATTTACGGGCAGAAGCACCGAGACCCGACCAGAAATTCTTAGTTGCCTCATAGAGATAGAGGGCGCTAACACGAGCCTTACCGAACTTGTGGTCGTAAGACACCTGAGGACGGATGATCCAGTTGTCATTACCGCCTACACTCTTGCTGAAACGACCGTTGACTTCGTCACCGTTAGGATAGTCAGCCTTGGTCTGAAGTTTGGGTTCTTCAGCAAAATTCTTAACATTCACATTATATGAATAAATTGTACCGAAGAAGGCTTCGCCGCGAGTATTGGTGAAGTTGTAAGAACCCCAGAGAGAAGCCTTAAGGCCATCGAGAATAGGATGGATATCCTTGAAGTCATACTCAAGCTGGAAGTTTGCGAGGAGGTTGTTAGCATAGTTATTGCTCCAACCGGACTGGTCGAGAGTAGCGAGGGGGTTAATAGCGGCAGCGCCATAAGAAACGGGGTAGCCTTTGTATTCCTTCTGAAGGATAGGCAACATATAAACAGCCTGCACTGCGGGGTTATAAGAGCTCTGGTTGCCCATATCTGCGTTAGGATATTCCTTCTCAGTGCGGTAACCCGAGATATTAGCCAAGAAACGCATATTCTTAGCAACCTTAACATCGAGGTTAGAACGGAAGTTGTAGCGACGATAGTCCGTGCCACGCATTGTACCCTGCTGATCCATAAGACCGAGAGAGACGAAGTAGCTTACGTTCTTCGAACCACCGGTAGCAGAAACAGTGTGCTGCTGAGTGATGCCGGTACGGAAAGTCTCCTTGATCCAGTCAGTGCTACCGAGGTAGTCATCGGGATCAGCGGCAAGCACGCGAGCCTGAATGTCGGCATCGTAGCGAGGAGTAAGGCCGTCCATGATAGACGCCTTGTTGTGCCAATACATATACTCTTCAGCATTGAGGAATTTCGGAAGAGCTGTGTTACGCACGATAGCAACGTTACCGGAGTAAGAGATCTTAGCTGTACCGTCCTTACCCTGCTTGGTAGTAATAAGGATAACGCCGTTAGCCGCACGCACACCATAGATGGCAGCAGATGCGTCCTTGAGGACAGATACATTTTCGATATCGTTAGGGTTAACCATGTTCATATCGCCGGGAACACCGTCGATAATCACGAGAGGTCCGGAACCATTGAAGTCATTGACACCGCGGACATGGATAGCAGCAGCATCTTCACCGGGCTTACCAGACGACTGAACGGCAGTAAGACCGGAAACTTTACCGGTAAGAAGGTTAGAAACGTTCTGCATAGGAGCCTTTACGAGGTCAGCACCGGTGATTGCCGATACGGAACCGGTAAGAGTGGCTTTCTTTGCAACGCCGTAACCTACGGCAACGACTTCGTCGAGCATCTGCGAATCTTCATTAAGAACGATTTCGACATCGCTGCGACCTTTAAGAGCGACGGTCTCGGTTTTATAACCGATGAACGACACTTCGAGAGTAGCGTTGAGATTGGGCACTTTAATCATAAAGCGACCATCAACATTGGTAGCGACTGCAACTGCAGCATTACCTTTAAGGCGGACTGTAGCGCCGGGGAGAGTTTCGCCGGTAGCATCCAGAACAGTACCTGTGACGTTAACATCCGCATACGCACAAATTGCGGCAGCGAAAAGACACCACAGAGAGACCAATAGCCTAAAACTTTTAGCTAATTTAAGTTTCATGATCAGTTCAAGTAGGATATTAAAAGATTGATTTTAAAGTTATTGCAATAGTTACTTTTATATTGAATCAAGGTCAAGTTTCATAATTTGTAATAATGACCGGATTAATATTTAAGGTATTAATAAGTCAAAAGTACAAAGAATTTTTGAATCACACAAAAAAATCAGCGGTATTTTTTGAGCAGATATGAGATATTTTAACTAAAATAAATTTCACAAATCTGACAATCATTAAGTTATAACTATTAACATTCTCTGTTAAAATTCAAGGGCTAAAATTGTGAGCGAAAAGAAATAAAAAAGGGCCGTATCTCGCGACAGAGCCCTCTAATAATCTACAATCTATAAAAACATATATTTTGAATAAAACAGTCTTTGATAAGCCATGCGCCGGCTTAAATTTTGACCAATGCAAAATTAAGCAATTTTTGCAGTGATTGCAAATAATTTTTAAACTATTTTTTCGAGTTTTAGATCCTCTTAGCTGAATTTAACAGATTTACAGCCGATTACGAACCGAGGTAAGATTTCAACAATCGACTGCGTTGACCCTTGAGACGACGGATAGCCTTCTCTTTAATCTGACGTACGCGCTCGCGCGTGAGATCAAACTTCGCACCGATCTCCTCAAGTGTCATTTCCTGACAACCTATGCCGAAGAACATTTTGAGAATCTCGCGTTCGCGTTCATGAAGCTGACGAAGAGCACGTTCAACCTCATTAGAGAGCGATTCACGATTGAGCGAAGCGTCGGCCATAGGCGAATCATCGTTGGTAAGGACGTCCAGAAGACTATTATCCTCACCTTCAACAAAAGGCGCATCAACAGAGATGTGACGGCCGGAAACCTTAAGGGTATCAGCGATTTTCTCAACAGGGACATCGAGAGTCTCGGCGAGTTCCTCGGGCGAGGGACGGCGTTCGTTTTCCTGTTCGAATTTAGAAAGCTCCTTGCTGATCTTATTGAGCGAACCTACCTGATTGAGAGGAAGGCGCACGATACGAGACTGTTCGGCAAGGGCCTGGAGGATAGACTGACGGATCCACCACACGGCGTAAGAAATAAATTTAAAGCCGCGGGTCTCGTCAAATTTACGGGCAGCCTTGATAAGACCGAGGTTACCCTCGTTGATAAGGTCAGGGAGCGAAAGTCCCTGATTCTGATATTGCTTTGCCACCGAAACCACGAAGCGAAGATTTGCACGAGTGAGTTTCTCGAGCGCAGCCTGATCGCCCTCGCGGATGCGGCGGGCGAGTTCAACTTCTTCTTCGACAGTGATAAGTTCCTCGCGACCAATTTCCTGAAGATATTTGTCGAGCGAGGCGCTTTCGCGGTTGGTGATTGATTTAGTGATCTTTAGTTGTCTCATGTGTGACGGGTTAGTGCATAATTTGTGCAAATTGGCACAAAGTTACGAAATTATTTTTAAACTGTGTTCTCAGCTATAACAATTTCGAGAGGGAGAAAGTGCTAAAAAACTGTAAGAAAGTATCCGATCACTTATAGCGAGCCCAACGAATAAGCTCACCCAAAGAGGGCTTCTTACCATACATAAATATGCCGACACGATAGATCTTGGCTGCCAACCAGATCATAAAGAAGAACGTGAGATAGAGCAATACAATAGAAAGAGCAGTCTGCCAACCGGGAATACCGAACGGTATGCGCGCCATCATCACCATCGGAGAGGTGAACGGAATGATAGACGACCAGAAAGCGAGTCCTGAATTGGGATCAGCAACCACAGTCGGCGCGAGAACCATGCCGATAATGATAGGCAAGATAGCAACAGTCTGGAGCTGACTGGCATCCTGAATATTATCCACTGCCGAGCCAATAGCGGCGTAGATCGACGAATAAAAGAGATAGCCGCCGATGAGGAATAAGAGCAGGTAGCCTGCGAGACTTAAAATATAGGATTTATCTCCGAGAACACCGAGAGCGGTCATAAACTCAGTGTCAGCCGATTGTCCAAGCGAGCTGACGAGAGCCGGCATAGCCCAATAAGCAAACGACATAACGAGTACAACCCAGATCAGAATCTGAGTTACGGCAACAAGGCCGATGCCAACTATCTTACCGAGCATAAGGTAAGTGGGGCGGACTGACGAAACGACGATTTCGAGCACACGATTGTTCTTCTCCTCAATAATCGAGGTCATAACCATCTGGCCGTAAAGGAGGATAAACATGTAAAGCATAAACGACATGATTATGCCGATAGCATAACTGAGTGACGAAGAGGTCTCTGAAGTCTCATCACTGTCGACACGGAAAGTCTGGAGGCGAACGTCGGCATTGACAGCGGCAAGGATTTCTGAAAGATTATCGATATCGTAGCCGCGCAGGCGGATGCGTTCGATAGCATCCTTGATCTGGCGAGAAAGATCGTGTTCGATCTGCATGGACGGCGCAGCGTGAGTATAGAGGGTTACAGCCGAAGGATTTTCTACAATATCGGAGCCGATGAGGAGAACACCGTAATAATCGTCATCGGCGAGCATATCATCAAGAGTGGCCGACGGCTTGAGAATGTAGCGGGCCTCGTCGGAGTTCTGGAGAGTAGATGCTATAACGCCAGACTGGTCGATAACGGCAATTTCCTTAGTCTCAGGGGTGGAGAACACGGCTATTAGCGCAGGGAGAACCATAAGGAGCACCATAAATATAGGCATCAGTATGGTAGAGATAATGAAGCTCTTACGCTTGACGCGCTCAAGGTATTCGCGCGCTATAATGGTCATTAACTTTGAGTTCATGATTGGGCGGGATTAGTTTGATTGTATTTTTCGACAGAGCGGATAAAGATCTCGTCCATGCTGGGGAGCACCTGACGGAACGAACGCAGATCGACAGTTTCGTTGGCACGGGAAATAGCCTCACGCAGATCGTCGGACTCGCGGAGCTTCAGCTTGACAGAGAGGAAGCCGTCGCGGTCGATGCCCGCAGGAGCGATCTCGCGTGTGAGAGGTTCGAGAACTTCGGTGAGACGGACCTGCTCACCAAGGAAACTGAATTCGAATGAATTGTCAGAAAACTCGCGGCGAAGTTCACGGACGCTGCCAGTGAGGATGTTGTGAGATTTGTTTATAAGCGAGATATTGTCGCAGAGTTCCTCTACACTCGCCATATTATGGGTAGAGAATATGACTGTTGAGCCTTGATCGCGCAGGCGAAGGATTTCCTGCTTGAGGACGTTGGCGTTAATAGGATCAAAGCCGGAGAAAGGCTCGTCAAAGATCAGGAGTTCGGGGCGATGGAGAACGGTCACGATAAACTGAACCTTCTGAGCCATACCTTTTGAGAGCTCCTCTACCTTACGATCCCACCAGGATGAAATGTCGAGACGTTCGAACCACTCTTTCAGCGCCTTGGTCGCATCGGCTTTGCTGAGGCCTTTGAGACGGGCAAAGAAAATAGCCTGATCTCCCACTTTCATTTTCTTATAAAGTCCGCGTTCCTCAGGAAGATAACCGATGTTAGTAACATCGGCGGCGGTGAGTGGGTGACCGTTGAAAGTAACGGAACCGCTGTCGGGAGCAGTGATGTGGTTGATGATACGTATGAGGGTAGTTTTGCCCGCGCCGTTGGGGCCAAGGAGTCCGTAGACTTTACCACGGGGCACTTCTATAGACACATCGTCGAGGGCCTTGTGGTTGGTAAAAGTCTTGACAATATTGTCAGCTCTCAGAATTAGGTTGTCCATTTTTTAATAATAGTGGATTGATTGACGATAATAAGACGGAGAATTCAGCAAAAAATTACACGACAGTGCAAAAAAATCATTGCAGCAGAGTCGAGGCTGGACCCATAGGCTTGCCTTTGGCATGAAATTTGCGTAAATTTGTATTCAAAACTGTTATGTCATAAAGGCAGAGCCTCTCTCCTATTTGTTATATAATATATGAGTCAGAACAAGACAAAATCAAAGTCAACAGATATAATCGTGCGTGGAGCGCGCGTAAACAATCTTAAGAATATTGATGCCGAGTTGCCGCGCGGCAAATTTATTGTCGTGACCGGTCTGTCGGGCTCGGGCAAATCTTCGCTTGCGTTCGACACACTTTATGCCGAAGGACGACGGAGATACGTTGAAAGCCTTTCGAGCTATGCACGCCAGTTTTTAGGAAAACTCCGCAAGCCGGAGTGTGATTTCATCCGCGGGCTGCCGCCGGCCATAGCGATTGAGCAAAAAGTCAACACCCGTAATCCGCGTTCGACTGTAGGTACGTCGACCGAGATCTACGATTATTTGCGTATGCTTTTCGGACGCGTCGGCCACACCTATTCTCCCGTAAGCGGAGAAGAAGTAAAAAAGGAATCCGTCGAAGATGTCGTAGCCGCAGCCAACCGGCTCGCGGAAGGTACACGTATTGCAATAGCATCGCCCATTGTGCCTGCCGACGGGCGCGATTTCATCACGCAGCTCGACATCTACCAGAAAGAAGGCTTTACGCGACTGGTAGATCATAGTGGTAATTTTGCATCGATAACCGAAGTCCTTTCTGACCCGGATGCTTCACCGGAGAAATACGACCTGCTGATCGACCGTCTGGCAGTAGCCCGCGACGGCGACGAACTGTCGCGTCTGGCAGATTCAGCCGAGACAGCGTTTTTCGAAGGCCGCGACGAATGTGTGCTGCTCGCGTGGACCGATTCAGGCGTCGAGCGCAAAACATTCTCAAAGCGTTTTGAAGCCGACGGCATAACCTTTCTCGAACCGTCGGACCAGATGTTCAACTTCAACAATCCTTACGGCGCATGTCCGACCTGCGAAGGATTCGGGCGCGTAATCGGTATAGACGAACAACTTGTCGTACCCGACCGCTCACTGACAATCTATGATGGCGCGGTAGCATGCTGGCGCAGCGAGGTGATGAGCAAATGGAAACGCGATTTCATATCATGGGCCGGATCTCACGATTTCCCGATTCATACGCCGTATGCAGACCTCACCGAACGCGAACGCGAGATATTATGGCACGGCGACGGTCATGGTTCGCCGTCGATCGATCGCTTCTTCGAGTGGCTCGACAGCCAGCGTCATCAGATACAGTATCGCGTGATGATGGCGCGTTACCGCGGCAAGACTATTTGTCCCGACTGCCACGGCTCCAGACTGCGACCCGAAACTGCCTACGTCAAAGTTGGAAGTAAGACTATTGGAGAGATTGTCAACATGCCGATTTCCGATCTCAACCAATGGTTCGGCAGCCTGACCCTTGACGAACGGGATTCAAAAATCGCGGCACGTCTGCTCGTGGAGATCAGGAAACGCCTGCAGTTCCTCGACGATGTCGGGCTCGGCTATCTGACTTTATCACGTCTGAGCAATAGCCTTTCGGGAGGTGAGAGCCAGCGAATCAACCTTGCCACATCACTCGGCAGCAGCCTCGTAGGATCGTTGTATATACTCGACGAGCCGTCGATCGGACTCCATCCACGCGACACCGACCGCCTCATCGAAGTTCTGAAAAAGTTGAAAGATCTCGGTAATACAGTTGTCGTCGTTGAACACGACGAAGAGATCATGCGTGCGGCAGATATGATAATAGATGTGGGGCCGGACGCTGGTCGCCATGGAGGAGAAATCGTCTACGAAGGCCCGGTACCGTCCGATCCAGACGAAGCCATGAGACTTGCACCCCGCAGCCACACACTCCGTTATCTCAGCGGTGCGGAGAAAATCGAAGTGCCTAAATCGCGCCGCAAATCATCGAGCTATATCGAAGTTGTAGGCGCTACAGAGCATAATCTCAAGAACATAAACGTTCGTTTTCCGCTTGGACTCATGAACGTTGTCACCGGCGTCAGTGGCTCCGGCAAATCAACACTCGTCCGCGACATACTCTATCGCGGACTGCAACGCGAACTTGGCAATCCCGGCGATGCGCCGGGTGCATTCAAAGCCCTCCGAGGCGACATAAAGCGAGTATCGGCTGTCGAATTCGTCGACCAGAATCCGATTGGCAAATCTTCGCGGTCAAATGCTGCAACCTATTTGAAAGCCTACGACGAGATCCGCACACTGTTTGCCGATCAGCAGCACTCGCGGCAGATGGGCTTCACTCCTGCTTACTTTTCATTTAATGCAGAGGGAGGTCGCTGCGAGGAATGCAAGGGTGAAGGGTCTATCACAATCGAGATGCAATTTATGGCCGACATTGTTGTGCCTTGCGAGTCGTGCCACGGCAAACGCTTCAAACCCGAAGTGCTTGAAGTGGAATATCGAGGCAAAAATATTTACGATGTCCTCGAAATGACCGTCAATCAGGCCATAGAATTTTTCTCAGAGACCAACGGAACGATAGAGAAACGCATTGTAAAGCGACTAAAACCGCTTCAAGATGTAGGACTTGGCTATATTAAGCTGGGACAATCGTCCTCAACTCTCTCAGGAGGAGAGAATCAGCGTGTCAAACTCGCGTGGTTTCTCGCTCAGGAAAAGCCTGAACCGACTCTCTTCATTTTCGACGAACCTACTACAGGTCTCCACTTCCATGACATCCATATTTTACTCGATTCCTTCCAGCGTCTTCTTAGACAAGGACACACCTTGGTCATTATCGAGCACAATCCGGAGGTAATCAAATCAGCAGATAATATCATCGACATAGGTCCGGAAGGAGGCGACGAGGGAGGAACGTTGGTTGCAACGGGTACACCTGAGGAAATCGTCGCAAACGGTCAGGGTTACACTGCAAAATTCCTCAAAGAAAAACTTTAGAGACATTTGATAACTATACGATAGCATAAAAGCGGTGTTTTAACATTTCAGTCGTTAAAACACCGCTTTTATGTTTCATTTTTAGCAAAAACATCAAAAAAATTTGCTCATACAAAATATTTTTTTCTAACTTTGCGCCTGTTAATCCAGATAATATTACAAACATAGTACGGCAACTACTAATTAAATCATATGAAAAAGCCAACCTCCGTGGTTTAAATTCTCTAAGTTACCGTCTGATTTATTAACTAATTTTATTTCATTGCAAATGAAGAAAACTTTACTCTTTTGTTTAGCGGTAACTGCTTCGGCCGCCACTCTTATGGCCGACACCAAGACACCAACACTCTATCCGGACGCATCCTTCCAGCGTATCTCTAATGACGGACGATATATCGTTTCAGATGTTATGGGTACAGTTAAAATCTTTGATCTTGTTAGTGGGTCAGTCGAAGAGTTTTACGAAGATTATGAGAATGGCAACTCTTATTCTATTGGACTTGGTAACTGTTTCACGGCTGACGGCAGCATTTTGCTTGGCAATAGTCTTGCGGCAGAAACAGATGCCTCGTACTTAAAAGACGGCAAATGGCATAGCTTGGCTGTACCCGATGAAAACATGTCTAACTACGCTAATGGTATTACACCTGACGGCTCACGCATCTGCGGTAGCGTAGGTGCTCATGAAATTTCTCTCGAAGATGCCACGACCATGCTTCTTCCCGCTTACTGGGATCGCAACGCAGACGGCAGCTATGGCGAATATCATATGCTACCCCACCCCACAAAGGATTTATTTGGTGAAGTACCCCAATACATCACAGCTATTGCCATTTCTATCGACGGCAAGACAATCGTAGGACAAATGACCTTCAGTAGTGGTATGATGGTAATACCCGTTGTATATACTCAGAATAATGAAGGAGAATGGAGTTATTCATTACCCACCAAAGATCTTTTCAACCCCGACGAATTAGAACCGGTTGAAAATCCCGGCGACGGTCCTGAATGGCCTAACTATGAAAGCTACATGACCGAGGATGAGATGAACGCTTATAATAACGCTCTCGCAGAATGGTATCAAACATGGGAGGGTGATTATCCGAGTTTTGAAGACTTCATGTCCGAAGAGGAAAAAGAAGCCTATCAGACAGCCATGGATAATTTCAATACATTAAATCAAGCATGGGAAGAAAAATTCTACGCATTCCTGGATTATCAGCAGGCGGTTATCGAGGCTTCTCCCAATTTCCTTTTTAATAATGTCCTTCTTTCTGTAGATAACAAACAGATTGTTGGCACTCTCGAATCAGAAGATCCCAATGCAGATCCTTTTGGTTGGGGTCGACCTGCCAGATTATATACACCTTGCACAGTTGACCTTGCAACAAGCGAACTTAACAAATTCGACATCGGGACTTCTGCTTTGGCTTCAGGTGTTGCGGAAAATGGTGTAATTTTTGCGCATAATGGTCAAAACTCCGTTCCTATGATCGGTTATATAATCCAAGATGGTAATAGTCAGACCATAGACAGCTATATTTCTTCAAAAAACGCTTCTTATGGCGAATGGATCAAGAAAAACATGACTCACGAAGTTATCGTTGACTACGATTGGGAAAATGATGAAGATATAGTTGAAGAATTCACTTTTACCGGGATGCCCATTGCCACACCTGATCTCGGCGTTATCGCTGTTTGGAATAATTGTCCTTGGGATGGCACACTGTATGCCGAAGGTGCAATATTCGACATGACTGTAACCAGCGGCATTGCCGTTATCGGCGGAGAGCAGAAAGACTTGACCATTGATGAAAATGGGGCATTGAATATTCCTGCCGGCTTTGTTTCTGTCAATGTTTACAATCTCGCCGGAGCTTGTGTTAAGACAATCGATGTTACTGCCGGATCTGTTGATCTCAACCTCGGCAACGGTGTCTATATTGTCAAAGGCGCTCGCAACGACGGATCATCTTCTGTTATCAAGATGACCAAATAATTGAATCATAATATTTAGCAATACCGAGTTCACGGCATGTTGTCCTTAAAAAGGACCATGCCGTGACTTTCGGCTCTTATAGGAATCATATATTCAGCATGAAAAAATTTCTGAAAATCACTCTGTTTATGTTAGCCGCGCTGATTGCGGCTCCGGCTGTCTCGGCTCAGTTGCCCAACGTCAACGTAAAGGATACCAAAGGTCGCACCGTAAATGTCGCTAAGCTCAGCAATAATGGCAAACCGTTTGTCATCAGCTTCTTTGCAACATGGTGCAAACCTTGTCTGCGCGAGCTTCATGCCATAGCAGATCTTTATCCGGATTGGCAAGAAGAAACCGGAATGAAAATGTATATCGTTTCGATTGATGACGCGCAGAACACTTCAAAGGTAAAACCTTTTGTAGACGCCGAAGGCTGGGATTACGAAGTGTTGCTTGATGCTAACAGTGATTTTTTCCGTGCTATGGGTCTACAGTCAGTGCCTCACGTTTTGGTGGTCGACGGTAAAGGTAAAATTGTCTATACCCATTCAGGCTACACTGACGGATCAGAAAAGCAACTGATTGAGATTATCCGAAAACTAAATTCAAAGAAATAGCCGAATGAAGCGGACTGCTTTAGCACTCATTTTAGCCGGCATCACCCTGTTTTCCACCTCCGCGGGCGAAAAGAGCGAAGATGGCGTTGCTTTTCATGGAAGCGTGCAGGCTGACATTCTCTTCCCTCAGGAAGATGAAGCTATAGGTACAGGTTCTTATGACCATAAGATTCTATTCAACACCTATGCGGACCTGAACCTGATAAGCAAATATGTCGATGCCGGTGCGCGCGTTGAGTTCATGAAATGGCCTCTGCCGGGCTATGAACCTGACTTTGCCGGCTGGGGTGTGCCTCACATCTATGCCAAAGGCCGTTATAAAGGTTTTGAACTTACGGCCGGCGACTTCTACGAGCAGTTCGGTTCGGGTTTTATACTTCGCACTTACGAAAACCGTTCGCTCGGCATAGATAATTCTATCAGAGGCGGTCGACTTAAGGTGTCGGCAATCAACGGTATCCGACTTACAGCCCTCGGAGGTGTGCAACGCCGCTACTGGGACTGGAAGAAAACCTCTCAGGTTTATGGTGGCGACGCTCAATTTGTACTTCAGGATCTGTTCCGTCCGCTCTCCGAACACAATGTGAGCTGGACTCTCGGAGCCTCTTATGTTCTAAAGCATGAGGACGATCAGACGATCATGGTGCCCGGCCACAACTGGCGATTGAATCTTCCTAAGGCCGTCAATGCTTTCGACGTCCGATCGGAATTCATGAAAAACGGGTTTGCCGTCCTCGGTGAATTCGCTTGGAAAGGACAGGATCCTTCGTTTGACAACAACTACACTTATGGCAACGGTACAGCTGTCCTGCTAAGCGGATCATATTCCCGCAGCGGACTAAGTGCGCTCATTCAGGCAAAAAGAAGCGAAAATATGTCGTTCCGCAGCCAAAGAGCAATGAGTGGCACGTCAGCCTTCCTAAATAACATGCCGGTATTCTCCTATCTTCACACTTACGCGCTGGCTGCCCTGTATCCTTACGCTACTCAGGCAGCTCCGGGCGAATGGGCGTTTCAAGGACAGTTTGGCTACAATTTCAAACGTAAGACAGCCCTCGGGGGCAAATATGGTACAAAGGTCAAAGTCAATTTAAGTTATATCAATGCTTTGACGAATAACCCCGGTAATTTCGGAGAGATGGGATCAAACGGCCCGGCACCCAAATTCTTTCATATGGGTCAAAGCTACTACCACGACTTCAATATCCAGATCGACAAGAAATGGAGTCGTTCAGTGAGTCAGATTTTCATGTATATGAATCAGATGTACGATAAGATTCTCGAAGGTCATCCCGAAGACGGTAAGGTGAAGTCTAACATTTTTGTGGTAGACACAAAGTGGAAGATCAGTAACCGCTACACCCTTCGAAACGAATTACAATATCTGCATACCAAACAGGATCAGCGCGACTGGCTCTATGGGCTCGTAGAACTATCGATCGCGCCATATCTGATGGTGTCAGCTTCCGACATGTGGAATTGCGGAGACACCGACACTCACTATTACAATTTCGGCATCGCTGGTAACTATAAGGCCAACCGCATGGCTTTAAGTTATGGACGTACAAGAGCTGGCTTCAACTGCGCCGGAGGTGTCTGCCGATATGTGCCTGCGACACGCGGCTTCCAGATTTCATATAATTACACTTTCTAACCCCAAGCCTCTGATTACTGATGAATTCTAAGATATTATTTACTGTTTTTTCTCTCGGCTTGATTTTTTCCGCCTGCAACACCATAGCGGAGGATGACAGATATATCGAGGTCGAAGCGACCAAGGTGGAGCGCAACGTCCTCCTCGAGGATTTCACTGGCCAGAACTGCGTGAATTGTCCCGCAGCTCACCGTACAATCGAAGCTCTCGAAGAACAATATGGTGACAATCTAATCGCCGTCAGCATTCATGCCGGTCACTTCGGCATTCCGGCCACCAACAAACGTTACACCGGACTTATGCAGGACGAAGGCCAGACTTATAGCGATCGTTATGGCATAGAGGAATATCCTCAGGGGGTTATAGACGGAAAACTCCCGCCTCTTAACGCCGATCAATGGGCTACAGCAGTCTATGATGATATTTCGACAGCTACACCTCTGACAATAGATGTAAAAGCGACGCTTGACTCCGAGACAAAAGTAATCGACATCACCTGCACACTTGCTTCGTCCGAATCTCTTACGGGCAATCTTGTGGTCTGGATGATTGAATCCGGAATAATTGCCCGTCAGGAAGATATCACCGAAGGTCGCATCAACGATTATGTTCATAACAATGTATTCCGCGCCTGCGTAAACGGTATTGACGGCTCCCCTGTAACCGTTACATCTGCGGGAAATGAGACTAAGGCCTATTCGATCCCGCTTAAAGAGACCGATACTGAGACATGGAATCCTCAGAATCTTGCTATTGTTGCCTTCTTATCAAACGGCAACGGTGTAATTCAGGCTGCTAAAACCAACGTAATAACTGATTAATAAAATTTATAACATGAAGAAATTTTTACTTTCACTCGCTTGCGTTTGCGCATTCTTTTCAGCTAACGCTATAAAGTTGTCATTCTGGCTCGGCGAACAGGAAATCACTCCCGGACAGACGGTAGAGTTCCATGATATCACAGTGAATACCGACGACGGGTACAAGGATGTCAAAATGAAACCCGACCTATATCTCAAGGCATCGCTTTTTTCATCTGATATAAAAATTGTAGCGACCTGCACAAGCGGACAAGAGATCGCAATGTGCGCCGGAGGCGTCTGCATGGGTGGCGCAACTGTAGTTAAAGAAAACATAACCATAGATTCCAATCAGAAACTTCCTCTTGACTTTGATTATGTCAATGATTTTGATCTCGATGAAGAAATTCCAACCGTCACAAGCACAATCGAAGCAGAAGATGTCACCGAACCCGGCAGCAAAATTCAGTTCATTATCGTAATGGGTGAAAAAAATGCGTCGGTAACAGCGATCGAACTTTTCTCAGATCTGACTGCAATAGACGGCGGCGTAACATATAAGGCCGAAGAGGAGTGCAACCTCACAATTACAACTCTTTCAGGAGTCAACGTATATTCTGCAAAGGTTGTAGGAGAAGGCGTAGTAAATCTCCCTGCAGGATTATATGTTTACACTTTCGGGGATAGAACCGGAAAAATTTACATCAGATAATAAATTCAAACAACCATATCACAATGAAAAAGTATTTATCGGCAATAACTGCATCAGTTATAGCCTTAACTGCATCGGCCACACCTTTCTCTGTCGCCGAAAAGATTCAGCTTCATCCCGAGGCTTGCCCTGACTTAATTGAAATAGAGGCTCCTATCGTCGTAAACGCTCAGAAGAATATACCCTCTCGTTCAGAAAATTCAGAGGATGAAATTTATTATACGCTTGCAGGGGATCCCTATGGCGCTCTTTCATTGAACAATCAAACTCTCGGAACCCAAGTTGCTATGGCGTTCCAAATCGAACCGAGTTTTCTTTCATCCATTACTGAAGGAGAAATAACTGAAATTTCATATTATACCGGAGGAAATAACACAACCGGTACTAATAATATAACAAAAGCGACTGTTTTTATAACAAGCGCTCTTGACGGTGAATTTCTTTATACGCAGACGACAACAGCTCCGGCCACACCTTATAGCAAGGTTGACGTTAAGCTCGACACTCCATTTGATCTCTCTAAAGACCTTAATAAAGTATACGTCGGTGTATACTTTACCGTTACCGGTCCGCAGGATGCCTGTATCGTGGTCGATAATATGGGTCACAGCACCACTTACGGAGGATGGTACGCTTCTCGTTCATCCTCAAAAGCACAGTGGTCTTGGTATAATCTCTCTCAATATTATGGATTCGTAACTGTAGGAGCAAAAATCAAGAGCCCGGATCTACCCAAGAATTCCGTATCGTTAGTTGCTATCGACGGTCAACCAGTAGCATCACAATATACTCCATTCGGATTTGATTTCCTCATGCAAAATAATGGTGCCAATGAAATCAACAATCTTACAATCGAGTATAGTATCGAAGGTGAAGATGCTATAACGGAAGACGTTGAGGTCGAGCAAAGTTGGGGATTCAACGAATCAAGAGTCTTCGGAGTTTCTGATTTCGTGGCCAAAAATGCTACAAAAAAATCTGATATAACCGTCAAAGTTACTGCGGTTAATGGGCAGCCAAACAACTCTGACATGGCATCCGGAAGTTATTCTGTCGTTATTGTTCCTGAGGGCAAAGGTTTGCCAAGAAATGTTGTAATCGAAGAGTTCACAAGTACATCATGTGTCTATTGCCCGGTAGGCTATACAGCTATGGAGAAAATTCACGAAGAATATCCTGACGGTTCGATCATACCTGTCTGTGTCCATGTTAATACTCCGGGTAGCGACCCGATGACGGCTACTTCTTACGGCAATCTTTTCAATAGATATAGTTCTAACGGCGTTCCATTCACTGTAGTAAACCGTAATTATGGAGTAGCCCTTACTGATTATAAGAGTAATCAACTCTACGACGAACTGATTGAAACTGCAACCCACGTCATGGAACTTCCCGGGGTTGCCCAAGTAACCGCAGAAGGGACTCTCAATGCTGAGACACGCACACTTACAGTCAATTCTAAGACGTCTTTCGCATTTGACTACGATGACGGCGACAAGAATTTTATCCTTGCCTATGGCGTAACCGAAAACGAAGTTGGGCCTTACAAACAACAGAACGGTTATTCCGGACAAGCAGGAACAGTTATAGGTGGATGGAATAAAAAGCCAACTACTGTTGAACTGGTTTATAACGACGTAGCTCGTCAGCTCGACCGATATTCCGGCATTACCGGTAGTGTACCAGCTGCAATAACTGCCGGTGAGACTTATGAGTACTCACACGACATCAACCTCGTACAGGCAATTAACGATCTTGAAAAGATCAACGTTATAGTTTACCTCATTAACCGTAAGACCTCACAAATCGAAAATGCTTGTCAGCTCAAAAATATCGGCAATGGTAACTTTGCCGGTATCGAGTCTGTTATAGCCGATGATGATAACTCTGACGCTCCCGTAGAATACTACAATCTTCAGGGCGTCCGTGTAAATGATCCCGCAAACGGTCTCTTTATCCGCCGCCAAGGCAACAGCGTTTCGAAAGTTCTCGTGAAATAATAGTTGATACTAAGTCGCATAATTCAAGTCCGGGCTACCGATGTAGTCCGGACTTCCTTTTATATGCTTGTACGCATGCACGGCATATATCCGTAGATGATATCTCGTAAAAAATCCGTAAATTTGCGGCATGAACGATCAATTACATGACGCCTGGGATCGTGAGCATCTCTGGCATCCTTATACATCGACCATCGACCCGCTCCCGACCTATCTTGTTGACCGGGCAGAAGGGGTTGAAATAATTCTTGCAGACGGCCGCAGGCTGATCGACGGCATGTCATCGTGGTGGTGTGTCTGCCACGGCTATAATCATCCGCGCATGAACGACGCTGTTCGCCGCCAGCTCGATTCGATGAGCCACGTTATGTTCGGAGGCCTCACCCATCGTCCGGCTATCGAACTCGGCAAAGCACTATTGGCTATCGCTCCTCCGACAATGCATAATGTTTTCTTTGCCGACTCGGGATCAGTAGCAATAGAGGTTGCCATGAAGATGGCCGTGCAGGCAGCCGTATCGCGCTCGGGCGACCATCGCAAGACAAATTTCGTTACTATTCGCCGTGGATACCATGGCGACACATGGAACGCCATGAGCGTTTGCGATCCTGTCACAGGTATGCACGGAGCTTTCGGTTCCGCCCTACCCGTTCGTTATTTTGTACCCTCACCGTCCTCGCGGTTCGATGGTGAATGGAATCCTGCTGATATTGAACCGCTGCGCAGCGTCATAGAGCGGCATCACGGCGAACTGGCAGCCCTTATCCTCGAACCTATCGTGCAGGGAGCCGGCGGTATGTGGTTCTACCATCCCGAATATCTCCGTCAGGCACGCGAACTTTGCGACCGCTATGGACTTTATCTGATTTTTGATGAGATTGCTACGGGCTTCTGGCGCACCGGACGTTGCTTCGCGTGGGAGCACGCAGGCGTTACCCCCGACATTATGACTGTCGGCAAAGGCCTCACTGGGGGATACATGACTCTTAGCGCAGTTCTGACTACAAAAGACGTCGCCGACACAATCTCGCGTGGCGAGGCCGGAGTGATGATGCACGGCCCTACGTTCATGGCCAATCCTTTGGCATGTGCGGCTGCAGTCGAATCGCTTCGCCTGCTCTCCGAACAGGATATGGCTGCGCGAGTCTCCCATATCGAAAAGATAATTAAGGAGGAGATCGCTCCGGCCGCAGACTTCGACAATGTCGCCGATGTACGCGTTCTCGGGACTATCGGTGTCATTGAAATGAAAGATCCGGTCGACGTCGGAGAATTTCAGAAACATTGTGTCGAGCGCGGTGTGTGGATACGCCCATTCGGACGCAACGTTTATATAATGCCTCCCTACGTTATTTCTGACGATCAACTTAGATATCTGGTCCGTCAGATGATCGAACTCGTGCGTCCCTGATGAACATAGAGCAGACACTGAGCCAACTCGCCGGAAGCGGCAATCTGCGCAAAATCCCCGCAGAGGGAGATCCTCGCGCGGTCGATCTGTCGTCCAATGACTACCTCGGTCTGGCTGAACGTGAAGACTTACGCGACGAATTCTTCGCAGGTGTTGCGTCAAAAGACTTGCTGATGAGCGCATCGGCCTCACGTCTGCTTGGAGCTCACCAGAAAGCCTACTCATCGTTCGAATCCACGCTTGCCTATGCCTATGGGCGGGCAGCTTTGATCTTCAACAGCGGCTATCACGCCAACACAGGCATGATTCAGGCTATTGCCGACCGCCGCACTCTTATTGTGGCTGACCGTCTCGTGCATGCCAGCATCATAGACGGTATCCGGCTGTCAGGTGCGCCGTTCGAACGCTTCGGACATAACGACTACGACCGACTCGATAGCATTATCGACCGCCGCAAAGCCGACTTCGACACTATTCTTATCATAGCCGAAAGTGTCTATAGCATGGACGGTGACCGATCCGACATTGACCGACTAATAGAAGCTAAGTGCCGTTGCGACGGACGCGGATTACTTTATATTGACGAAGCTCATGCCGTCGGAGTCCTCGGTCCGTCTGGTCTCGGACTCTCCGTCGCGTCGTCAGCTCCGTCCGAAGTGGATATCATCGTCGGAACCCTCGGCAAGGCTCTTGCCTCAGCGGGAGCATACGCTGTTATGTCTCCGACCATGCGCGAGTTCATGGTCAACAAGGCACGCAGTCTGATCTTCTCTACAGCTCTGCCACCCATCAACATCGCGTGGAGCGAATTCATATTCCGTCACTCGCTGACAATGGACACTGAGCGCGACCGTCTTGCAGCACGGGCTCGTCAGCTTGCCGACATCCTCGGCTCAGACGATGCCAGTCACATCCGTCCGCTGATTGTCGGCGATGCGAAGGCAGCAGTCGATCTCTCTCGCCAGCTTCTTGACGAAGGATTCAAGGTGTTGCCTATACGCACTCCGACCGTCCCGCCCGGCACCGAACGCCTCCGCTTCAGTCTTTCCGCCGCCCTTCCGGCTGAAGATCTCGACCGCCTGTCGGAAGCCTTAGAACGAATTAACGCATCACGGCAAAAATGAAGCACGAGTTTGTCAAAAAAGCTGATAATCCCCGCCTCATACTGATTTTCGCCGGATGGGGTATGGATGCGAATCCTTTCAGACATATCAGTCGGCCCGGCTATGACACTCTCGTGGTCTGGGACTACCGTGACCTCTACGCCGACTGGTCGTTTGTGGCCAATTATGACGAAATCGTACTTATCGCATGGTCAATGGGCGTTTATGCCGCATCCAAGACCATCCACTCCATAGACCATCTCATCACAGCCAAAATCGCCGTCAACGGTACCATGATGCCCGTGGACGATCTCCACGGTATCCCTGTCGGTGTCTACGAAGGCACAACTGCAACGCTCGACGACCGAAATCTGCGTAAATTTTTCCGCCGCATGTGCGGCGACCGTGAGACTACCGAACGTTTCTTGTCAGCCGCCCCGGAGCGCGCCGTCGAGGAGTTGATCGAAGAACTCAACGCCATTTACCCCGAACCGTGGTTCTCCAACCCCAAGGTCGGAGGCTGGACACGTGCCGTCATCGGACGTCAGGATGCCATATTCCCCGCTGTCAACCAGCAACGCGCGTGGAGCGGCACTCCGATCGTGGTCGTTGATCGGCCCCACTATATAGATCTTCAGGAAGTAGCCGACGCATATATTATTGATAAGCAGCGTGCGTCGGAGTGTTTCGACAGCGGCCGAGATACTTACGATGACAATGCCCCCGTACAGCGAGCCATTATCGACGCCCTTATGGCCGACGCCGTGCGAGTCAAGGCCGACCGCGTCATTGCCCATCCTGGCGCATCACTTCTGGAAATAGGTTGCGGCACCGGTTATCTCACCCGACGTCTGACTCCACTTCTCATCAAAGGCTTTCTCCATCTTTGGGATATCAGTCTGACTCCGCCCGCAGGGATTAACGGCGCGGAGTTCCACTCGTGCGACGCCGAGTTACAGATCTGCCGCACGCCGGCGTTGCGCTTTGACGTTATAGCCTCGGCGTCGACTGTCCAATGGTTCAACTCCCCAGTCCGCTTCCTTGCCGAGTGTCTTCGTGTGCTTCGGCCCGGCGGACTCCTTCTCCTAACCGCCTTCACCCGCGGCAATATGCACGAACTTTCTGCAGCGGGAAGCGTCCAACTTCCCCTGCCCGATGCCTCCCGCTGGAAGGATATGATTCCGGCAGGCTTCGAGATCCTATCTTTCGAGACAGCCGATTATGATATGGACTTTGACTCGCCGGTCGACGTTCTCCGTCACCTGAAACTCACCGGCGTCAACGGCCTCAGTCGTTCGGGTAGCCGCAGTGTCAGCGGTCCGGCATTCGTCAACCGATATCCGCGTATGCTTGACGGTCGCTGTCATCTCACTTATCGCACAATAAGAATGATTCTAAAAAAATCCGACAATGTCTGAAACTCTATTCATATCCGGCATCGACACCGACGCGGGCAAAAGCTATTGCACCGCTTGGCTCGCCATGCAGATGGCTTCGCAAGGTCTGAGTGTCATTACCCAAAAATTCATCCAGACCGGCAACGTCGGCCGCTCTGAGGATATCGAGTTGCACCGCCGTCTCTGCGGCATAGACCCGCTTCCGGAAGATCTCGACCTTACGACAGCTCCAATTATCTTCTCTTACCCTGCTTCGGCTCAACTTGCCGCGAGGATCGACGGTCGCGAGATCGATCTCAGCCTTGTTGATCGTAGCCGCCAAATACTTTCTGAACGCTACGACCGCGTACTGATCGAGGGCGCCGGAGGTCTTATGGTTCCTGTCACTGACGACTTTCTCACCATTGATTACATAACATCGCGCCGTCTGCCGCTCGCACTGGTGACTAACGGTGTCCTCGGCTCGATCAACCACACGATCCTCAGCCTCGAAGCCATAGCCTCGCGCGGAATTGAGCTCAAATATGTACTCTATAACACCCACTTCGACCGCGATGCAGTCATTGCCGAAGACACCCGCGATTTCATCCGCCGCTACCTCAGCCGCCACTTCCCGACAACCGAAATGCTCGAGGTTCCGTCGATGGAGGTTTAACTCCTTTAGCATACAGAGGATAAAAATTGTTAATATTTCACCCTCAGTAGCGCATTATTGACTAACTTTGTCAACGAAATGGATTCTATACATCTATCCATACCGAAACAGGTTATTGCGACCCTGCCGCCGGTTGAATTCGACGGTGGGATTCAGGTCGTGGACTCTATGGACAAGGCCCGCATTGCCCTGCGCGAGCTAACTCGCGCACGAATCGTCGGCTTCGACACAGAGACACGTCCATCATTCCGCAAAGGCCAGCTCCACAAAGTCGCCCTGATGCAGCTCGCCACGGATGACTTCTGTTTTCTCTTCCGCCTCAACAAGCTCGGAATGTTCGATGCTCTAAAAGACTTTCTCGCCGATCCCGGAGTAACCAAAATCGGACTTTCGGTACACGACGACTTCAACAGCCTCGGACGGTCCGGCGAAATTTCTCCCGATGGTTTTATCGAGCTTCAGAACTTCGTAAAACAATATTGTATCGACGATATTTCTCTCCAGAAGATCTATGCTATCGTATTCGGGGAACATATTTCTAAAGGCCAGCGGCTATCCAACTGGGAGGCACCCGAACTTACGCCCCAGCAGCAGCGCTACGCCGCTATTGACGCATGGGCGTGTCTGCGGCTCTATCGTCATCTCTCCGACGGACATTTCGATCCTGCTGAGTCGCCATACATCGTTGTACCTCAACCTCAGGAAGCTGAACAATTATGAAAGTCAAACGTTCGACTCTAATACCTGCAGCACTGTTGGTCTATCTCGCCGTGATGTCAATCTTCGGATGGCGCCAGTATAGCGCCGGCACGATGACTTCAACCGAATACTACGGCATCATCGCGATAACCCTCGCGGTGATCGTGCTGCTTCACTTCAACCTGAAGCGCCGCGAACGCCTCAGACAGCAACGCCTCGATGAGCAGACCAAAGATTCTCAAAAGAAACAATAACAATAATAAAATCATAGATAATATGGGCAAAAAAGCACTGTTAATGATCCTCGACGGCTGGGGAATCGGCAACCACACCAAAAGTGACGCCATCTATTCAACCCCCACCCCATACTGGGATTACCTTCTCGAAAACTATCCCCACTCTCAGCTCCTCGCCGGTGGCGAGAGCGTCGGTCTGCCCGACGGACAGATGGGTAACTCCGAAGTCGGCCACCTGAACATCGGTGCCGGCCGTGTCGTATATCAGGATCTTGTGAAGATCAATCGCGCCATCAAGGACGGCTCAATCCTCCACAACCCCGAAATCAAAAGCGCATTCGAATATGCTCGCGACCATGGCTGCGGCATCCACTTCATGGGTCTGACCTCAAACGGCGGCGTACACTCGTCGCTCGACCATGTGTTTGCTCTCTGCGACATCGCTGCCGAATACAAGCTCGGCAAAGTATTCCTCCACTGCTTCATGGATGGCCGCGACACCGACCCACGCAGTGGTAAAGGCTTCATCGAGGAACTGCAAGCTCACTGCGACAAGTCAGCCGGCGTAATCGCCTCGATCATCGGCCGCTACTATGCAATGGACCGCGACAAACGCTGGGATCGTGTCAAAGTGGCTTACGACCTCCTCGT
>CAZULD010000005.1:24576-29571 GCA_964621135.1 uncultured Bacteroides sp. | reverse complement strand
GTTGAGTAAGCAACCGGCGTCTTTTTATCGGCGCGGTTAGCGACTATCTCAATATCATTGAGGTTAATTACTCGCGAAGTGTCGGCCGGAGTATTCTCAACAGCCAACAAGCAGGGCATCGCGCACAGCGACACCACTGATAGGAAAAGTTTTTTCATTTTGTTTATTTTCTCTACGCCGGTATTACCCGGTTCAGGTTCAAAGGGTATGATCTCAGCTTCGCTTTATAGGCTAAGCACCCCTAATAAATCTCTATTTATCGCCGCAAAGTTAGAAAAACTTTTTCAATGCAACAGAAAAAATTTAATGAAAATTTCTCAAATGACGGTAAAGATCATGCAACGGTAATCCCATCACATTATAGTAGCAGCCGTCAATAGATGAGATCCCGACGCAACCTATCCATTCTTGGATACCATATGCGCCGGCTTTATCAAAAGGTTGATACTTATCCACATATGATTCGATCTCTTCTCTTGTTAGACGATCGAACTCAACGTTGGTCGTTACCGAAAAAGTCTTAATATTCTCAGCAGACATCAAAGTAACACCGGTGACGACCCGATGAGAGCGCCCCGACAACAATGTCAGCATATCGACGGCCTCGTCCCGTGAATGTGGTTTACCAAGAATTATATTATCAATAATTACCACTGTATCGGCTGTGACAACAATTTCATCCTCTTTAGGCAAATCTTTGTAGGCATCAGCCTTGACGCGTGAAAGATATGCCGGAACACTTTCGACCGGTAGATCATTCGGATAAGATTCATCGACATCACGCGGCGCAACGATTTCCATGTCTATATCAAGCATTGAAATTAATTCGCGACGACGCGGAGAATTGGATGCGAGCAACAGTTTCATAACGATTACCAACCAAAAGCATCAGCATGCGACATCCATAGACCCTTAGCTCTCAAAACCTCCTCCACAAGTTCACGGCCTGCACCGTAACCACCATTGGCCTGAGTGATATAGCAGGCTACGGCTTTAACTTCAGGATCTGCATCGCGCGGAGCACAAGGCAAACCTACAGCCTGCATAACTCCAAGATCCGGAATGTCATCACCCATATATGCGACACGATCAGGCTTAAGACCAACTTTATCAAGCCAATCAAGCAGACAGGGCAACTTATCTGAAGCACGGAGATACACGTCTGTGACTCCAAGCGCATTATAGCGTTTACATAAAGTTTCGTCAGCGGCTCCGGTTATTATAGCAAATTTAATTCCCTTTTTAACAGCTAACTGAATAGCGTAACCGTCTTTTACATTAACCATACGGCGAGGCGCGCCGTCATCGCCCATCGGAACAGTTGACGGCGACAAAACGCCATCAATATCAAAGACTATACCATCAATGAGGGTGAGATCGTAGTTAATTTTGCTCATAATTTATTATCAAATCCGTGAGTAGTGAGGATGTTTTGTGAAATATGTCTATAAATCTCGGCTTTTTCAGGATCAAGTCGGGATATATGATCCCGCATGACTTCGAGATCACGTCGTATTGCCGGACCGGTCTGTGACTCACGGGGGCCAAGAGCCACCGCCTTATCGAGAGTGGCACGGATAAGAGGTTCGACAACTGAAAAGTCGTAACCGTCTCTTTCGAGGATTTGTGCAGTGCAATCCCATAAATAGTTAACGAAATTACATGACATTACCCCTGCGATATGAAGAGTCTTTCGTTTAGCCGAATCAGCATGAAACACTCTCGGCGATAACATCCGGGCGATATCATCTATACGAGATTGAGTTACCTTATCTGATGCTTCTGTGAAAAACGGAACTTCAGAAAGGCGAACATGTGCTTCGCGCGTAAAAGTCTGGAGAGGATAAAGTACCGCAGTAGAGGAAGAAGCGGATGAAAGAGTCGAAAGAGGAACACTACCGGATGTATGTGCGACAATACCATTAACATGTGGCATATTACCGGCAATTTCCGAAACCGCTGCATCTGATACAGCAATCAGGTATAGATCGGCTGAAGTATCTAATTTATCAAGAGAATCAATCGCTTCAGTATCACCAAGTTCATCGGCCAGACGCGAAGCATGAGCCAATGACCGACTATAAACCTGAACTATATTACAACCGGCAGTCTTAAAACCTTTTGCAAGATGAGATGCGACGTTCCCAGACCCTATGACTACAATCTTTTCTGACATTGATTTTACCAACGGCCAATATGAATCTTTTCCCAAAGAAGTTTATCCGGATCTACCGGCTTACGCTCCTCTGCAATATGACCGAAAGTCACAATACATTCCACGGCAAATTGTTCCGGTATACCAAGTAACTCCCGCACAACTGTCTCAGATGACTCTCCATCTGCAGCAAAACGGTTTCTAATCTGAATCCAACACGATCCGAGTCCAAGATCGGCCGCCTGAAGATGCATAAGCGTTGCAGCGACCGAAGCGTCTTCGACATATACATCACTAATAGTAGTATCTACAGCGACAACCACGGCAAAAGCAGCCGAAGCAACAGGTTTTGACCCAAATTGCTTACATTCGGCAAGTCGGGAAAGAGTATCCTTGTCTTCAACTACAACAAACTGCCAGGGGCGTGCACTCTTTGAGCTTGGGGCTAGTAATGCCGCTTCAAGAATGGTACGGACAGCATCTGCATCGATCGGCTGATCTGTGTAGCGACGGATACTGTGACGAGAAAAAAGGAGTTGATTTAGATTGTCCATGGTTAAAATGTCGTTTTCATCGACGACATACCCATACACCTGAATAATGATCTGCAATCTGGGCGGCAGCTTCGCGAGCCTGATCCTGAGTTGATCCGGTGGCAGCATATACGCGATAGCGACCATCTTTGGCGAGTATGCCTAACTGATGAGGATATTTTGTGGATGCGATAAATTTATCAGCTTCAGATTGTGAAACGAGAGATGCTACGATCAGACAATAGTCATCATTTTCATCAAAACGCGGACCGGCCGAATTCAAAACGTCAATGTTGTGAAGATCTCTTACATAAGCAGCACGAGCGGCAGTATCTACCACTTCACACGCATCATCATGGGTATGAATATATAAGGTAACTGCCGATGTCGCTGTACCTGGCAAACGAAGCAAAGACGTTTCAGACTCAGAAACGGCAGATTTGAAATTCTCTATACCAAGCGACGCATATTGAGCCTGATCAATTTGGATCGGAGTCGTAAGGACGAACGCAAGTGCGATCAATAGAGCGAAGGACGCGGCGACACGCGCTGTACGATATACATATGATCTTAAATTATTTCCGGAGCGTATTTCAGCGTCAATCCTATGGATATTTTCCCTGCGTTTGGCAAGATCAGAAACTGTAACTACATTGACTGGCGGCAGCCAAAAGCATGATGGACTGAGTTCGGATGTAGGTCCCGGAGTAAATGACAAAGTCGATTCAGCGGTCATGAAAAGAGATCCAACCAATCCAAGATTAAGCCGGCCTTCAGATGCAAGTACTCGACGCATAGCTTCTACTTCTCCAACAACAAAATCTTTTGCAGCCTCAAACGAAATGGATTTTGCTCTGGCAACGGAGCCAATCAACAGTCCATCGTTATGACTGAGCGAGACATTGAACGAAAATGTGCGAGTAGGAGGAACAAACCGGAATGAAACCTCATCAAAATGCGAAGGCATAGCATGAGCCAATACAGCACCAACCCCCGGAATAACCACGCAATCGTTGGTTACCAGCAGAAACTCTATATGTCGTATCAGTTCATTCATGACTACAAATTTACTTCGTTTTTTTTATATATCAAAACATTTTTTGGCTTGATAAAAGTGAAGAATTCGCCGAATATCACCTAACTTTGTTGCGGTCAATACAGACTGAGTACATCAAAAAGTTATCAACATATGTTCAATGCAAATAATATATTGTCCAGAATTACGGCCATTATAATTGCCGTAATAATATCAGCATTCCGGTTACAGGCAACCACCCCGGATCCGTCCATAGACGAGAATCCCTATTATTTATTAATGGGAGAAGCAGAAAAAGCAATCGCTGAAAATGACTTCGAAGAGGCTGCCGCACGATTGATCGACGCAATGGCAGTAGAGCCTGACAATCCCGGAAATCTATTGCTAATGTCTAATTTAGGAATAGTCTATTCATATCTGGGAAGAGATTCGCTTGCTATTGCCACGCTCGATGAAGTCAACCGACGCGCTCCTAATATGACTGTAGCTATTGTAAACCGCGGGAGGATAAAACTAAAATGTGATATGCCGGAAGAAGCATATGAGGATTTCTCAAAGGTAATTATGCTTGATTCGTTAAATACTGATGCAAGGTATTTCCGAGGTATGATGGCCCTTTATGGCGGCAATCGAGAAACTGCTGAGAAAGATCTCAATATCGTTAATAATCTCGAGCCTGACAATCTTCGGACATATGCGGCTATGAGCGCGCTTTATTCGCTGACAGGACGCAACCGAGAAGCGGCTAAACACTTTGAAAAGCTGATAGAAAAAGAGCCAAGCGCAGAATATTATGCGGGACTCGCAGGATGCTATCTCGCTTTGGAAGAACTATCTGACGCTTCGAGAGTAATCAATGAAGGCTTAAAGATCTACAATACTGATCCTGAATTGTACTATTACAGAGCGTGGCTAAACAGAGACCGTTTCCGTCTTGACGATGCAAAGGCAGATGCGCGTAAAGCAATAGAATACGGTGCATCACCCGACAAAGTTCTCGACCTTTTCAAACGTTAGCGGATATTACGCTGAGTAAGCGCCCGGTGATATCGAGCAGCATTTTGATTATGCGTCGCAAGATCGGACGCAAAATTATGATAGCCTGAGAAATCTTCTTTAGCACACATGTAAATGTAATTATGCGCGGGAGCATCAAGCACGGCTTCGAGCGTAGATCGTTCCGGAATGCGGATAGGGCCTGGAGGCAGCCCCGCATAACGATAGGTGTTATACGGTGAATCCACATTTAAATGATAATTGTATATACGCTT
>CAZULD010000005.1:17047-24476 GCA_964621135.1 uncultured Bacteroides sp. | reverse complement strand
GAAGAATTGAATCGCAAGCGGCTAAAAAGTCGTTGCTGCCCCACTCCATTTTTGCGGATACACGGTCGGCGAGTTGGTCGAGAGTCCGGACATTGTTGAAAGTTATTCGCAGCGGAGTCTGACGACCAGTCTTCAAACGACGACTGACATCGAGTGCCTTCTCGCCCGGCTCAATTACATACGAGCCATGAGCGCGTGTAATATTGGATCGCTGAAGATCATAGGCCCACATTACATGTTCGCCAAACTCACCGAGATTGTGGATAAGTGTATCACGCACAGCTTCTTTATCGGCTCCGGCCGGAATAAAGATGCGGACTTTTTCGCCTTGATATGCTGAATGCAGCCGAGTGTAAAAATGCCATGCGACGACCCCACAGCCTACCACAACTACCGCGACAAGTATCAATATTATTTGTTTTATCCTCATTTTTTCTGGAACATTCGAGCCATATTACGGCGATCCTCACGTTCTTTGATTGACTGACGCTTATCGTAAGCCTTCTTGCCTCGACCTATGCCAATAACGAGTTTGGCCAACCCACGGTCATTTATAAACAGACGCAGAGGTACGATCGTGAAACCGGTCTCTTTCCCCGCCTTCTCAAGTTTTGCGATCTCTTTTTTATTGAGTAAGAGTTTGCGATCGCGACGTGTAGCGTGATTGTTGTAGGTACCGTAGAAATACTCCGCTATATACATGTTTTTGACCCATACTTCGCCATTGTCTATGTAACAGAATGTGTCGGTAAGACCGGCTTTACCTTGTCGCAACGATTTGATTTCCGTACCGGTAAGGACTATTCCTGCCGTGAAAGTGTCGGAGATTTCGTAGTCGAAAGTCGCTCTACGATTCTTTATATTAATATCTTTGACGTTCATCGTTAATTTATACAATAATAAGTTCGAGAAGAGAATAAAGCGCTATGGGGACAATAATAATCGCCACAACCGCGATGCAGAGGAACCGAAATTCCGCATTAGAGTTAACTCCCATATAAGTATTACCCCTATAAAGTATTAACGCAACAAAAAGCGGTAAAAACTTTACTAGTGTAAGATCTGTAGGTAGCAGATTATCAATTATCTCGATCAAGAGTAATAACGCTTGACCGTAGACCACAAAGGTAGCTATCCGGACATTATTTATCTCACCTGTGATAAAGGGTGCTGAATAATTGGACAGAATAATACGCGCAATGAAAAATGACACAAAAAATGAGCCAAACATGGCGATCGCTAACTCCAAGACAGTTAAAAAGCCTCCGCTATTGTGATAAAACAGTCTGACAAACTCAGTCAAGGACGCAACGAACAGCAAGGGAAAATAGAGTTTGCGGAGCAATGTCTCAGGATCTGTCATTGCCGCCGAGACATCTTCCCATCCCTTCGATGGCGAAAGCACGAGCTGAGCGATTATTTTGAGGTAGCGGATCATCTATGAATTGATTTGAGTCACAAAATTAGTAAATATCGGCCAAAATTCAATCTAAATGACTATTTTTGTAGTCCGAAATATTAAAGTATAAACGTCAATTCAATATCATTAAAATCATGATCAAACGTATAGTGTCCATTGCCGGAAAGCCCGGTCTTTTCAAACTTGTCAGTCAAGGTCGCAATATGCTTATTGTTGAATCTTTACAGAACGGTAAGCGTACACCCGCCTACTCTCACGACAAAGTGATCTCGCTCGCCGACGTAGCGATCTACACCAACGGCGAAGATATGCCCCTCGCTGATGTACTGGAAAAAATCAGTGCATATACCAACGGACAGCCCATCGATATGAAATCATTTGCCGACGATGCAGCTATCCGCGCTTATCTGGGCGAAATTCTGCCTGAATATGACCGCGACAGAGTCTACACAACTGATATAAAGAAACTTTTCTCTTGGTACAATCAGTTGATCGCTGCCGGCATTACCAAGTTTAAAGACGATGAAATCGCCGAAGATCAGGCTGCTGAAGCTGCTGAAAAAGCAGACGAAGAGAACAAATAATTCTCTCTGAGAGAGAAAACCAATATTAACTGAAGTGTGTTGTGTTGTTAAAATACGACACACTTTTATTTATGACCCGATGAAAAAAATTCTCTCAATCTTCTCGCTGATAGCGATAGTTGCACTCGCAAGCGTAGCTACAAACTGGCAAAATGATATACTCGGTGACGGGTATGAAATGCGATATGTAGATCAAGGACGAGATTACAGCGGCGACGTGCGCTCAACTATTATCAGAAAAAAATCATCATGTGGCAACAAGCGTGGCATTCTATATATACATGGCTACAATGACTATTTTTTCCAGAAAGAAATGGGCGATCGTTTTGTAGACTCATGTTACAACTTCTATGCAGTTGATCTGCGTAAATATGGTAGATCTCTCATGGACGGTCAAAAGAAATTCGAAGCCCGTGACCTTCACGAGTATTTTGCAGATATAGACTCCGCTCTTGCGCAGATGCATCGTGACGGAATAGATAACGTCACACTGATGGGGCACTCGACAGGTGGACTTATCTCGTCAGTTTATATGAACGAGCATCCTGATTCTACAATTAAGGCACTCATATTGAATTCGCCTTTCCTCGACTGGAATTTCAACGGCTTCATGAAAAAAGTTGCCATCCCGGCTTTCGGATCACTCGGAAAATTGTTCCCCAAATTATCTATTTCTCAAGGTGACAATAACTGCTATCAGCAGTCATTACTTAAAGATTACCATGGCGAGTGGGATTACAATCAGGATTGGAAGGTGTTTCATCCCGAAAAGATTCAGGCTTCGTGGGCAAGAGCAATCAGTAATGGGCAGAAAGAGCTGAAAAAGGGAGGGAATATAAATGTACCGATCTTGTTAATGCATTCATCCGGAAGCGTAAGCGGAGATAAATGGACACCTGACTTTCAAAAAAATGATGCCGTTCTTAATGTCGACGATATTTCACGCATCGGTCGCAAACTCGGCCGCAACGTCACTGAAGATACTATTCCTGACGGTTTACATGATCTGATGCTGTCGGCAAAACCGGCGAGAGAGAAAGCATATAACGATATTTTTAATTGGCTCGATAAGATTGATCAATCGGATTGAATCTCCTGCTATAGGCCGATAGAATTTTTTTTGGTAACTTTGTCGAGATAAATTCAGCCAATGAAGACAAGCGACAAAGAAGCCTGCAGAATTATTATAGATCTTTTAGCGACTCACGGCGTAAAAGACATTGTTCTTTCGCCCGGCAGCCGGAATACACCCTTGATAATAGCCGCCCGTCGCCATCAAGGTGTAAAGACCCATGTAGTAATAGACGAACGCACCGCTGCATTTTTCGGACTGGGTATTGCAACCCAGACCCAAAGACCTGTAGCATTAATCTGTACATCAGGTACTGCTGTTTTAAACTATGCTCCTGCCGTTGCCGAAGCATATTATAGGCACGTTCCTTTAATAGTAATCTCAGCCGACCGACCCGCAGAATGGATTGATCAGGATGACAGTCAGACAATCAGGCAAAATGGTGTACTTAACAACATAGTCAAAGGTTCATATGACATAAACGGTGAAAATGGATCGAAAGTGCAACGCAGATTTGTCGAACGTACTATAAACGATGCAATGATTATGGCCTGCCGTGGTCCACACGGTCCTGTCCACATCAATGTAAGTCTGGATGAACCGCTGGGCAGTTTGTGTGAGGTAACCGATGAGTGCGTTGCTAAAATCGGACTTATCTATCAATCTCCACCACGGTTAAATGCGGAACAGTACAGCACTCTGGCTAAAGAACTGGAGGGTAAAAGGATAATGGTTGTGGCGGGATTCGGCCATGGCAATAAACATCTGAATTCAGCACTTGAAAAATTTATCAATGCAACGGACGCAGTCCTTCTCCACGAAGTACAGTCAAATATTAATGTATCTCCGTCGATTGAAAACATCGATGCGTGTCTATCAACATTCTCGAGCAAGGACAATGCTGAGCTAAAGCCGGACATAGTCATAACCTTCGGAGGATCGTTAGTTTCACGAATGATCAAGCATTTTCTCCGTAAATCCGAATCAACTGTGCACTGGCATATAGCAGAAAGCATAAATTCGATCGATTGCTTTATGGCTCTTGAGAAAAGAATAGAATGTGATCCGGCCATTTTGTTCGAAGAATTAACAGAAATCATAAAAATTCCCGGTCGACCAGCAAAAGACTATTTTGAAAGATGGATGAAAAAGGCGGAGGATGGCCGACAAAAAGTTAAGACTATTTTCAACGAATGCAACTGGAGCGATTTCTATGCAGTGGGCCGTCTCCTCGAACTCGTTCCTTACGGATGGAACTTACAGTTAAGTAACGGAACAGCGGTCAGATATGCTCAACTTTTTGCACCATCAAAATTCAATAGCGTGGAATGTAATCGAGGGGTCAGCGGCATTGACGGCTCAACATCCACGGCCGTCGGAGCACAAGTTTATGCAGAAAATATCACACTCTTGCTTACGGGCGACATGAGTGCGCAATACGATATGGGGGCTCTGGCTCTAAATGAAATTACTCCTCTCTTCAAAATGGCCGTCCTCAATAACGGAGGAGGAGGTATATTCCGCTTTATAAAGTCCACTTCCGAACTTGACGAATGTGAGGAGTGCTTCGCCGCAAAAGTCAATCTTCCGCTAAAGAAACTTGCCGCCGCTTTTGGCTTCGCATACTATGAAGTGTGTGATAAGGAATCTTTTGAAAACATATTTGAGCAATTTGCGAAGTTGACAGAGTCACCGGCGATTCTCAACATCATAACACCGGCAATAGAAAGTGCCACAATACTTAAGAATTTCTTTAAAAACCCGAATAAGCATAAACAATAATGAGCACGCGAAACTGGCAAACAATCAAGGAATACAGCGATATTCTTTTTGAATTTTATAATGGGATAGCAAAAATAACTATCAACCGTCCTGAGGTCTATAACGCATTCCGTCCTCAGACCAATGCTCAGATGCTCGAGGCAATGGCATACTGCCGGGAGCACCCTGAAGTCAGAGTCGTAGTACTGACGGGGACCGGAGATAAAGCATTTTGCTCAGGTGGTGATCAAAATTACAAAAGCCGTGGAGGCTACAGAGATGCTGATGGCACTCCACGTCTCAACGTTCTCGATCTCCACAAAGCGATCAGAAGCATACCTAAGCCTGTAATAGCGATGGTCAACGGCTACGCTATCGGAGGCGGAAATGTGCTTAATGTCGTGTGCGATCTATCTATTGCATCTGAGAATGCACGTTTCGGTCAGACCGGTCCGAAAGTAGGTAGTTTCGATGCCGGTTTCGGATCATCATATCTGGCACGATGCGTCGGTCAGAAAAAAGCCCGCGAAATATGGTATCTTTGTCGTCAGTATACGGCAACCGAAGCACTTGAAATGGGCATGATCAACGCCGTAGTGCCGTTCGATAGACTCGAAGATGAGGTCATAGAATGGTGTGAGACTATCAAAAAACGCAGCCCGTTTGCAATCAGAATGATCAAGCGAGCTCTCAATGCCGAATTAGACGGACAAAGTGGTCTGATGGAATTTGCAGGAGATGCTACGTTGATGTATTACCTCATGGATGAAGCTCAGGAAGGGAAGAATGCATTCCTTGAAAAACGTGATCCTGACTTCGACCAATTCCCCCAGTTCCCCGGTTGATGTTACAAGCTGAGTGGACTCGATACAGGCTAGATTTTCGCTTTTTGGCGAAGACTTCGCGGGAGGAGATGAGACACAAGGATACGTATTTTGTCAGAATCTCCGACAGCGAGCGACCCGAAATATATGGATTAGGCGAATGCGCGCTTTTCAAAGGTCTAAGTGCAGATGACGTACCTGAATTTGAAAGCGAATTGTCACATATGTGTCATTCTCCCTACTCCTCCCTTCCCCAGATGAGTGCCATACGCTTCGGATGGGAAACCGCAATGGCAGACCTCATAAATGGAGGCAAAAGACAAGTGTATCCAAGTAGATGGAGCGAAGGACAGGGCCGAATCTATATCAACGGACTTATATGGATGGGCAATAAAGATACCATGATAAGGCGCGTTGAAGAAAAGTTGACCAAAGGTTTCAAGATCCTTAAACTGAAAGTTGGCGGTATTGATTTTAATGACGAACTGTCGATAATCAAAGCATTACGACAACGCTTCGCGGCGTCTGAACTGGAAATACGTCTTGACGCAAATGGAAGTTTCACTTCAGATAATGTCATGCAAAGGCTTGACAGTTTGAGTGCTTATGATATCCATTCTATAGAGCAACCGGTCAAAGCTAATCACCCCGACATAATGAGCAAAGTTTGCAAAGAAAGTCCTATTGCTGTCGCACTGGACGAGGATCTGATCGGATTTCGCAATGACGTAGAAATGTATCAATTGCTCGACTACATAAAACCACAATATGTAATCATAAAACCTTCACTTTGCGGAGGATTCGAAAGAGCAGACGCTTGGATTGCAACGGCAGAGAGTCTTGGGATCGGATGGTGGGCTACGTCGGCACTCGAATCCAACATCGGTTTGAACGCAATCTCACAATGGATTTCTACTAAAAACAATCCGATGGCACAGGGACTTGGAACTGGAGAACTTTATACTAATAATATTGAATCACCACTTGCTATGGACGGCCCGTCGCTGGTTTATCGCAGAGGTGCTAATTGGGAAATCCCCAATTTCGTATGGCAACGATAGCTGATTTCATAAAGGAGTGGGAGTCTGACTGCGAGTATATTATCGCACATACATCCGGTTCTACCGGAACTCCCAAAGAGATCCGTTTGCTAAAATCTGATATGAGGATCTCGGCAAGATCTACTAACAAACAATTTTCCATCACACAACAATCTGTCATCGGGGCTCCCCTATCAACAGATTATATCGCAGGGAAAATGATGGTGGTACGTGCACTCGAGGCCGGTTGCCAATTAATTGAAATGCCGGTGAGCAACGACGTAAATATTCATGCTCCCATTGACCTTCTGGCGGTTGTTCCTTCCCAAGTCGAAAGCCTGTTAGAACGCCCTGAGCGACTTAAGATGATTAAAAATATCATCGTCGGAGGTGCTCCTCTTTCGGCAGAACTGAGTGGTCGTCTTGCAAAAAGTGGAGTGATGGCATATGCAACTTATGGAATGACTGAGACATGCAGCCATGTAGCCCTTGCACCAATAGGTGCAGAGGAAATGATATTTACAGCAATGCCCGGAATTGAATTCAAAATTGATGACCGGGACTGTCTTGTAATCATTGCACCGGAATATAGCTTCGGTTCGCTGATCACAAACGACATCGTAAAACTTAAAAGTGCAAACTCGTTTGTATGGTTAGGAAGATATGATAATATCATTAACTCGGGTGGTATAAAGATTGCGCCCGAACAACTCGAAAAAGAGATATCC
>CAZULD010000005.1:0-16947 GCA_964621135.1 uncultured Bacteroides sp. | reverse complement strand
TTGATTCTACGACCATCGACAACGATAATCTTTTCAGTTACAAAAGTCGAGAGAGTGCGGATAGCATTCGAAGTTGTCATATTGGACAGACTCGCCAGATCCTCACGAGCCATGTAGATCTTTAGTGTAGACTGATCGTCTTCGTAGCCATAATGATCAAGTAGTACAATAAGAGCTTCGGCGAGACGGCCGCGTATATGTTTTTGGGTGAGAGTTACGATACGGGTATCCGAACCTCCGAGATTTCGGGAGAGCTCTTGAATAAAGAAATATGCGACCTTATTATTCGAATGGATCAAGGTATCTACTACAGTAAGGGGCAAAGAACCTATTTCTGAAGGTTCAATTGCCATGGCACTTGACACATAATGCTCATCGGCAAAATGTGCACGATACCCGAAATACTGTACGGGACGCATAAGACGAAGAATCTGTACTCGACCACCTACACCTTCTTTCGTTTTTTTTACCTTACCCTTAAAAAGGCACCAAAGAAATTCAGGGGCATCTCCTTCGAGATAGATGTATTCATTCTTTTTAAAGTTGTGTATCTCAAGATTTTCAGCCACCAAATGCTTCTGGTCGTTGTCAAGTACCGACCATATTTCTGACATATCTTCGTTTATAACCTTTTCAAGAGCTGCTTTTATCATGAAAAATACCTTTAGGTCTAATTAGTTTACAAAGTTACTAAAATTTGTCTTGAACACAATCATTTTTCTATCAAAAATGCACTAATCTTTCGCATAAAGGCGAATTTGCGCCTTACATTACGAGTGTTAATTCAGTATATAAAAACGGATGCGATTATTACATCGCATCCGTTTTATGGAATTAGAAGTAGTGACTAAATTATTCTGCTGCGGGAGCTTCAGTTTCAGCTTCTGCTTCCTTAGCTGCTTCTTCAGCCTCTTTTGCAGCTGCGGCTGCGGCAGCGGCGATTTCAGCTTTCTTCTTTGCTACTGCTTCAGCCTTAGCCTGATTCTTAGCGGTTTCAGCTTCGAGGCGTTCTTTGAGAGCTACCTCTTTCTTGGTTGCCATGTCAGCTTTGAATTTGTCGACAGAAGCAATCTTATTAGCCTTCCAGGCTTCGAAACGACGCTGTGCTTCAGCTTCGTCAAACGCACCCTTCTTAACGCCACCCTGAAGATGCTTCATCAGGAGAACGCCTTCGTTTGAAAGGATTGCACGAACTGTGTCGGTAGGCTGTGCACCTACATTCACCCAATACAAAGCCCGCTCGAAGTTAAGAGAAATTGTAGCAGGATTAGTGTTCGGATTATAAGAACCTATCCTTTCAATAAATCTACCATCTCGTGGTGCCCTGCTATCGGCGATTACAATAGGATAAAACGCGTAGTTCTTGCGACCGTGGCGTTGTAATCTAATTTTAGTTGCCATTAAATTGAATTAATTAAAAATGTTGGTTTTGTATTGTTTAGCGGATGCAAAGATAGCAATTATTTTTCACCCACGCAAATATCTGAATAAAAACGATCAAAATCTTTTTCTGCCGAGACGAGAGATGCGGGCTTACCTATATCATGCCAGACATAGTCAGATTGAGGGGTATATCCGTAAATCGGTAGTTCTCTACATCTATCAATATAGAAATCCATAATTGAGAAGCGTGCAACTCCGTCAAAATCTGCACGATCACCTTCAAGATGTCTGGCATACTCCGCGAGAGGTTCGAATATACTCGATGATATTACATGGACACCTCCAAAAGCTAACTGATTAAGACCGTCAGTTGATAATCCGTCGGGGCGCACAAGTCCGGTATCGACATTAATCCATCCCTGCATTCGCATTGAGGAAGGCTCAAACATAAGATAACGTGAAGTATGACGTGGAGCGACCATCAACATAGCCACACCATCTGTCGTGATCATCCGTTCATACATAGCTGCCAGATCAAAATCAGTGAGGATATCTGCATTATGGATTATAAACCTATTGCCGTCATCCAACCACTCCCTCGCTGCAAGAATACCGCCTCCGGTATCAAGCAAGCGCGAACGCTCGTCGCTGATATGAATCGTGATACCGAAATTATCATTTTTATGCAGATAGTCTATAATCTGATCACCAAAATGATGAATATTGACTACCAATTCATCGACGCCAAATTTTTTCAACCGCTCGATAACAAGACCAAGCATAGGTCTACCACATACTTCTGCAAGAGCCTTAGGATGAGAGTCAGTAAAAGGTTTTAGACGCGTCCCGAGACCGGCAGCAAAGACCATTGCTTTCATTAGCGGACGGTGAAATTTTGTTCGATATTCTGCTCTCTGTGGATAAGCTCCACTTTGACATTAAATTTCTTATATATATGCTCCGCCATGTGTTGTGCGCAATACACCGAACGGTGTTGGCCTCCCGTACAACCGAAACATACCATAAGATTGGTAAAACCTCTCTCCTTATAACGTTCTACCGAAGCGTCGACAAGCCTATAGCAATTATCGAGGAAAACGAGGATCTCACCGTCATCTTCAAGGAATTTTATTACCTGTTGATCAAGACCCGTAAATGGTTTATATCGTTCATATTTACCGGGATTATTTACTCCACGGCAATCAAATACGAAGCCTCCACCATTACCGGAAGTATCATTTGGAATACCCTTCTTATATGCAAAACTCATAACCTTAACGGTAAGAGATTTTTTTCCAAGTTCGTCAGAGAATTGTTTGAGATTGACGAGGCGTGTCAGCAATTCGTTAAGATAGGGATACTCGGAATATGGTCGTTCGAGGAGAGCCCGAAGATTCGCTATTGCATAAGGGACACTCTGCATGAAGTGAGGTTTCTTCTCAAAATAACCGCGGAAACCATACGCCCCGAGAACCTGAAGCGTTCTGAAAAGCACAAAGTGGCGTAATTGCTCCATAAAATATTGCTCATCTATATACTGATATTTACGGAGCGAGTCTATATATTCGGAGATCAATTCTTTGCGTAGCGAATCAGGGAAATTAGCCTTAGCCTGCCAAAGGAAAGATGCAACATCATAATAGAAAGGACCCTTTCGACCACCCTGAAAATCGATAAACCAAGGTTGCCCGTCCTTTATCATAACATTGCGCGATTGAAAGTCACGATACATAAAGGTACCGGACTGAGAGCGCATCAATACATCGGCCAAAGCCTGAAAATCATCTTCCAGTCGGTCTTCCTGAAACTCGATACCTGTAGCCTTAAGGAAGCAATATTTAAAGTAATTGAGATCCCACATGATTGTACGGACATCAAACTGCGATGAAGGGTAACAGTATTTGAAGTCCAAACCCACTGCTCCAGCAAATTGCACATCTGGTAGAGCACGTATGGTTTTAACGAGTAGATCACGTTCTTCAGACGAAAAGGATCGGGTCAACCTACCTTTCTCTATGGCATTGAACAATAGAGTATCACCGAGATCCTGTTGAAGATATGTCATCTTATCAGAGGAAACAGCCTTCACTTCGGGAGCCTTGATACCTTGACGACGAAAGTGATCAGCCATATATATGAAGGCATCGTTCTCCTCTCGACAAGTTCCGATAACCCCAATCAGATCCTCCAGTCCATGTAAGCGGAAATAGCGTCTGTTGGAACCGGATGAGGGGAGCTCGTCAATCGAGGTCGGAGGGACACCGATATATTCGGTATATAGTGTTTCAAGTGTTTTGGAGTCCATGTCAGTATGTAAAGATTATATTTTAATTAGTTCCCCATTTCTGAAAGGAAGCGAATACGAACCAAACGTATTTCATTCTCTGAGAAATCAGGACATAATTCTTCGTAGGCGGCAGCCAAACTATCCGTCTCGGATTCACGGAAGTAGTCGAAGATTTCTTCTTGATCCTCGACATCAATGATATCGTCAAGATAATATCTGATATTGAGTTTGGTACCGGAATTAACGATAGCTTCAATCTCTTCGAGAAGCTGTTCGAAAGTCATATTCAGTGAGGGCGCAAGTTCGCTCAGGTCAATTTTCCGATCAATAGCCTGAATAATTGAGATTTTGGATTTTGAGCGATTGGCAACACTACGAACACGCAGGTCTTCAGGACGCTCTATTTCACGCTCTTCAACATATGCGCGTATGAGATTGACAAATTCTTCGCCGTAACGCTTAGCCTTCCCTGCCCCTACGCCGGAGATATTCTGCAACTCCTCGATGGTTATAGGATAACTTGTAGCCATTGCTTCAAGTGACGGTTCTTGAAAAATTACATACGGCGGCAACTTATGACGAACTGCAATCTCTCGTCTTAAAGAATCAAGGATTGCATATAATTCAGGATCAGCCGAACACGATGCTCCCCCCTTAACAAATGTCGGTTCTTCTTCATCATCAAAATCAGTATCTTCCACAATAGTAAAAGCAACCGGATGGTGCAGATACTCAATGCCTGCAGGAGTAAGACGTACGAGTCCGTAATTTTCTATATCCCGTGAAAGATAACCGCTGAAGGAGGCTTGACGAATGACAGTATTAAGAAAACGGTGATCACGGTCGCGGCTACAGCCATAAGTTTCAATCTCATCATGATGATATGCCTTTATCTCATTAGTATTTTTACCGAGCATAACATCAATGACATGATCCGCTTTAAATTTTTCCTTTAACGCCACCACTGTTTCAAGGACATCTATCAGATCTTCCTTGGCATCAATCCGCTTGTGCACAGATCGACAATTATCACAGTTATCGCATTTCTCGTCTGTAAAATCTTCGCCAAAATAATGAAGGAGTGCAAGTCTGCGACAAACCGATGACTCTGCATAGGCTGCTGTCTCTACCAGTAATTGTTTACCGATTTCCTGTTCGGCTACCGGTTTACCCTGCATAAATTTCTCCATTTTCTGGAGATCTTTATACGAATAAAACGCAAGGCAATATCCCTCACCTCCATCTCGTCCGGCACGCCCGGTTTCCTGATAGTAGCCTTCAAGAGATTTAGGCATATCATAGTGGATGACAAAGCGAACGTCCGGTTTGTCGATACCCATACCAAAAGCTATTGTAGCTACAATGACATCAACAGTCTCGAGAAGGAACGCATCCTGATTTTCAGAACGTGTGGCGCCGTCAAGACCGGCATGATATGGTAAAGCCCTTATATTATTTATCGTAAGGAGTTCGGCTAGTTCCTCCACCTTCTTTCGGCTAAGGCAATAGATAATTCCCGATTTCCCGCTCTGCTGTTTTACAAAGCGAATAATGTCACGATCAATCGTCTTTGTTTTTGGCCGAACCTCGTAATATAGATTATGGCGATTGAAGGATGATTTGAACACAGCAACATCAGTCATCCCAAGATTCTTCTGAATGTCATGCTGAACTTTAGGCGTTGCGGTTGCAGTAAGAGCTATTACCGGACGGACTCCAATTTCGTTGATGATTGGACGAATACGACGATACTCCGGACGGAAATCATGCCCCCATTCCGAAATACAATGCGCTTCGTCGATGGCATAAAACGAGATATTTACCGTGCGGAGAAATTCGATATTGTCATCTTTGGTCAGCGACTCGGGAGCGACATAGAGAAGTTTGGTCTTGCCGGAAATAATATCCTTTTTCACGCCATCAATAGCGGCGCGTGTAAGGGACGAATTAAGAAAATGCGCAATATTATCGTTTTCGCTATAATTACGCATTGCATCGACTTGATTCTTCATCAAGGCGATAAGAGGAGAAACCACAATGGCTGTACCCGAACTCATCAGAGCAGGCAACTGGTAGCACAGCGACTTTCCTCCACCGGTAGGCATAAGCACGAATGTATCGTGGCCTTCGAGAAGGTTGGAGATTATCGCCTCTTGATTACCTTTGAATGTATCAAAACCGAAATGCTCTTTGAGTGCATCGATTAGTTCTTGACGGGAATACATAGCCAATGTGATGAAAGATTAGGATCAAGAAGCAGGTTCGAAGTGAGCCTGTTCGATCTTTTCACGGGCAAAATCGCGGGTGACAGTGAACTCCTTAATTTCTGTCGATGGAAGTTCATACATCGCATCAACCATTATCGACTCAACAATCGAACGCAAGCCGCGAGCACCAAGTTTATATTCTATTGCTTTATCTACAATAAAATCCAGCGCATCCTCGTCAAAACTCAACTTTATACCATCCATAGCGAACAGCTTCTCATACTGACGCGTGATGGCATTTTTAGGTTCAGTTAATACTCGGCGAAGTGCATCGCGATCCAACGGCTCGAGATGAGTCAGAATTGGTAAACGTCCGATTATTTCAGGAATAAGACCGAATGACTTCAGATCCTGAGGTGCAACGTAACGCATAAAATCCTTTGCATCTATCCGATGTCGTTTTGAGTCGGTTGAATAACCTACAACATGGGTATTCATTCGATGAGCTATCTTTTGCTCGATCCCATCAAAGGCACCCCCGCAAATGAAGAGAATATTTTTTGTGTCGACAGGAATCATCCGCTGTTCAGGATGCTTACGTCCACCTTGGGGGGGAACATTGACTATCGATCCCTCAAGAAGTTTCAGAAGTCCCTGCTGGACTCCCTCACCCGATACGTCTCGCGTGATGGAGGGGTTATCCCCTTTACGAGCGATCTTGTCAATTTCATCAATAAAGACAATACCTCTTTGTGCACGTTCGACATCATAGTCGGCTGCTTGTAACAGACGGGTTAGAAGGCTCTCAATATCCTCGCCCACATAACCGGCCTGCGTCAATACAGTAGCATCTACAATCGTAAACGGTACATCAAGAAGACGAGCGATTGTTTTTGCGAGAAGCGTCTTGCCGGTACCGGTGGGACCCACAAGTATAATATTACTCTTCTCTATATCCACGTCGCTGTCTTCCGGCTGAAGAAGACGTTTATAGTGATTATAGACCGCTACTGAAAGATATTTCTTTGCATCCTCCTGTCCAATTACATATTGATCAAGAAATGCCTTTATTGCAGCAGGCTTAGGGATGGTATCAAGTGAAAAGCCAACAGATTTCACGCCTTTTTTATCTTTCCCGACCGTCTCATCGTGATAATTCATAATCATATCATGGATAGCATTCACGCAATCCGTACATATGTATGAATTCTGATCAGGCGAAGGGACGAGCGCCTCAACCTGCGAGGCGCTACGTCCGCAATAACTGCATTTAGGTTCTTTTGCTTTTGGCATTGAATCAATGTTTAGCTTTGACAAGTACGCTGTCGATCATCCCGTAATCCTTGGCTTCTTCAGCTGTCATCCAGTAGTCGCGATCAGAATCCTTCTCTACGCGATCAAATGGCTGGCCGGAATGATCGGCAATAATCGTATAAAGCTCATGTTTGAGTTTCTTAATCTCGCGGGCGGTAATTTCAATATCGCTTGCCTGACCCTGAGCTCCACCCATAGGCTGATGAATCATCACGCGCGAATGACGCAACGCGAAACGCTTGCCTTTCTCGCCAGAGACAAGAAGCACGGCAGCCATCGAAGCGGCCATACCCGTACATATTGTAGCCACATCACTGGAAATATACTGCATAGTATCATAAATTCCAAGTCCGGCATATACCGATCCGCCGGGAGAATTAATATAGATAGAGACATCTTTACCGGGATCAGCAGAATCCAAATAGAGCAACTGAGCCTGAATGACGTTTGCGGTATAATCGTTAACTTCAGTACCGAGGAAGATGATACGATCCATCATAAGACGCGAGAATACGTCCATCTGCGCAACGTTGAGCTGACGCTCTTCAATAATAGAAGGGTTGATATAATTTGCATTCACAGATGCGTTGATCCGCGAAGTATATTGGTCCAATGAGAGACCGTTCATGCCGAGATGGTGCACGGCGAATTTTCTAAAATCAGAGTGGTTATCCATAATAATATATTGTATTTATTATTCCTAATCATTAATACCGTTATCCAAAGTTACAAAATACTTTGTTTATTTGCAAGTATTTCATCAATTATTTCTTGTAATGTCACAATATAACAAGGGCCACTCTGTGGAACAGAGAAGCCCTTGCTTAACCTATATTGTAATTGGATTATGCCTGCGGATTGATCATCTTGACGAATTCATCCATAGAGACTTCTTTATTGTCAACAGTCACAGCATTGCGAATGAATGCGAATAGCTTGAGCTCGCCAACCTCTTCTGCAATACGACGACGATAATTCTTATCAGCAAGAATGCGTTTGGCTGTATCGTTCATAGTTTCTTCATCCATGTTGTAGATACCATACTGCGCAAACTGCTGCTGCGCGATATAACGGGCACGTGCGAGCAGATCTTCCTCTTCAACCTTAACACCGAGTTGCTGGGCGATCTTATCACTGATAAGCTGCCATTTAACCTGATCTTCCATCTGAGCGAATTCCTTGTCCCAGTCAGTATCAGCAGGAGCCTCGGGATTATTCAATTTAAGCCAACGCTTCAGGAAGGCAGCAGGAAGTTTCACATCCTTACCGTATTTATCAAGGAAATACTTACGAGCTTCTGCATTGAAATAATAATCGGTATTACCGCGGAACGATGCAGCAATCATATCCTTAAGAGCTGCATTGTATTCATCTTCATTGTGAACTTTGTCACGACCGAATACACTGTCAAAGAATTCCTGATTATGTTCTGCGAGTTTAACAACGATAATTTCAGAAATGGACATTTCAAAATCGCCCTTATAATCTTCAGCCTTCTCCTTGTCAATATTAAGCATTGATGCAAGTTCCGCTGCATTACCCTCGCAAGATGCGTAAGGATTAAATACCACCTTATCGTTGATCTTCTTACCGATAAATTTCTTCTCTTCGTCCTTTGACTTGAAGTAGAACGGAGCAACGATACCATTAATAACCTGAACTGCGTCTTCGGTATCTTTAACAGTACCATCGGGGTTAAGCTCCATAATTGTACCTTTGACAACAGCCTTTTCATCCACTTCTTCGCCGGGTACCTGAGCACCGAAACGTTCGCGGAGACTCTTATCCTGATCCTGAAGCATCTTGTCTGTAACTTCTATTGAGTAATAAGGCAGAGTTACATCTTTTGACAATTCAACATTGAATTCGGGAGCAAAGCCAAGATCGTAAGTGAAGGCATAATCCTTATCATCCAGATTAATTTCCTTAACATCAACAGGAATAGGCTGGCCAAGAATATTGATCTTGTTATCAACAATATATTTTACGGCAGCTTCATACACAAGGTTATTGAGCACATCGCTCTTCACCTGTTTCCCGAAACGGTTGCGAAGCTGAGCCACGCTGATATGTCCCTTACGAAACCCGGGGATATTATGAGTTTTACCGATTTTCTTGAGTTCTTCATTGACTTTCGCAGAGTAATCTGCTTCTTCTACGTTAACAACAAGTTTGCCGTTGCAGTCGTCAATTTTTTCAAATGTAATATTCATTAGAATGTATGTTTATGGTTTGTCTATATTCGGATTTAGTTAATACGAGTGCAAAATTAACATTAAAAATTTTATTATTCAATTTTATATAACACATTTTTACCCAAAAAGAGTTCAGCACCCTCCGAAAAGATTTAGCAAACATACCTGCTGTCACAAAAAAAAATCTTACCTTTGCAGAAGCTAATAATAATTGACTACATCTCATATCACATTTAATATGGTAGTTTTCTTCAAAAAGGGCGTCGACAAGTTCTATGCCATTGAGACAGACCACAAATTCTCAGACAGCGAAAACGAACGTCTGATATGGCTTCTTGACGGAGCCAAGCCTCTGGCTGCAACATCGATCAAAGGCCGATTTGTTGGCCCGCGCAAAGAAATGATTACCCCATGGAGTACAAATGCCGTAGAGATCACCCAAAACACAGGTCTTTCCGGCATTTTTCGCATTGAGGAGTTTACACGCGTAGCCGATGAAAATCCGGTCTTTGACCCAATGCTTCAACATTGTTATGATGGACTCGGGGCTCGTCTATTTACTGTTGACCGTAAACCGGAACCCATCAAATACATTGATGATATTTCCGCCTATAATCAGAGCGAGGGTCTGGCACTTAGTCAGGATGAAGAAAATTATCTAAAAGAACTTTCTAAAAAATTAGGTCGCCCGCTTACTGATAGTGAAGTATTCGGTTTTTCTCAAGTCAATTCAGAGCACTGCCGACATAAAATATTTAACGGTACTTTCGTTATAGACGGCGAAGAAAAAGATCAGTCACTCTTCAAACTTATCAAAAAGACCTCACAGACCAATCCAAACGGACTTGTATCAGCATATAAAGATAATGTAGCGTTCGTGAAGGGTCCGGTCGTTTCGCAGTTCTATCCTGTCAACCCCGAAAAGCCCGATTACTTCACGCAACGCAATGTTCCGACGGTAATTTCACTGAAAGCTGAAACACACAACTTCCCGACTACAGTAGAACCCTTCAACGGTGCTGCAACCGGTACAGGCGGCGAGATCCGCGACCGTCTCGGAGGTGGTAAGGCCAGTCTCCCCATTGCAGGCACGGCTGTGTATATGACTTCATATCCCCGTCTGGATCCTGAACGTGCATGGGAGCGTCTGTTTGATCCGAGAGCATGGCTCTATCAGACCCCTGCAGAAATCCTGATCAAAGCCTCAAACGGTGCGTCAGATTTCGGTAACAAATTCGGGCAGCCGCTCATCGGCGGCTCACTGCTGACTTTCGAGCATAACGAAAATAATAAGACCTATGCCTACGACAAAGTCATAATGCTTGCCGGAGGCGTCGGTTTTGCAGCAAAAAAAGATGCAATCAAAGGCACACCCAAGGCCGGCCAGAAAGTAGTGATAAGCGGTGGTGACAACTACCGTATCGGCATGGGGGGCGGCGCTGTATCCTCTGTAGCCACAGGCCAGTACGGCAACTCAATAGAATTGAATGCTGTGCAGCGTGCCAATCCGGAAATGCAGAAACGCGTGTCAAACGTTATCCGTGCACTTGCCGAAAGCGAAGATAATCCCATCGTATCAGTTCACGACCACGGAGCCGGTGGCCACCTTAATGCTCTATCAGAACTCGTAGAAGCAACCGGCGGTAAGATCGATATCACTGCTCTCCCGGTAGGCGATCCTACCCTTTCAGCCAAGGAAATCATCGGCAATGAGAGTCAGGAACGCATGGGCTTCGTGATCGCGCCCAAAGATATCCCGCGTGTAGAACAAATCGCTCAGCGCGAACGTGCACCTATGTATGTCGTAGGCGAAACTACCGGCGATGATCGCTTTGTTTTCGAGCAGGCCGACGGAAAACGTCCTATTGATCTTGGAATGGCCGATATGTTTGGCAACTCTCCGAAGACAGTTATGCGCGATAAAACCGTCAAATCGACATATTCACATGTAGAAACCGATCCCGCAAATCTTGATCGTTACATTCGCGATGTTCTCTCGCTTGAAGCCGTAGCATGTAAAGACTGGCTCACCAACAAGGTAGACCGTTCGGTGACGGGACGTATCGCACGTCAGCAGTGTCAGGGTGAAATTCAACTTCCGCTCAGCGACTGTGGCGTTGTCGCCCTTGACTATGCCGGCAGAGCAGGTATCGCAACTTCAATAGGCCATGCGCCTCAGGCCGCTTTGGCTGATTCGGCCGCCGGCTCTCGCATTGCCGTCGCCGAAGCACTCACCAATATAATAGGTGCAAATCTCAAGAACGGTTTGAAATCCGTCTCGCTGAGCGCCAACTGGATGTGGCCCTGCAATAATCCAGGCGAGGACGCATCACTTTATCGTGCCGTTGAAGCATGTAGCGATTTTGTATGTCGACTTGGCATAAACATTCCTACGGGTAAGGACAGTCTGTCTATGACGCAGAAATATCCAGACGGATCGAAAGTTTTCGCTCCCGGCACAGTCATCATTTCTGCCGCCGGCGAAGTGGCCGACATCCGCAAGACCGTATCACCTGTTATTGTCAACAAAGCAAATTCCACATTATATTATATAGACTTTTCGGCTGACAGCCTCCGTTTGGGAGGATCAGCACTTGCTCAGACGATGGGTAAAATCGACTCTGATGTACCCGCAGTAGCCGATCCTGAAGGCTTCGCCAAAGCCTTTGACACAGTTCAGCATCTTGTCAAACTCCGCAAACTCCTTTCGCTTCATGATGTCAGTGCCGGCGGTCTGATCACCACCCTCCTCGAAATGACATTCGGAAATACTAAGGGTGGTCTTAAGGTTTACACGGATGGATTCAAGATGTACGGCGAGACTGACCTCGTCAAGATACTTTTTGCCGAGAATCCCGCTGTCGTGATTCAAGTTGAGGATTCAAAGAAAGAAAGCGTCGAAAAAATCCTTGACGATGCAGCGATTAAATATTTCCCCATCGGTTGCCCCGCTGAAGAGCGCGTCATCATGGTAACACATGAAGACAATGAACACCTGTTCGGAATTGACTATCTCCGTGATGTTTGGTTCAAACCTTCTTATCTGCTCGATAGCCTCCAGAGTGCCGGTGATTGCGCAGCTCAACGTTTCGAAAACTACAAGCGTCAGCCCCTTAAATATCTTTTACCTTCGACATTCGACGGTAAACTTGAATCGCGAGGTTTAAGCATGAAACGCGAAGGACAGCGCAGCGGAGTGCGTGCAGCGATTATACGCGAAAAGGGCGTGAACGGTGACCGCGAAATGGCTTGGTCGCTCTATCTCGCAGGATTCGACGTTAAAGACGTCCACATGACCGACCTCATGTCCGGTCGAGAAACGTTGGACGATGTCAATATGATCGTCTTCTGCGGCGGTTTCTCCAACAGTGACGTTCTGGGTTCAGCTAAGGGTTGGGCCGGTGGTTTCAAATGGAATGATACTGCCCGTAAGACACTTGAAAAATACTACTCTCGTCCTGACACACTCAGTCTCGGCGTATGTAACGGTTGTCAGTTGATGATTGAACTCAATCTTCTCGGACTTCCAGAAAAGATTCGACCCAAGATGCTCCACAACGTATCGCATAAGTTCGAATCTGAATTTGTCACCGTAACCGTTCCCAAGAATGACACAGTAATGTTCGGTTCGCTGTCCGGTGTACGAACCGGTATCTGGGTCGCTCATGGCGAAGGTCGTTTTTCTTTCCCTGGTGCGACCGCAGACTTGAAGGTAATAGCGAAGTACAGCTACTCAGCTTATCCAGGCAATCCCAACGGTTCAAAAGGTTCAGTTGCTGGTATTGCTTCGGCTGACGGACGCCATGTAGCCATGATGCCTCACCTCGAACGCGCCATCTATCCCTGGCAGTGCGCATTCTATCCACGTTCGCGCCGCAACGATGATGTCACCGTATGGATCGACGCCTTTGTCAACGCGCGCCGATGGGTAGAACAGCATACCTCAAAAACTAAGTAACAATCAACAGCATAGCAGCCCCGCCGAGTCAACTTACAACGAAGACTAACGGGGCTGCAAAATTTTCAACACTTCATCATACACATAATTATTTTATGGGAGGTTTTTTTGGAGTCGTCAAGCACGACGATTGTGTCAATGATTTATTTTATGGAACTGACTATCATAGCCATCTTGGCACAAAACGTGCCGGTATAGCCACTCTTCACAATGGTCAGATATCACGTCAGATCCATAGTATTGACAATTCTTATTTCCGCACAAAATTTGAGGCTGACCTTGATAGCTTTTCAGGAGAATCAGGCATAGGCGTGATCAGCGACACGGATGCACAACCCATCATCATCAACAGTCGCATCGGCAAATTTGCGATAGTCACCGTCGCCAAGATTAACAATATTCCGGAACTTGAGAAAGAGCTTCTTGATGCCGGACGTCATTTCTGCGAACACAGCTATGACACCCTGAATCCTACCGAACTAATCGGCGCGCTTATAGCCGAAGGCAAGGATTATGTCGACGGCATTCAGAACGTTTACCGCAAGATAAAAGGCTCATGTTCGATGTTGCTTCTTACCAAAGAAGGTATAATCGTGGCTCGCGATAAACTTGGCCGCACACCTATCAGCATCGGTTGTAAACCCGAAGGTTATGCCATTGCATCAGAGGATTGTGCATTTCCTAATCTCGGATTCAAGGCATGCTATGACGTCGGTCCGGCAGAAATTCTCCTCGTCACTGCCGACGGGTTCAAACAGCTTAAAGCTCCCGGATGCAAAAAACAGATATGCTCATTCATGTGGGTATATTACGGCTATCCCCCTTGCACTTATGAGGGACGAAACGTTGATGAGACGCGCTACGCAATCGGTTTGAATACAGCTACAGAAGGTGATTCAGAGACCATAGACTTCGTCAGTCCTGTACCTGATTCAGGCACAGGTATGGCTCTCGGATATGCTGCTGCTATCGGGAAACCATATTTACGCGGCATGGTAAAATATACTCCGACGTGGCCACGCAGCTTTACTCCCGGCACTCAGAAACGTCGTGAGTTGGTAGCAAAGATGAAGTTGATAGCCAACGATGCCCTTCTTCGTGGCAAAAGCGTTGCCTTCTGCGATGATTCCATTGTTCGTGGCACTCAATTACGCGATAATGTCAAAGATATCCGTGACGCCGGTGCGACGGCCGTACATATCCGCATTTCATGTCCTCCGCTCGTATATCCTTGTGAATATCTGAATTTCACTGCGTCAAAGAGTGTAATGGAACTTATTGGCCGGCGTGTTATTGCCCGTCTCGCCGAAGAAGGCTTCACCGCTCCTCTTGAAGAATTCACCAAGGCCGGATCAGAAGCCTACAACCGTATGGTCGAAGAAATCCGCAAGGATCTCGGCCTCGATTCGTTGCGTTTCTGCACTCTTGAAACTCTCATTGACGCCATCGGACTCCCGAAGTGCGATGTTTGTACACACTGTTTTGACGGCAGTAGCTATGACTAAGATGACAAAGTTTAACACTCCGCAGACCCATATAAGTGATTAAATTTTGCAAAGTCGCTCATTTTGTGTATCTTTGCACGTCGTAACTCTATCTTAGAAATCATTTTAATAATTCATTTAATATCTTTATTATGAGTTTAAACATCATTGTGCTCGCAAAGCAGGTCCCTGATACCCGCAATGTTGGCAAAGATGCGATGAAGGAAGACGGCACCATTAACCGCGCCGCTCTACCTGCAATCTTTAACCCTGAAGATCTTAATGCCCTTGAACAAGCTCTTCGCCTCAAGGATGAAAATCCCGGATCTAAAGTAACACTGCTCACCATGGGTCTCCCCCGCGCCTCAGAAATCATCCGTGAAGCTATCTTCCGCGGTGCTGATGCCGGTATAGTTCTTACCGACCGTGCGCTCGGTGGTGCAGATACCCTCGCAACCTCTTACTCCCTCGCGCAGGCCGTGAAGAAATTCGGCAACTACGATATTATTCTCGGCGGCCGTCAGGCTATCGACGGTGACACTGCTCAGGTTGGTCCTCAGATCGCAGAAAAACTTGGCATTCCTCAGGTAACTTACGCAGAGGATATCCTCGGTGTAAAAGACGGTAAAGTGACTGTTCTCCGCCGCCTCGAGCATGGCGTTGAAACTGTTGTCGCTCCCCTGCCCTGTGTGGTTACAGTTAACGGTTCGGCTGCAGAATGCCGTCCCCGCAACGCACGTCGCCTGATGAAATACAAATATGCTGTTTCGCCCAGCGAAAAAGCAAAACTCAGTGAAGAAGATCAGGCTTTTGTTGACGCACGTCCCTACCTTAACATCGAAGAGTGGAGTGCAGCATATGTTGACGCTGATCCTCAGCAGATCGGTCTCGCCGGTTCTCCCACAAAGGTTAAGGCAATCGAGAACGTTGTCTTCACCGCGAAAGAAAGCCGCCGTCTTGAAAACGACGATACTCAAATCGAAGATCTAATCAAGGAACTCATTACTAATCATACCATCGGCTAATAGCCACTCCATCTCTATAGCATTATGGCAGAACAAAATAATCTTATCGTTTACTGCGAATACGACGAAGGTAAAGTGGCTGACGTTAGCCTCGAACTTCTCACAAAAGGTCGCGTGCTCGCCGACCGTCTCGGAGTAAAACTTGAAGCAGTTGTTATCGGTGACAAACTCGACGGTATCGAAAAACAGCTCTTCCCCTACGGTGTTGATACCGTATATAAAGTAGAAGACAAGCGTCTCTTCCCCTACACTTCAAATCCCCACGCATCTGTGCTCATCAACCTTTTCAAGGAAATCAAGCCTCAGATATGTCTTATGGGTGCCACTTGTATCGGTCGTGACCTCGGTCCCCGTGTATCAAGCTGTCTCCACAGCGGTCTGACCGCCGACTGTACTTCTCTTGAAATCGGTGATCACACCGATCCCAAGACCGGCAAGGAATACAAGGATCTTCTTTATCAGATCCGTCCCGCATTCGGCGGTAACATCGTTGCTACTATCGTGAACCCCGATTGCCGTCCTCAGATGGCTACCGTGCGCGAAGGCGTGATGAAGAAAGAAGTTCGCGATGAAAACTACAAGGGCGAAGTTGTCAATCTCGAGCCTTCAAAATATGTCAAGGACGAAGACTTCGTCGTTGAGATCATCGATCGTCACATCGAAAAGTCAAAAGTCAATATCAAGGGCGCTCCCATCATCGTTGCCGGTGGTTACGGTGTTGGTAGCAAGGAAAACTTCCAGCTCCTCTTCGATCTTGCCGACACACTCGGTGCTGAGGTCGGTGCTTCTCGCGCTGCAGTTGATGCCGGCTTTATCGAACACGAACGCCAGATCGGCCAGACAGGCGTCACTGTCCGTCCTAAACTTTATATCGCTTGCGGTATTTCCGGTCAGATCCAACACATTGCCGGTATGCAGGACAGCTCAATCATCATCTCGATCAACAACGATCCCGATGCGCCGATCAACACTATTGCCGACTATGTAATCACAGGTAATATGGAAGACGTCGTGCCCAAACTCATCAAGTATTACAAAAAGAACTCTAAGTAATCGACCAAAATGGCTAATTTCTATACTGACAACCCCGATCT
>CAZULD010000004.1:30442-31743 GCA_964621135.1 uncultured Bacteroides sp. | reverse complement strand
AGTGCAAAGTTACACACTTTTCCGTAATCCACCAAATATTTTTACAGATATTTTTTTTAGAAAATTTTGAGAGAGGAAGTTGTTTATTGATAATCCATGTGTTACACGCGAATATTTTTATCACGCCTTTTTAAATAAACTCGAAGTCGAACCTGTACAGTTCAAAAAAAATCCATTTTGCGTCTTAAAACCATTTCTTAATATATATTAAAGAAATAACATCAAATTGTGTGATACGCCTTACCGATACACCTAAATAACCAAATTTCAGATCGGTATACTCGATATACTATATGAAAAGAAGGCCTATAGATGTAAATATATTATGAAAACGCACTTAAAATAGTTACATTTGCAGTCCAATCCATAAAGATATCCCTGAAAAAGCTATATGAAGGACTTCATGCAACTGCTGCGGAGATTTGTTCCGCCATACAAGAAATATCTGATTTTAAATATCATATTCAATATTTTATCAGCGATATTGACGCTCTTTTCATTCGCGCTGATCATACCGATACTGAATATGCTATTCAAAATCGATGAGAGCCACTATTCATTTATGGAATTCGGCTCGGCCAACATCAAGGACGTAATTGTCAATAATTTTTATTACTATACACAAGAAGCCATAGATAAATTCGGGCCGGAGTGGACACTCGCGTTACTCGGGGCAGCATTAGTAGTGATGACAGGATTAAAAACGGGCACAGCCTACCTCAGTTCGTATTTTATCATTCCATTGAGATCAGGCATCGTAAGAGATATCCGCAACTTTGTGTATGATAAGATCACGACTCTACCCGTTTCCTTCTTCACGACCGAGCGCAAGGGCGACGTTATGGCACGAATGAGCGGTGACGTATCCGAAATAGAAAACTCTGTGATGTCATCTCTTGATATGATGTTCAAAAATCCGGTGATGATCATAGTCTGCCTCGCAATGATGATTGCAATATCGTGGCAACTAACTTTATTTGTCTTTATATTATTACCAATCGCCGGGTTCGCCATGGGTAAGATCGGCAAACGCTTGAAAGCTCAATCTCTCGCCGGACAAAACCAATGGGGAGTACTGATGTCTAACATTGAGGAGACTCTGGGTGGTCTACGCATAATCAAGGCGTTCAACGCCGAAAGCAAGGTGAAAGGTCGTTTCCATAAAGAGAATCAGAAGTTCTATCACCTTTCAAACGCTGTTGCACGTCGCCAATCCCTCGCCCACCCCATGAGTGAATTCCTTGGCACGGCCGCCATCGCAATGGTTCTATGGTTCGGCGGTAGCCTAATTCTCTCCGGAC
>CAZULD010000004.1:12137-30342 GCA_964621135.1 uncultured Bacteroides sp. | reverse complement strand
ACGGCCGCCATCGCAATGGTTCTATGGTTCGGCGGTAGCCTAATTCTCTCCGGACACACTTCGATGGATGCCGCAGGCTTTATATATTATATGGTAATATTTTACAGTATAATCAATCCGGCCAAAGATCTATCGAAAGCTGCTTATGCCATACAAAAGGGTCTCGCATCGATGGAACGTGTCGATAAGATTCTAAACGCAAAGAATCCAATTGCCGATCCCGAATCACCCAAACCCCTACCCTCATCTTTCGGCAACATCAGTTACAACGACGTTTCATTCAGTTACGGAGCCAATGAGGTAATAAAGAATGTGAGCCTTGATATCCCTGCCGGAGCAACAGTAGCCCTTGTCGGCCAATCCGGTTCAGGAAAATCAACACTCGCTGACCTGTTGCCACGATTCTACGATGTAGCCAAAGGCTCCATATCCATTGACGGCGACGACATACGCAACTACAAAATTCACGATCTGCGTTCGCTTATGGGGAACGTCAACCAGGAAGCGATACTTTTCAACGACACATTCTTCAATAACATAGCTTTCGGTGTTGAAAACGCCACGCTCGAACAAGTCATAGAGGCGGCTAAAATTGCCAATGCTCACGAATTTATAATGGCAACCGAAGACGGCTATAACACGTCGATAGGCGACCGTGGATGTAGACTTTCCGGTGGTCAGCGCCAGAGACTATCAATAGCAAGGGCTATTCTGAAGAATCCATCAATCCTGATTCTTGACGAGGCAACATCGGCATTAGACAGTGAGAGCGAGATTCTGGTGCAACAAGCCCTTGAGCGACTTATGAAAGACAGGACAACTCTTGTGATAGCCCACCGATTGTCTACAATCCGAAATGCAGATATTATCTGCGTAATGCACGAAGGACAGATAGTGGAGCGAGGATCTCACGACGAACTGATGGCAATGAATGGCTACTACAAACATCTCGTTGACATGCAGTCAATTGGTTCTTAATAGTTGAAAACTGCACAAATTTGCAAATTCGTGCAAAAGGTTAACTTTGTGTTAAAGTCGCCACGACATAATAATTTATAGTATTTTTGTAGAAACAATCAAACAGACAAAAGTCAAAATAATCATGGCAAAAATCAAAGGAGCGGTCATTATCGACCAGGAACGCTGCAAAGGCTGTGACCTTTGCGTGGCCGCTTGCCCAACCGATGTGCTGATGCTTCAGCCTAAAGAGGTGAACGAACGAGGCTATCACTTCGCATATACTGCCAATCCGGATAACTGTATCGGTTGTGCATCATGTGCAATGGTTTGTCCGGACGCATGTTTCACTGTCTACAAAGTTACTTTAACCGACAACAACTAAAAAACGCTATTCAATGGCAGAAGAGATAAAACTTATGAAGGGTAACGAAGCTATTGCTCACGCAGCGATACGATATGGCTGCGACGGATACTTCGGCTACCCGATCACACCTCAGTCAGAAGTTCTCGAAACCCTCGAAGAACTGATGCCCTGGGAAACAACAGGAATGGTAGTACTCCAGGCAGAAAGTGAAGTGGCGGCCATCAATATGGTCTATGGCGGCGCGGCCACAGGCAAGGCCGTAATGACTTCATCATCGAGCCCCGGTGTCAGCCTCAAACAAGAAGGCATATCATATATCGCTGCATCGGAACTTCCCGCCCTCATAGTAAATGTGATGCGCGGCGGACCCGGTTTGGGCACCATCCAACCATCACAGGCCGACTATTATCAAGCGACCAAAGGCGGTGGGCACGGTGACTATCATCTTATAGTCCTCGCCCCGGCTACGGTTCAGGAAATGGCCGACTTCGTAGCCCTCGGATTTGATCTGGCATTCAAATACCGCAATCCGGCCATGATTCTCGCCGATGGTGTTGTCGGTCAGATGATGGAAAAAGTAGTTCTGCCCGAACCGCGTCCACGCCGTACGGAGGAAGAGATTATCAAACAGTGTCCATGGGCTGCCACCGGACGCCACGGTCGTAAGAATCGCAATGTAGTGACTTCGCTCGAGCTCGACCCCGACAAAATGGAAGTCAATAATCTCCGCCTTCAGGAGACTTATCGTCGAATCGAGGAAGCAGAAGTACGCTATAAGGAGTACTACACCGAAGATGCCGAATATCTTATGGTAGCATTTGGGTCTGTCGCCCGCATATGTCTGAAAGCTATCGAAGACGCGCGCGCTAAAGGAATTAAGATCGGCCTCATTCGACCGATTACACTTTGGCCGTTCCCGTCTGAAATACTCAACACTCTTGCCGATCGCGTAAAGGGCATTCTGACTGTTGAACTTAACGCCGGTCAAATGATCGACGATGTACGCCTCGCTGTGAAATGTCGTATTCCAGTTTATCATTTCGGTCGCATGGGAGGTATAGTTCCCAATCCCGGCGAAGTCATCGCAGCATTCCAGAAACATTTCCCAGACGCCTATAAATAAGCAGAAAAAAAATGACCACAGAAGAAATAATCAAATCAGGAACAGTCGTATACGACCGTCCTCGTCTGCTGACAGAACGCAACACCCACTACTGTCCCGGCTGTAGCCACGGCGTCGTTCACCGCATCCTTGCCGAAACAATCGACGAACTTGGTATAGAAGACCGAGCCGTAGGTGTCGCACCCGTAGGATGTGCCGTGTTCGCATATAATTATATAGATGTAGACTGGATTGAAGCCGCACACGGACGCGCTCCGGCTGTAGCGACTGCTGCCTCTCGCCTTAATCCCGAAAATGTAGTATTCACCTATCAAGGAGACGGTGATCTTGCAGCGATAGGGACAGCAGAGACAATCCATGCTGCTAATCGCGGCGAGAACATTGTGATAATATTTATCAACAATGCTATTTACGGTATGACCGGCGGTCAGATGGCCCCCACTACACTGCTAGGACAGAAGACCGCAACGTCTCCATACGGCCGTCGTGTTGATTTAAACGGTTATCCCATAAAAATGTCCGATTTACTTGCTCAACTCGACGGAACATGCTACGTCACACGACAGGCCGTACATACGCCTGCCGCGGTTCGTAAAGCAAAGAAAGCCATCCGTCAAGCATTTGAAAATGCCATAGCAAAACGTGGGACTTCTGTCGTAGAAATCGTATCGACCTGCAACTCGGGCTGGAAACTCTCACCCGTGCAGTCAAATGAATGGATGGCAAAGAATATGTTTGAAAAGTACCCGCTCGGCGATCTTAAAAATATTTAATGACATGAAAGAAGAAATTATTATTGCCGGCTTTGGCGGTCAAGGTGTATTGTCGATGGGTAAGATCCTCGCCTACGCTGGACTGATGGATAATCTTGAGGTGACATGGATGCCCAGCTACGGACCAGAGCAGCGTGGCGGTACAGCTAATGTTACCGTCATAGTCAGTGATCAGCCGATCAGTTCCCCGGTGCTCGACATGTACGATACAGCCGTCCTACTTAATCAACAGAGCCTCGATAAATTCGAGCCAAAAGTTAAACCGGGCGGCGTCATTATCTATGATCCTTCCGGCATACACCGTCCACCAACACGAACTGACGTCACTGTTATTCCGGTTGATGCAATGACTGCAGCGATCGAGATGAATAACTCCAAGACATATAATATGATTCTGCTTGGAGCACTGTTAAAACACCGTCCGATGGTCTCCGTAGAGGCAGTGATCAAAGGCCTACGCAAGACTTTGCCTGAACGTCACCATCATCTTATTCCTCTCAACGAACAAGCAATCGAGCGTGGAATGTCGATTGCCTAAGAAGTAATCTTCACGCATTCACATTTGCGGGGGCCTGTCTTCAATCAGACAAGCCCCCGCTCTCATTAGATAGAGGAAGTAATTTCTGCAAATTTATACACAAATCTAATAAATAACAAAATATTTTATCACATTTTCAATTATTACCATACAAATTCCGCATTAATTCCACAAATAAAACATAGACTATAACCACACGAAGCATTTTTGTTTACTACATATATTTGAAAGAATGATTTTTTTTGTCTATGTTTGCAACATGAAAGCTCCGGTACTAAACACATTGCTTATTATAAATCCTATCTCTGGAACTGCATCGAAAGCGGGACTAAAGGATAAGATTGAGAAACGTGTGCGAAATATGGGGCACAAAATAACCACTTTATTAACAAATGCTCCGGGCCACGCTACGAAGTTGGCACGGCAGGCTGCTGCCGATGGTTATGACGTCGTTTTGGCATGCGGAGGTGACGGAACGGTTAATGAAATTGCCAGCGGACTCATCAACACCTCTACCGCCTTATGTATTCTTCCCAATGGATCAGGTAATGGACTTGCACGACATATCGATGTCCCGATTGATCCACTCCTCGCACTGGACACATTAAAAAAAGGACGTGTGGTTGATTGCGACTATTGTACAGTAAATAATATTCCATTTTTCTGCACATTCGGCATAGGATTTGATGCAGCCGTAAGCTACCGTTTTGCAACGGGCCATCGACGCGGGCTGATGGCATATCTGCGCAGTGCGCTAGATGAATTTATTTCTTTCACCCCCCAATCTTGCCGTATTTCAATAGAAGAAAAAGATATTGACGTTAACGCATTTCTCATAGCCTGCTGCAATGCGTCACAATACGGGAATAATGCTTTTATCGCGCCCACAGCGTCAATTACAGACGGAGTTCTCGATATAACGATTGTCCACTCCGGGAATACTCTCTCTCAGGCCTTTGTCGGTGTTGAACTCTTGACAGGATCCATTGCTAAAGGGGGTCTGATTGACACCCTACAGACAAAGCACCTGATTATTACGAGAGAAGATAAAGGTATTGCCCATATAGATGGCGAACCCATCGAGCTCCCTTCAAAACTTGAAATTAAATGTCATCGGGGAGGATTGAAAATTTTCGCTCCTTACAAGCGGTCACGTTTCCGCCCACTATTAACTCCCGCTACGATGTTCGTTCGTGATTGCGTTACTAATATCCGCAAATTATTTCCTGGCAAGGAGCAATAACGGCTAAGCTATAACATTGCATTTATCGAGCAAAGCGACAGGATGATATGACTCTTTGGCGTATTTCAAGCCGGGATCGTTCATATCCTCTTCCCTGTTGATGTATAGCACCTCAGGATACCGCTGAGACATTTCGCCGGCGAACATCTTATTAATAGTCTCTCCTGACCCCGCGACCTCATGATCCATTTTTTCGATATGAACATATAAAGTGTCCCCGACTACTTCGCCTAAAGTTACGGCGCAGATTTGCCCATTTTCCGCTCTCAAGATTGCTCCTTCGAAAAGATAACTATCAATATTATCCAAAACGTCTTTACATTGAGCAAGTTCGTAGGCAGCCATATCGCGATCTACCTTTTCACTCAGATCGACTTTTCCTAAAAAAGCTTTGGCTTCCTCAAGGTTGTCTGCAGTAATCTTCTCGAAACGATAATTAGGATTATCCGCGAGGAAACGATTAACATGATTTCGCTTTTTAGAATAAGCCTTACCCTGAAGAGCGGCAAGTGATTTTACATCATAAAGATAGTCACTCCAACCCTCCAATTTTTCTATCCGGCCATTAAATATTTCAGCAATACTTGCGGCTTTATCAACCGGTATAGCTGAAAAAGCGGGCTTTAAATTATGGGCCTCACAATATTCATTAATCATAGCAATCGAATCTTCCAGTGGCAACTTGCCCAAAGGAAGCGAAAATGCTACCATCCCGGGGTGATTCTCCGAAATTCCTTTTATAAATAATGTATCTTTAATTATACAGTATTCATAATTAAAATAGTCAACCCACATAAAGATACCGCCTAACGTATAGTCGCAGGTCCTATCAGTGTTATATTCTAAAAATTTTCTTACCAAGGGGATATCATCCACAATCATCGGTTTGAATTCCAATTTAGTTGAAGATGCCGTTTTTTGAGAAGCCGATGCTGCGGGCTTTGTATATTGTCTTGTAAGTTGTGATCCTGAGATTCTCATAAATAGTTGAATTTAGGTTAGTACATATTAAACACACGTCCATTGCACTTTGTTTCCGATAACAACTTTCGCAGAAATCATCCTCGGTCTACATTGTGATTACAAATTATTGAGTAATTTTGCAATATCTTGGTTCCAGCCGAAGGAGATGAAACTAAATTATAAACATTATTCAAGAAAAGGTCGTCGCGTAGACTCCCTCCTTATCATTTTCATTTTAATGGTAGGTGTGGTTTTACACTCGTGTAGCTCTACAAAACACGTTCCTGACGGCAGCTATCTGCTCGATAAAGTTTCAATCCATATAGAGGGGGATACAATCGACACGGATCAGGATCTTTATTATTTCCTACGTCAGACTCCTAATCATAAAGTTCTGGGATTTGCCAAACTTCAACTCGCCACATACAGTCTTTCCGGACGCGATTCAACCAAATGGTACAATAAATGGCTGAGAAAAATAGGTCAGGAACCTGTCATATATAGTCCTGAGCTCACGGATGCTTCCGCACGACAACTCCGACAGGCCCTCATCAACAGGGGCTATCTTGAAGCACGCGTAGTCCCCGACACCATAGTTAACGGAAACAAACGCATGACCGTCAACTATGAAGTCTATCCCGGACGCCCACATTATATTTCATCTGTTGACTACGACATTAGCGACACAACATTACGACGTCTTGTAATGGCTGATACGTCGCACCTTAATCTTCGGCCGGGTGTGCCGTTTGATCGCAACACACTCGATAATGATCGATCAACAATCACTGAGGCACTCCGAAATGCCGGCTATTATGGTTTCAATAAAGATGATATTTCATTCGTCGCCGACACCACAAGTGGATCAAAGGCCGTCGATTTGACTATGGTTATACATCGGCCCAAGAAATTCTCTGCAGCTATGTTACCCGCAGGAGACTCGGTTCAGACAGTTACATCTCATCCTGTCTACCGCGTCCGACACATATATTATATTACGGATCCCGATTTGTCCAATACAACTCATACCGACACCGTAGACTATCATTCAATCACAGTCATCTATGGGCCGGATCATTATATCAAGCCTGCAATTCTTGAAGAAAAATGTTACATTCGGCCGGGCGAAAAATACAGTGCCGTTAGCGTTGACCGGACATACGAAGCCCTCGGAGGTCTGGGAATACTCAAATTTATCAATATAGAGATGGTTCCCGTGGCCCAAGTCGACAATGAAATATGGTTAGACGCCATAATTCGCTTATCGAGAAACAAAAAGCAGGGTATTACCATTGAAGTCGAAGGTACAAACTCCGAAGGAGATCTTGGGTTTGGAGCCGGTATCATCTACCAGCACCGTAATCTTGCCAAAAGCTCCAACCTTTTAACCGCAAAACTTCGCGGAGCTTACGAAAGTCTCTCAGGAAACTTCGACGGACTAATCAACGACCGCTTTACCGAAGTTGCTACCGAAGTCGGTATAACCTTTCCTAAATTTGAATTTCCATTCCTATCCAAGAGTTTTAAGCAACGCCAGCGCGCATCTACAGAATTCGCCCTGTCATTCGTTCATCAGGAACGCCCCGAATACACTCGTATAATCGCCGGAGCAGCATGGCGCTACAAATGGTCGCGCCGTCATCGCGACCTTATGCAACGTCACACTTTCGATTTGATTGACGTTAACTACGTTCGACTCCCACGCTCTACTATCAATTTTATTGACCAGATCGCCCCATCCAATCCCCTCCTCCGCTATAGCTACGAAGACCACTTCATAATGCGCACAGGCTATACATTCTCTCGCACCAACCGCCGCATTCCCACCGCGACAGTCAATGCGTTCGCCATACAGCCATTCGTAACATCATTCCGCGCATCTGCCGAACTTGCCGGCAACGTCCTCTATGCCATATCATCTCTTGACGGCGCCCACCGCCACGACGGCGCATATAAAATCTTCGGTATCCAGTTCGCTCAATACGTAAAAGGCGAGGTGGATTATACCTACACCCGCAATTTCAATTCGCGCAACGCTCTTGCGTGCCACGCGGGCTTCGGAATTGCTTACCCCTATGGCAACTCTTCAATGGTACCATTCGAAAAACGCTTCTACGCAGGTGGTGCCAACAGCGTCCGCGGTTGGGGCGTACGTACCCTCGGCCCCGGTGCTTATGACTCAAAGAACTCCGTGACCGACTTCATCAATCAGTGCGGTGACATCAGCCTCGACATGAGCATAGAATATCGCGCCAAACTATTCTGGGTTCTCGAAAGTGCCTTATTCGTCGACGCCGGAAATATCTGGACCATCCATCGCTATGAGAACCAGCCCGACGGCGAATTCAAATTCAATAAATTTTACAAGCAAATCGCCGCTGCCTATGGTGTGGGCCTCCGCATGGACTTCACCTATTTCTTGCTGCGCTTCGATCTCGGCTTAAAGGCAGTCAATCCGGCAGTCAACCAAGAACGATGGCCAATTATTCATCCCCTTTGGCATCGCGACGCTAATTTCCACTTTTCTGTCGGTTACCCCTTCTGATCTCATTTCTTAACTACACTTAACCAACTCATGAAGTCGCTCGTTATTTTCGACCTTGACGGAACACTCCTCAATACTATAGATGACCTCGGCAACGCCTGCAATCACGCCATGCGTTCATTAGGCTATCCTACCCATGCTTTGGTATCCTACCCGATGATGGTCGGCAACGGCATAACGCGACTTATCGAGCGAGCCCTTCCCGACGAAGCGCGCACTCCTGAAATAGTCACCCGTGCCCGTAGCCTTTTTGTAGACTACTACAATGTACATTGCTGTGATGCGACCGTTCCCTATTCAGGGATCCCCGAACTACTCGCCGAGCTGAAATCGCGTGGCGTTAACCTTGCCGTAGCCTCTAACAAATACAACTCTGCAGTTCACAAAATTGTGAACCACTTTTTCCCTGACACTCCTTTTGCTGCTATTTTTGGTCATATTGAAGGTATTCCAACCAAACCCGACCCCTCAGTTGTTTTCGAAGTCCTCACCGCCTGTCCTACCCCTAAAGCTGAGACGCTCTTCGTCGGAGATTCGGCAGTAGATATCGAAACTGCCCGCAGAGCCTGTGTCGATTCCGTCGGAGTCACATGGGGCTTCAGAGGCGAAGCCGAATTAAAAGCCGCTTACGCTGACCATATCGTATCCGATCCCGATGACATTCTCTGTATTGTCGGCTCTTGATGCGCAAAACTTTCTTTTTACACTTACATTTTATAAATAATTTTATTAAACGTTTGCAAATATTCTAAAAACATACTATATTTGCACCGTCAAGCCCATACTATGCCTTGACGGAAAATAAACTTATGCAATAACTTTTTTATACCTCGTATAATCCTTAAAAGCCCTACTTTAGCTAAGGCTACCTATTGAAAAACTTTCTGCAGAACAATCATTCATAACATTTCACATCCATGTCAAACCGTGAATTTAATTTAAAGTACATTATCTTTATCACAATCGCAGCCGCTATCGGAGGCTTCCTCTTCGGCTACGACACCGCCGTGGTTTCAGGTACTAACGAAGCCGTATGGCAGTTCTTCAACATTCAGATGGGATCCTTCTCCGCAGGGTTCTTCGTGTCGGCAGCCATCATCGGCTCAATCCTCGGCGCAGTCTGCGGCGGTACCGTCAGCGAGCGTATAGGCCGTCGCAAATCCATGATATTTGCCGCCGTCCTCTTCCTCGCATCGTCAGTTTGGTGTGCAATCTGCGCATCCTTCCCCGAACTTCTCGTAGCCCGCATATTCGGAGGTTTCGGCATCGGCCTCGCCTCTGTGGTATGCCCCTGCTACATCTCCGAGCTCTCCGTGGCAAAATATCGTGGCACACTCGTCGCCACATACCAGTTTGCCATCACCTTCGGCATTCTCGTGGCTTATGGAGTGAACTACCTCCTCGACCTCTCGGCTACCTCAGCTACTATCGGAGATCCCGCCGCCCTCTCGCTCTGGCAGCGCATTTGGACCACTGAAGTCTGGCGAGGTATGCTCGGCATGTGCGCCGTTCCGGCCCTCATCTTCCTTGTAATCCTTTTCTTCGTGCCTGAGAGCCCGCGTTGGCTCATCGTCCGCGACCGCGTACCTGCTGCCGAAGCCGTCCTCAGCCATATCTACAGCTCAAAGGAAGCAATCAAGAAAGAAGTCCTCGCCACTCAGAACGTTTCTGCTGCTGAACCCGCATCCGGTCAGTGGGAATACATCCGTCGCCACAAAGGCATAATCAAAGCCATCCTCATCGGTATGGCCATCGCTATCCTCGGCCAGTTCATGGGTGTTAACGCCGTTATTTACTATGGTCCGACCATCTTTAAGAACGTTGGTCTCGAAGATCCCCTCCTCGGCCAGGTTTGGATCGGCGTTGTCAACTGCGTCACCACCGTCATCGCGATCTTCGTCATCGACAAAGTCGGTCGCAAAGGCCTCGTCTACTTCGGCGTTACCGGTATGATCATCAGCCTTATCCTCGCCGCCGGCTTCCTCCACTTCAAAGAGCAGTGGGGTCTCAGCGACGTCCTCATGATAGTCTTCCTCGGCGCATACATGTTCTGCCAGGCAATTTCGATCAGCGCTATTATCTTCGTAATCCTCTCGGAAATGTACCCCAACAAGGTTCGTGGCCTCGCAATGTCGATCGCATCAATGTCTCTCTGGATCGCAAACTGGGTCGTTTCTCAGATCTTCCCCAACCTCCTCGAAGCCCTCACTCTCGAAGGCACCTTCCTCCTATTCGCTGCTTGCTGCGTGCCCTACATCCTCATTATGTGGAAACTCGTGCCCGAAACAACCGGCAAGACTCTCGAAGAGATCGAAGCCCACTGGCTCCGCGACGACATCGCACAACTCAAAGAACAAGCAAAACATTAATCAACCCAATCATAACTTTATTTTAAATTATGTCAACACCTGACTTTAAATTACTTGCAAAACAGTACAAAGACGAACTCTTTAACAACGTCCTTCCTTTCTGGCTTAACAACTCCCTCGACAAGGAATACGGCGGCTACTTCACCTGCCTCGAACGTGACGGTTCAGTCTTTGACACAGACAAATTTATGTGGCTCCAGGGCCGCGAAGTGTGGATGTTCGCCATGCTTTACAACAAAGTTGAAAAACGTCAGGAATGGCTCGACGCCTCGATCCTCGGCGCTGAGTTCATGAAGAAATACGGCCACGACGGCAACCTCGACTGGTACTTCTCTGTTACCCGCGAAGGCCAACCCATCGTTGACCCCTACAACATCTTCAGCTATACCTTCGCAACTATGGCTTTCGGCCAGCTCGCCATCGCCACAGGCAACAAGGAGTACGAAGAAATCGCTAAAAAGACCTTCGAAAAAGTCCTCGCCCGTGCCGAAAACCCCAAAGATAAGTGGAACAAACTCCATCCCGGCACTCGCCCCATGAAGAACTTCGCACTCCCGATGATTCTTTGCAATCTCGCCCTTGAGATCGAGCCCCTCATCGACCCCGAATTCCTTCAGAAAGCTATCGAAGACTCAATCAACTGCACCCTCGAATTTATCCGTCCCGAACTCGGCGGCCTCGTTGTCGAGAACATCGGTGCTGATGGCCAGCTCGTCGACTCGATGGATGGCCGTCACATGAATCCCGGCCACTCCATCGAGTCGATGTGGTTCCTCATGGACCTCGGCAAGCGCCTCAACCGTCCCGAACTCATCGAGAAAGCCAAAGACACAGCGCTCCGCATGATCGAATACGGCTGGGACAAAGAGTATGACGGCATCTTCTACTTCATGGATCTCAAGGGTCACCCCACTCAGGAACTCGAATGGGATCAGAAACTCTGGTGGGTACACATCGAAACCCTCATCACTATGATCAAGGGCTACCGTCTCACCGGCGACGAACGCTGTCTCGAATGGTTCAACCGCGTTCATGAATACGTTTGGACACACTTCGCCGACACCGAATATCCCGAATGGTTCGGCTACCTTAACCGTCGCGGCGAAGTCCTCCTCACCCTCAAGGGTGGCAAATGGAAAGGCTGTTTCCACGTTCCCCGCGGTCTGTATCAGGTTTGGCAGGTTCTCGAAGAACTCGCTGCCGAGCAGAAATAATACCATTAAAACTACTTTTCAACTATATCCTATAACTAAAAACTAATTTACAGATGAGAACGCTCATAAATTCTGCAGCCTCTTGGCTGACAAAGCGTCTTTCTGTACTGATGATTCTTGGCCTGCTGGGCGTAGCGTCAGCTTACGCACAGCAGGTCACTGTCACCGGTACAGTGACCGACGACCTCGACGAACCCCTCCCCGGTGTCTCAGTCGTAATCAAAGGCCACAAGACAGGAGCCCTGACAGACATTGATGGTAATTACTCTATCAAAGCCGCTGGTTCAGACATCCTCGTCTTCACTTACATTGGAATGCAAACTCAAGAAATTAACGTTGCCGGTCGCAAGAAGATCGACGTTAAACTTGAACCTGCATCTAATCAGCTCGACGAATTCGTTGCCGTAGGTTACGGCATTCAGAAACGTGGTACTATCACAGGCGCCGTTTCTACCGTCAAAGGTGCCGAACTCCTTAACACTCCGGTCATGTCCGTATCGAACATCGTCGGCTCGCGCGTTGCAGGTATCGCATCTAAGCAGTCTTCCGGACAGCCTGGTGAGGACGACGCATATCTTACCCTTCGCGGTATGTCCGGCATTATCTATGTCATCGACGGCGTTAAGCGCACATCTCAGGACTTCAACCAACTCGACCCCAATGAAATCGATCAGGTTTCTGTCCTCAAGGATGCTGCCTCTGTAGCTATCTACGGTCTTGATGCCAATGGCGTTATTATCGTCACTACCAAGCGAGGTGCAAATGCTAAGACCAAGATCTCTTACTCAGGAACTGTAGGTTTCTCTCAGAATGCTGAAAATCAAAAGTGGCTCGACGGTCCCGGTTACGCTTACTGGTATAACAAGGGTCTCGAGATGGACGGCCTTCAGCCCATTTTCACACAAGAACATGTTCGCAAGATGATCGAAGGTGTCGATGGTTGGGGTAACACTAACTGGTACAAAGAAGTGTTTGGTACAGGCTTCCGCACTGCTCACAATATTTCAGCTACAGGTGGTAACGAGCGTGTAAAATTCTTCGCTGCAGTCAGCTACCTTAAAGAAGACGGTAACGTAGATAAATTCGGATTTAACCGTTGGAACATACGTTCTAACATCGATGCTGATCTTGGAAACGGTCTTAAATTTACCCTTGGTTTGTCAGGTCGTCTTCAGAATCAAGACAATCCCTACTACTCTGCAAACCCTGATGCGTACGGTAATATTGGTGCCCAAATGGTACGTCAGTTGCCCTACCTCCCCAAGACCCAGACTTTAGATGGTAAGGAATACTTCGTCGGTAACATCTCTAACGGTATGAACATGTCAGTACTCGCTTCAATTTATGACAATGGGTACTACAGAGTTAATTATAACAACTTCAACTCTAACATGGCTCTCCAGTGGGATACTCCTTTCCTCAAAGGTCTTTCACTGAAGTTCAATGCCAACTATGATGCCAACTTCCAGTTCACTAAGCAACTCTGCAATCCGGCTCAGATTCTCCTCTATGCTCATGGTGCCTCTGAAAACGTTGCTCCCGATGTCCTTACTTACAATAAATACCGCAACTTCAACAACGGTACAATCTCACTTGTAGAAGGCGCAAGCCGCAACTCGACATTCACTACTCTTTCAACTATTGCCTACAACAATCAGTTTGGTCTTCACAATGTCAGCGCACTTTTCCTTGCTGAAACTCGCGACTATAAGACAAACAATATCGGTGCTTATGGCTACGGCCTTTCATTCATTACCCTTGACGAACTTAACCATGTAACGAATGCGACCATGGATGGGAAGGAAAAACTTCCTTCTGTAGGAGGTATGAGTAGCGCCGCGCGTAATGCAGGTTTCGCAGGTCGTATCAATTACAACTATGATGACACCTACTTCGTTGAAGCATCTATCCGTCGTGACGGTAGCTATCTCTTCGGCGGTATGAACAAACGTTGGGTCACCCTCCCTGGTGTTTCTCTCGGCTGGCGTATCGACCGCGAAGACTTCTTCACTGCAGATTGGGTTCAGGTTCTTAAGATCCGTGGTGGTTTCGGCCAGACCGCAACCTCCGGTATCAGTCCCTTCTTGTGGCGTAACACAATGGCGCTTAGCAAAAATGGTGTTGTAATCGGTGCTGGTACAGGTCCTTACATCTCGGCATCAGTCCTCGGTAATCCCAACCTCACATGGTCTAAATGCGATAACTACAATATCGGTTTTGACGCCACTCTTTGGAATGGCCTCCTCGGTGCAGAATTCGACGTATTCTACAAATACCAGTACGACATTCTCACTGGCGCAACAGGAGCTTATCCTCCCTCAATGGGTGGCTACTACTTCTCATCTGCCAACCTCAACAAGAATGACTATAAAGGTTTTGACCTAACTCTTACTCATACTAACAAAGTCGGTAATGTTGGCTACGGTGCAAAACTCATCTGGTCATATGCTTACGGTCGCTACCTCTATGTCGCATCTGACTCTCCCAACTCACCCGAATACCAGCGCGTAACTGGCAAACAGATCGGTGCTAAATACGGTTTCATCGCGGACGGTTTATTCCAGACGCAGGAAGAAATCGATAATTATCCTTACCCCGAAAACTCAACAACTAAGTCAGTTCTTTTGGGTAATATAAAATATGTTGACCGTAACGGTGACGGTAAGATCACTTACGACGGAGATATGGGTTATGTCGGAAAGAGCAGTATGCCTACTCACACCGGTTCGCTCAATCTCTTCGCCAACTGGAAAGGTTTCGATCTCGATGTACTCTTCTCTTGGGGTCTCGGACATGACGTAGCTCTTACCGGCCAATACACTGCTACGGGCTCAGTCGGCGTTATGGACCACACGTCTTACACCCTCCCCTTCAAGTGGTATGGTAACTCACCCGTTTACCTTGTAGAAAATTCTTGGACTCCTGAAAACCGCGATGCCAAGTTCCCACGTCTATGTGCCACTCCCCAAAACAATAATGACGCATACTCTTCTACCTTCTGGTATAAAAACGGTAATTATCTGCGTATGAAGTCATTTGCTGTCGGATATACTATCCCCGAAAAACTTATCAGCAAAGCAGGTATCAGCAAACTCCGCGTCTATGTTGAGGGCTATAACCTCTTTACGTTCAGCGGTCTCTCTAATTACAACATCGACCCGGAGGCTCCCGCTGTTAACAACGGCTACTACCCCCAGCAGCGTAAGATGTCATTTGGTGTTAACCTTACATTCTAATTTAGATCTTTCTTATGAAAAAATTTATAAAATTGGCAACTGTATCGCTTCTTGCGATTTCAGCCGCATCATGTAACGACTGGCTCGACGGTGTCGAAAATAAGTCCTCCGTCGACGACGCTGCAGTTTTTGGTTCAGAGGAGACCATCGACTATTATGTTGACGGATTCTACACTTGGATCGGAACTTATGGTCAGCTCAACATAGATAATCGTCAGTTCAGCGGTTCATGGACTGAAGCAATGACTGATATATTCAAATATTCAGGTTCGTTCATATTCGCGCGTGCCGGCCAGCCTAACCTCTACGCAGAGCTTGCCGTCCCGATGTCCCCCGACGCTAACCTCTTAAGTTGCTGGGACAATGCTTACTCTGCTATACGTCGCGTCAACCAATTCCTTACCCTTGAGCAGGAGTATGCTGGCGGATACACCGAAAATCGTCGTCTCCAGTGGCAGGCTCAGGCTCGTTTCTTCCGTGCTTTCATGAACTTCCAGCTTGCTAAGCGTCATGGCGGCAGCATCATCCTTTTTGATGCTCTCCCCGATGGCCCCAACAAAGCTCGTTCTACAGCAGAAGAAGTTTGGGACTTTATTGAAGCAGATCTTGACTTCGCTGCAGCTAACCTCCCCGAAACATGGAATGCTGCTAATCAGGGTCGTATAACCAAGTATGCCGCTCTCGCATTCAAGTCACGTGTAATGCTTTACGCTGAGCGCTGGCAAAAGGCCTATGATGCAGCCGATGCGGTTATTAAATCGGGTAAATACGAGCTTGCTGCAAAATACTCTGATGCATGGGCTGGTGGCAACAAAGAATCAATCATCGAATGTCGCTACAATGCTCAACTTGGTCCCAACACACAGTTTGACGCATATTATACCCCCAGCACCGACGGCTCAACCGCTGCCTGTGGTCCGGCTCCTACTCAGGAACTCGTTGAATCTTACGAAAAGGCCGATGGTTCAAAGGTGGACTGGTCTCCTTGGCATGGTACTACTACCACACCTCCTCCTTACGACGAGCTCGAACCCCGTTTCGCTGCCACTGTCCTTTACCCCGGTTGCAAATGGAAAGGCCTGACACTCGATATGTCAGTTCAAGGTCCTAACGTTACATTCTTTGAATATCGTACCCAGCCCCAGTCTATGGGTAACACTTGCACAGGTTATCTTGTGAGAAAACTTCTTAATGAAGACATGACTGACGTTATTAACGTTAAATCTGCTCAACCCTGGGTTGAACTTCGTTACGCGGAAGTCCTCCTCAACTTTGCCGAGGCAGCTTACCGTCTCGACAAGATGGATGATGCGCGCAGCGGAATTAATCAGGTACGTGCACGCGTTGGTCTGCCCGCAAAAGCATCTACTGGTTTAGGTTTCTTTGCCGACTACCGTAACGAACGTAAAATCGAACTCGCTTTCGAAGGTCAGCTCTATTGGGATATGGTTCGTTGGAAACTTTGCCATACCGAATACAATAATTACCGTCGTCATGGCGTTAAAGTAGATAACGGAACATATACTTATGTCCCTGTCGACGATACTGATCTGAGATACAGCGACAAATGTTATGTCCTCCCCGTTCCCCAATCAGAAATCAATAATAATAATCTGATTGAGCAATACGATAATTGGAGATAATAATAACCTGTTCACTTAAAATAAATGTTAAAAATGAAAACAAAAATCTTATCCTTCGTGTCTGCAGCCGCCATCACTCTTGGCTTTTCTGCTTGCCACGATCCGTATGAGTTCACTCCTACTCATCACGATGAGAATCTGCTCTCAATGACTGCGTCGTTCTACAATGATACTAACGACGGCAACAGTTTCCCTGCAGAAATCGACTATGCGACTGGCGTCATCACCATCGTGTTCCCCTACACATATCCCCCGCTCTCTGAGAGCCACCTTGAAGAGTCTGATCTCACCCACGTTCGCGTGCAGTGTAACCTTACTCAAGGTGCTACTGTTGAACCTGAACTTGTTTGGCTTGACCTCGCTCAGGAACATCACATCACAGTGACCGGTCTGGACGGAGACAAGAAAGAGTACACCATCACCAGCGAAATCCGCAAGAGCCGTGAATGCGAAATCTCTGACTTCTCTATTACTGCCCTTGGAGTTTCTGGTGCAATCAACACTGAAACCAATGTTATCATGCTCGTTTCTGCTGACGACCTCGGCGAACAGAATGCTGATGTCATCATGTCTCATGGTGCAACAATTTCGCCTGACCCCCGCGTAACTCCTCTCAACTTCGATCAGGAACAGGAATTCACTGTTACTGCTCAGAACGGTGTTGACAAGCGCGTTTACAAAACCGTTAAGGGTGCTCCGAAACTTCTTCCCGCAGGTGCTTCCTTTGGCCGTACAAATTCACCTCGTTGGGCTAAGAAACTTGTTGATGACTTAGGTTTCTCAGTTAGTACAGGCGTATCTGATGCTGTTTCTGGTCTTGCTGTTGTAGGTGACTATCTCGTCATCAACCAGACCGGTAATGCAAATGCCGTCTACGTTAACGCTAAGACTGGTGAAAAGGTTGGAACTATAGATCTAAGTACTATTGGCTATAGCTCTACTGGCTATCTTAATAACTATAGAATGACCTCTGATAACAATAACAACATTGTTATCTCAAGTTTCTCTAAAGATAATGGTGGCACAATCACCGTTTGGAAGAAACAAGGCCTTAACGGCGCTATTGAGAAATACATCTCTTACGCAGCCGGCGGCAACGTAGGTGACCAGCTCTCTGTTGTCGGCAGTCTCGATGGCGACGCTATCATCACCGCATCTGTTAACGGTTCTGGTCTTGATTTCTTCCGTTGGATCGTAACTGGTGGTGTTCTTCAAAGCCAGACTCCCGAAAAGA
>CAZULD010000004.1:0-12037 GCA_964621135.1 uncultured Bacteroides sp. | reverse complement strand
TTCTTCCGTTGGATCGTAACTGGTGGTGTTCTTCAAAGCCAGACTCCCGAAAAGATCCATATTACAGGCTACGAAGGCACATGCTGGGGCAACGGTGATGTTGTCTATGTTAACCCCTCAGACGCTAACAGCGATTATATCTCCGCGGGTTATATTAAATTTGCAGATGTAGAAACCACAACACGTGGTGCAGCTTATGTAAGTGGTGCATCTAACACTATCACCTCTCGTGGTTCAAGAGTAGTTTCTTCAAACTGGGTTATGAACGCAGCAGATGTTATTGAATTCAACGGCGTAAGATATGCCATCCACAACTCAATCAACACATTCAATTGGGGTGGTGATGACAACCTATATCTCTACGACCTTTCGACCAATGATCTCTCGTCTTCACCCCTCGACTTCGGTGCTACTGGTATTAACTTCATCACTAATTACGGAGCAATGAAGTGTGGTGCTGTAGGTAACGGCCGTAATGGTGGCGACGTTAAGTTCGCTGTATCAGCTAACGGTGTTTATCTCTACATCTACTTCCTCTTTGACCGTGGTTATGTAGGTTGCCTCCAGGCCGACTGTCTTGATATGTAATTTGACAAACTCATTTAAATAACTGTATTTCTTAAATAAATGAATTTATCAACTTTCTCCCGCATTAATCTCGCCACCTTAGTGGTGGCGGGATTATTTTCTCTCGCCTCATGCGGCGATGATAACGATGGACTCAAGCACTGGGATTTTCCTTCTCAAGGAGAGGCAGAGTTTCAGCCCATTAAGCCCCGCTGGATCTGGGTGGACGCATCATCCAATTCCCAAGACTTTTTCACTGACAAAAGCACTATCGCTCGTGATCTTGCTTTAGCAAAAGATGCAGGCTTTACCGACATTATTGTTGATGTACGCTCAACAGATGGCGATCTCCTGTATAAGTCTTCTCATTGTAAGCTCGTTGAGTCGTTTAATGCATGGCCACTGGGTGGAGGTTCCAAAAAGACCTTCTATTACGATGGCAGTTGGGACTATCTCCAGACTTTCATTGACGAAGGCCACAAGCTCGGTCTTAAGATCCATGCTGGTTTTAACACTATGACAGGCGGTAACGCTCAAGGCGGCCCCGATAATACCCCCACCGGTATTCTCTTCCGTGATCCCGACAAAAAAAATTGGGCTACATGGCGCTACAACGGCGGTTACCCCAAGAGCGTTATGGATCTCGGCGAGGCTGAGAAATTCTTCAATCCCGCTAACCCCGAGGTTCAGGAATATCTTTGCAACCTTCTCACCGACCTTGCCAAATATGATATCGACGGTATCGTTCTCGACCGTGGCCGTTATAACGACCTCTACTCTGACTTCTCAGATCTGAGCCGCAAGCAGTACGAGGAATATATCAATGCCAAAGTTCAGAAATGGCCGACTGATATCCTTCCCGCAGGTTCGACAAATGCCACCCTTGGCACCAACTATACCTCCCACACCAAGACATGGCTCGAATACCGCGCAAAGGTAATCTACGAGTTCATGGATAAGGCGCGCAAAGCTGTCAAAGCAGTTAAGCCCGATTTGGCATTCGGCGTTTATGTCGGTGGTTGGTATAACTCTTACTATAATACCGGAGTTAACTGGGCTTCAAAGAGCTACCCTGCTTCGAGATACCACAAGTGGGCTTCTGACGGTTTCAGCAAATGGGGCTACGCCGCTTTGATGGACCACATCATTATCGGCGCCTATGCAAAACCCGACGGCGTTTATGGCACTAACGAATGGTCAATGCAGGGTTTCTGTAGCCAGGCAAAAGCCAAGATAGGCAACGATTGTCCTATGGTTGCCGGTGGTCCTGATATCGACTGGCGTTGGACCGGCACAGGGGCTCAGTATAGCAAGAGCCAGATTCTCGAAGCTGTCGAAAATTCCGTAGAAGCATGTATCGGTGCCTGCGACGGCTACTTCCTCTTCGATATGATCCACCTGAAAATAGATCCCGAAAAGTGGGATGCTATCAAAGCAGGTAACGCCAGCTACGTTAAGAACTGGACTGACCGTTATGGTCATCTCGCTCCTAAAACATCTGCCGAATAATTTCCCATTAAATTATTATTAAAACGGGCGGTCCGCATGGATCGCCCGTTTTTTCATTTAAACCGCCTTTTTCTTGCCCTTTTGTAGACTCTTTTGTATCTTTGTTTCAATTATTGCAATTTAACATTACAAAACCTTACTCGCCGGCTCACCCCGGTTTCATACCTTATGCGTAAACATCTTATAATCATCCTGTCTATCTTTTCTGCCCTGCAAGCATTCGCGTGGGGAATGTCCGAAACCGTCACCGGTACAGTCACCGCTAACGGCAAACCGCTTGCCAATGTCGTCGTTTCTGACGGCTTCAACTGCACTGCCACCGACAAAAACGGCCATTACACCCTCACTAAAAACGACCGCGCGACCAACATCACCGTCTCCACTCCCGCCGGTTACCTCCCGACCGTCGACGAGTACAACCGCCCCCAGTTCTTCATTCCCGTTGAAGAAGGCCGCACAGACTATAGCTTCAGCCTCGTCAAAAACAAAAAAGACGACAAAAAACATGTATTCATGACACAGGCCGACATTCAGGTTGTCAACGAAGACGAACTCTGCCTGTTCGACGAACAAGTCGCTGACGCTCGCGAGCACTTAGGCCAATACAAAAAACTCGACGTTTTCGGTATCGACTGCGGCGACGTCGTTGGCGATCATCCCGAGCTCTACGAGTCAAGCCTGCGCCACCGTTCCGGCTTCGGATTCCCTATCTACATCATCAACGGCAATCACGACATGCTCTACGGCGGTGCGACTCACGAAACCTCGAAATCACGTTACGAAAAAAATATCGGCCCAACTAAATATTCATTCAACCGCGGCGACGTTCACTACATCGCCATAGATAATGTCTTTTATATCGGCCGCGACTACTTCTACATGGGGTATATCGACGAAGAAACCTTCGATTGGCTTCGTCAGGACCTCTCCTATGTCCCCGAAGGCTCAACCGTTGTAATGTTCTTCCACATTCCCCTCGCCTTCACCACAGATCCCCAGCCGTTCCGCTACGACGGTTCATCAATTTCGAAGCAGACCGTCAACGCCCGTCACCTCATCGAAATGATGAAGCCCTATAACACCCACTTCATCTCCGGCCACATGCACACGACCCACAACGTCGAGTACAATGACCGTGCTTACGAGCACAACACTCCCGGCTCTTGCGGCATGTGGTGGGACATCGACCTCTGCGCCGACGGCACACCTCAGGGCTACGGCGTCTACACCGTCGACGGCCCCGATGTGAAATGGTATTTCAAATCCAAAGGACAGCCCCGCGACTACCAGATGCGCACTTACGCACCCGGCGTTCTCAAAGACTCTCCCGACGAATTCGTTGCCAATATCTGGGGCGCGGACTCCAAGTGGAAGATCGAGTGGCTCGAAAACGGCAAAGTTATGGGTGAGATGACCCGCTACGAAGGCAAAGATCCTTACACAGTCGAGCGCACAGCCGACCGCTCAAAGCTCCGCTACTCTTGGATCGGCCCGCATGCAACCGATCACCTCTTCCGCGCAACACCCGTCGATCCGTCGGCCAAGATAACCGTCCGCGCTACTGATCGCTTCGGCAACGTCTACGAATCAAACGTAAATTAAAACCATATTCCAATCCCTGAAAAATGAAAAATCTAAGAGCTGAATCTCTCGACTCTCTCCGTGGATTTGCCATCTTCATGATGGTTCTCTCCGGATCAATTCTCACATGGGTGCTCCCTGCGTGGATGGCCCATTGTCAGTGCCCTCCGCCCTCAGGCACATTCGATCCTTCGGTCTACGGCATCACTTGGGTCGACCTCGTCTTCCCCTTCTTCCTCTTCTCCATGGGCGCAGCCTATCCCTTTGCCATCGGTTCGCGCCTCAAACGCGGTGCCGGCAAAGGCCGTCTTATCCTCGACGCCCTCTGGCGCTACATCAAACTCACCTACTTCGCCCTCTTCCTCTATCATCTCAATCCATGGGCACTCGCCGCAGGTGGTCCGCAGACACCATCCGTCTGGCTGATGACCCTCGCCGGCTTCGTCCTCCTTTTCGCAATCTATCTCCGCATCCCCTATAAACTCAACATCTGGGTGCGCCGTGCCATCCATTGGGTCGGCATCATCATCGCCACAGCCATGATGGTCTGGGTTGACCTCAGCCAGAGCGGATCGATCGACCTCTACCGGTCTAACATAATCATTCTCGTCCTCGCCAACATGGCCGCCTTCGGCACCATCATCTACATCCTCACCATCAACCGTCCTTGGGCGCGCGTCGCCGTGCTCCCCATCCTTATGGGCATAATCCTCTGCAAAAATCTCGACGGCACATGGCAGCAGGACGTATTCAACTGGTCGCCCCTCCCTTGGCTCTACCGCTTTGACTTCCTCAAATATCTCTTCATCGTCATTGCCGGTACTTTCGCCGGCGAATATCTCCGTGACTGGATCAGCGCACGCGCAAAAGACGCCACTCCCCGTCCCCTCACCCACAATTCTGCCACAGCGATCGTATGCTTCCTTTCCGCCCTCATCATCGGGCTCAACGTCTGGATGCTCTTCGACCGCATGCTCGTGGTCAACTTCCTCGTCAGCCTCGCGCTCGTTTTCGTCATCCGCTTATTTGTAAGCCTCATGCCGTCGGCATCAGCTTTCCTGAAAAAACTCACCAACCTCGGCGGTTATCTTCTGATACTCGGCCTCGTCTTCGAAGCCTTTGACGGCGGCGTTCGCAAAGACCCATCCACATTCAATTACTATTTCATCACCTCGGGTCTCGCTTGCTACTGTCTGACCTTCTTCGTCATCCTCTGTGACATCTACCGTGCCCGCGTCCTCACCGCTCCCTTTGCCCTCTCCGGCAAGAATCCGATGATCGCTTACGTCGCCGCCCAGTTCTTCGTGATGCCCGTGCTTAACCTCATCCACATCGGCGACAACTATACCCTCTCGTTCTTTGAGCAGTCGCCCTTCCTCGGCTTCCTCCACGGTTTCATCGTCACCTCGCTTGCCATTCTTACGGCGTCCTTCTTCACACGCATCAAATGGTTCTGGCGCACCTAAGATCATTCTCATAAAACCATAAAACAGATTATGAAAAAAATATTTTCGGCCATTCTGATCGCCGCAGCCGCATTCTCTGCCGCTGCTCAGGTCGAGTGGCACTCTACCGACAACCTTCCCCTCCTCGGTAAGGCCGTCGACGACGCTTCCACTTCGAAACGTTACCAGCGCATCCCCGACTCTCTTCTCCAGACAGTCCGTAATGGCGCACTCTCCGGTCTCGGCAAACATTCTGCCGGCATGGCTCTGCGCTTCGCTGCCAAAACAAGTCGCGTCGACGCAAAATGGCATTCTCCCTTCAAGGGTCTGATGAACCATCAGACGCCCACCGGCACCCGCGGTCTTGACCTCTACACCCTAATGCCTGATGGCAAGTGGACTTTCGTTAACTCAGCGCGTCCCGATGTCAACAGCCACAATTCTACGGCCAACATCATCTCCAATATGGAGCCCGTGATGCGTGAATATCTCCTCTATCTTCCCCTCTACGACGGCGTAGATAGCCTTTACATCGGCCTTGATCCCGGTGCAGAACTTCTTCAGCCCTCTGACGTAATGCATGCCGGCACACCTATCGTGATGTACGGCACCAGTCTTCTCCAAGGCGGCTGCGCTAACCGCGCAGGCATGGCTCACACCAATATCCTCGCCCGCCGTCTGCAGCGCGAGGTGATCAACCTTGGCTTCAGCGGCAATGGCCAGCTTGACCTTGAGATCGCCCGTGTCATCGCCGCCGTTCCTGATCCCGGACTCATCGTGCTCGACTTTGTGCCCAACGTCAACGACCAGCAGATCGACACCCTCATGATTCCCTTCTTCGAAATCATCCGCGAGGCTCACCCCGACGTTCCATTCCTCTTTGTCGAGGATCCCGACTTCCCCCACAAACGTTTCGACCATCATGCACGCCACCAGGTCGACAGCCACAACGCCATGATGAAAGAGCGCTACGAGAAGCTCGCCGCAAAGTACCCTAACCTCCATTATCTGCCTGCCGATCTTCTGATGGGTACAGACCACGAAGCAACCGTCGACGGCCTTCACTTCACCGATCTCGGCTTCCTTCGTTTCGCTGACGTGATGGAGCCTCTTGTCCGTCGCATCGCTCTGCCGGTCAAAGTTAAAGAAACTGTTACCCAACCTGAGGAGTCCAAACAGGCTGCTCCCGCCAAGAAATCTAAAAAATCAAAGAAACAGAAAAAATGAAAAAACTTTTTTTAGCTGCCTTCGCGGCCGCCACTGCTTTAACTGCAGCCGCTCAACCGATGACATGGCATCCCGTCGACGACCTTCCCCTCTATGGCAAGGGTGTGGACGACGCAGTCACCTCCTGCCGTTACCAGCGCATCCCTGACTCTCTTGAAACAAAGGTCCTTCGTCCCGACGTCTGGTGGCTCGGTCATCATTCCGCCGGCATGTCGTTGCGTTTCGCTTCCGATAGCCCCTTCATCTCCGTTAAATGGCGAAATCGCGATAAAACTCTGATGAATCACATGACTCCGACCGGTACTCGCGGCCTCGACCTCTATATGCTCCAGCCTGACGGCACATGGACATTCGCTAACTCGGCTCGTCCCGATGTTAACAATATCTCTACCGCTACACGCGTCATTTCAAACATGGATCCTGAAATGCGCGAATACCTTCTCTATCTCCCCCTCTATGATGGCATCGACAGCATCTATATCGGCACATCGCCCGAAGCTGCTTTCACCCTTCCGACCGTTGATCTTCCGAAGCGTGAGAAACCCATCGTCATGTACGGCACCAGTCTCCTTCAGGGCGGTTGCGCCAACCGTCCCGGCATGGCTCATACCAACATTCTCACCCGCCGTCTCAACCGTGAGATCATCAACTTCGGCTTTAGCGGCAACGGACAGCTCGACCTCGTCATCGCCGATCTTATTGCCGCTATTCCTGATCCGGGCCTTATCGTCATGGACTGCGTTCCCAACATCAACCATGCACAGATGGACACTCTTCTCGTACCCTTCTACAACATCATCCGTGAGGCTCATCCTACAGTGCCCATCCTCTTTGTCGAGGATCCCATCTTCCCCCACACCCGTTTCGACAAAGCGATGTACGAAGAAGTGTCGACACTCAATGCACATTGGAAACGCGAATATGAGAAACTTGCGGCTGTCGATCCCAACCTCCACTACCTCACCTCTGACAATTTTGGAGGCGGCGATTACGAAAACACCGTCGACGGACTCCATTACACTGACCTCGGTTTCTGGCGTCTATCTAACATAATGGAACCAATACTCCGGCGAATTACCCTCCCTATACAAGAATAGTAATTACAATTAATTAAACAATAAAGGGTCGCTCAAAAGGCGACCCTTTACTTATATATTTTTCTGCGTCTTAATTACAGGAGCATTCCGCTACCAATAGTTTGGGCTACATTTGCGCCCATCGAATTAGCCACTATAGCGAGAGCGAACAGCAACGACGAAGACGGTCCGTTACCGGTAACGACTCTGTCCAGTGCTACTACGCGCTCATCCTTCACTGTCGCGCCGCCGGCCTTCAGCCCTTCTTCTGTACCGGGATAGCCGGTTGCCTCAAGACCGTTGAGTACGCCGGTCGGAGCAAGCACCATTGCAGGCGATGCGCAGATAGCTGCAATCTTACCGTTCACGGCATGTTTCTTGATAAGCTCGTTGAGCGGCGCAAAATCATGTAGATTCTGTGCCCCGGGCAGTCCGCCCGGCATTATAAGCCACTCTGCTCCTTCGAAATCAGCTTCCGCAAAAGTCAGATCGGCCTTTACCGTTACTCCGTGAGCACCGGTCACTTCATACTTATCGGTGATTGAAACTGTTTTCACATCCATACCTCCGCGACGCATCACGTCGACAGGCGTAATAGCCTCGATTTCTTCAAAACCTTCGGCCAAAAAGATAAATGATCTTGCCATATTGATATTATTTTAAGAATAAACGATGTCCGACTGACGGAGTTTAGACCAAAACTGCTATTTTTGCATAAAAATATCATTGATCATGTCTCGTCATTGTCTTGCAGTCCCGCTAATTTACTGCTTACTTCTCACATGTGCAAGTTGTGGTAACAAAAACTATCATAACTCTGGAGCCGTATGGGGTACGACATATCACATAACCTATTCAGGACAGCGAGATCTGTCTGACTCGATAATAGCCGTAATGAAAAACATAGACGATCAGTTGTCGATGTTTTCCCCGACTTCGACCGTCTCTCAGGTAAACCGTAACGAAGATCCGAGCATCGGCTCAGACTTCATCCGCATATTTGAATTATCAAAACATCTGTCATCTCTTAGTGGCGGGGCTTTCGACCCTACGGTTGGTCCGCTCACAGAATTATGGGGATTCGGAACGGCAACCGTCGATTCCGTTCCATCCCGACAGGCCATTGACAGTGTTATGACCGCTGTCGGAATCAGAGATTGCTTTATCTCTGACGGTAAGATAATCAAAAAAAGTCCGCAGACTCGCTTTGATTTTTCTTCGATTGCAAAAGGCTATGGTGTAGATGCCGTTGGAGCCATGCTCTCGCGCAATGGCTGTTCAGACTTTCTGGTTGAGATAGGCGGCGAAATACTCACTCGCGGTCGAAATCCACGAGGACTCCCGTGGCGCGTACAGATTGACGCGCCTCAGTCCGGACAGACCGCTCATGAAGCTATGGCTGTCATTCCTCTCAATGATGCCGCCGTCGCAACATCGGGCAACTATCGTAATTATCGTGAGGTCAATGGTACGCGTTTCGGTCATACGCTTGACCCTCTTTCAGGGCACCCTGTCGTGACATCGACACTCAGCGCCACAGTAATTGCTCCCGACTGCGCTACGGCCGACGGACTTGCCACTGCATGCATGGTCATGAATCCGACTGCATCTCTGGATATGATCAATAGTCTTGATGGCGTCGAAGCTCTTATTGTGGTCGCGGATGCTGACTCAATCGCACTTTTACACTCGTCCGGCTTTCCACTCAGCAGTGCTGAAAAATAAAAAACGGTTGTCTCACGACAACCGTAATTAATCCTTAATCTAATACCTTAAAAAAACACAGTGCAAATTTAGTAACTATGACATTGTAACACCATCTACGCAGAGTTTGTTTACAATTACCTTCATATTTAACCCTCTTTAACATTGTTTCCCGCTTAATTTTTAGTATTTTCGCATTACAAATTATAGACCAATCATTCTTGATGCCGTGTAGGCTCAATGAACATCAAACCAACATAATCAAATGAGAATCAAGATTTTAGTAATCGACGACGAAGAAGCACTTTGCGAGATCCTGAAGTTTAACCTTGAAAAAGAAGGCTATGAGGTTGACTGCGCATATAGTGCCGAAGAGGCCCTTGAGATGGATCTTGCCTCATATTCGCTTTTTTTGGTCGATATAATGATGGATCGCCTGAGCGGTTTTGATTTTGCGAAACAGATTCGTAACATGACTGAGACCGAAAACACACCCGTTATTTTCTGTTCGGCTATGACTGCCGAAGACGATAAGGTCATGGGTCTCAATATCGGTGCTGACGACTATGTTACCAAACCGTTTGTGATCGGCGAGGTGCTTGCACGCGTCCGTGCCGTTCTCCGCCGTTCGGCTGCGGCAAAGCAAGTTGCATATAATATTTCTCAAAGCATCTACGAGCCCGATATTACCTTCAAGAGCCTGCGCATCGACCGCAACGAGAAAGTCTGCTATCTCGGTGGAGAAGAAGTCCAGCTCACACGCACTGAATTTGACATCCTGCTCTTCTTCCTCACTCACCGCAACCGCATCTACTCGCGTGAAGAAATCATAGAACATGTATGGGGCAGTGACGTAGTCGTTACCAACCGCACTATAGACACCAATATAACACGCCTTAGAAAAAAACTCGGAGAATTTGGCAATTATATCGTAACTCGTCAAGGCTTCGGTTATGGTTTTAAAGAGACGCATTAGTTATCAGTGGCAGTTGTTCATACCGCTTATCACAACCATGTGGTTGCTGATTTTCGGTATGGCATTCTGGCAGAGCTACTACGAGCGTGAATACCGCAAAGCTACGCTTGAAAGCCAGCTCCGTCTGATCAACGAGCGCATTATATCTTACTACGAGAACGAGAAAGACCCCTACGAATATTTCCACTTTCTCAGTAAATATTATCTTGACAATCCTCTATATGACAAGATCAGAATATCGATTTACCGCAACGATTCTCTGATCTATAAAGTCAACGAAGTCATCGCTCTGACCGATGAGGAACGCAGTGCCGGCAAAGGTATCATTAACGACCTTCATAGAGCCGCACACGATAAATTCCAGACCGAGGACAGTGCGACACTTGATCTGCGCAATAACAACTTCTTCTATCAGTCCGAGCTAAGCTCCGATGGCAAGTTGCGTTCATCTACGGTTCTGCCTTTTGATGCCGATATCATCAATGCGAGCCTCCCTCAACGCAGTATATGGGGTATCGTCATTGCCTTGGGTGTCATCCTTACCGTCCTCGCCTACTTCTCCACGCGACACTTCGGCCGTAATATCCAGATTCTCAAATCATTCGCCGAAAGAGCCGCAACTGATCCAAATTTCATCCCTACGGTTGAATACCCCCACGACGAGCTCGGCGACATTTCGCGTCAGATTATATATATGTATAACGAGCGCTCTAAAGCCGTGCTCAAACTCAAGAGAGAGCATAATGTCACCATGCATGCTCTCGAAGAAAAGAGCCGACTGAAACGTCAGTTGACCAACAATATCAATCATGAGTTGAAAACCCCTATCGGCGTGATTAAGGGCTATCTTGATACCATCATCACCAATCCTGATATGGATCCGGCGTCGCGAGACCACTTTATCCGCAAAGCGCTCGAGCACACCAACCGCCTAACCAACTTGATGAATGACGTATCGGCCATCACACGTCTGGATGAAGGCGGCGCTATGATCAACACCGAGGAGATGGATTATCATGACCTCGTCTACACTGTCATGAGTGACATAGCCGACTCGGATATCCTCGGTGACATGGAGTTCAACTATAATGTTCCCACCGATTGTATGATCGAGGGCAACGCTTCTCTCTTAAGCGGTATGCTGATGAATCTGGCTAAGAATGCCGCAGCATACTCCAAAGGAACGGAATGCGGCGTAAGATACGATGGCGAAGATGACAAATTCTATCACTTCACCTTCTACGACAACGGTCGGGGTGTCGGCGAAGAACATATCCCGCACCTGTTCGAACGATTCTACCGCGTCGATTCAGGCCGCTCAAGAAAGACCGGAGGCACCGGTCTCGGACTGCCGATTGTACAGAATACAATTCTTGCCCACGGTGGCACAATTACGGTTCGCAATAGGCCTACCGGTGGTCTGGAATTCGTCTTTACCCTCCCGAAAGCCAAGAAAAGATAAAAAAACAGGGGTAAAACGCATTTGGCACAACAATGTCTCAGTGTCGTAACTTCATTGTAACATATACGGTATAACTTTGCATCACGGAAAAGGGAATAACAATATACAGTCTAATCCCAATCCTTGAAATAACTAATTCAGCAAATAGTAATAAAAGCAAAGTATACAGCAACATTCACAGAAAATCTTAAGGTAACGGACGTCGAGATTGACGTCCGTTACTTTTTTTTGTTATCTTATCAAGTTTGACTATCTTTGCATAGACAAATTCTAAACTATAGAGTAATGAACAACGAAATCAACTGGAGTAGTCTTCCTTTCGGATACATGCGCACTGACTATAACGTGCGCTGTGAGTACCGAGATGGCAAATGGGGAGAAATACAGGTTTCTACCGACGAAACAATCAACATTCATATGGCCGCCACTACCCTGCACTACGGTCAGGAAATCTTCGAAGGCCTTAAGGCTTTCAGAGGCAAGGACGGCA
>CAZULD010000003.1:17180-35157 GCA_964621135.1 uncultured Bacteroides sp. | reverse complement strand
GTCGCGCTTTTTTGGTGAAGATCAGTGTCGGCAAGCTAAGAAAATTAAGTGGGATTAGAATTATTTATTATCTTTGCAGTGTCGGGAGTGGTTGGTGACTGCTCTGAGTGACGATTGTGTCAATTATGAAAAGATTATTTGGCTGCTTTACAATTTTGGTTTGTATGCTTGTTCTGTCAGGGCAGACTGCCGATGCGCAGTTGATCGAACGGGCCGAGCATCTGCTGCAATCGGCGTTCGACAACACGGATGCAAAGGCTGAATCTACGGCAGACACATTGCATGCAGTGGGTGGCGGAGTACCCGTCGTTGTCGAGGGCGACACTCTCTTTGCGATCTATGCCAGCCGGGGAGGCTACTCTGCAGCAGACCGCGCCGAGATGGCCGCCATTGTACTTACGGGTATCGCCAATGACGCCAAGCGACACAACGATTCGATCCGCACGCTCGACAGCGAAGGGTACACGGATATCATGTACGGGACAAAGGTGCTCACCACGGTTACAGATCATGACGCTATGGCGGCAGGGGTGTCGAGAGAGGAACTTGTCAAGCACTACATCCCACTGCTGACGGCGGAAATCGACAAACTTAAAGATGGATATAACTTCTGGCAGATCGTCAAGCGCGGAGTTCTATTCGTGTTGGTGATTTTCGTACAGTATCTGTTGTTCAAACTGACCAATTATCTTTTCCGCAAACTGCGGCGACGTATAATAAAATTCAAGCAGCAGCGACTCAAACCTATAGTGGTAAGAGACTACGAGCTGCTGAACACACGCCGATTAGGACGAATAATGATCTTCTTCAGCAACGTGCTACGGTATCTGGTGCTACTTATACAGTTGATGTTCAGCGTGCCTATCTTGTTTGCCATATTCCCGCAGACCGAAAAGCTGGCGATGAGCATATTTCGCTACATCATCGAGCCAATCAAAATGGTCGTCAGTGCTATCGGCGAATACATACCCAATCTGTTTATAATCCTCGTAATCTGGTTCTGCATCAGATACATAATCAAGGGTATACACTATATCGCCAATGAAATCGAAAACGAAAAACTGAAGATCAACGGATTTTATCCTGACTGGGCTCAACCGACGTTTAACATCATACGTTTTCTGCTCTACGCCTTCATGATCGCGATGATCTACCCCTATCTGCCGGGGTCGAAATCCGGCGTATTTCAAGGCATATCGGTGTTTGTCGGCCTTATAATTTCACTCGGATCAAGCACTGTGATCGGCAATATCATCGCCGGGCTGGTAATCACATATATGCGACCTTTCAAAGTAGGTGATCGCATAAAACTTAACGACACAACGGGTAACGTCATAGAGAAAACGCCGTTCGTAACACGTCTGCGCACACCTAAAAATGAGGTTGTCACGATACCCAACTCATTCATAATGTCGTCGCACACTGTCAACTACAGTGCCTCGGCCCGTCAGTTCGGCCTGATAATCCACTCCACTGTGACGATCGGCTACGACGTGCCGTGGAGGCAGGTACACCAGTTACTGATCAACGCCGCCCGCATGACCGAAGGAGTCATAGAGCACCCGAAGCCCTTTGTGCTCGAAACCGGTCTGGATGACTATTATCCCTGCTATCAGATCAACGCCTACATAAAGGACGCCGACCGACTGGGCGATATAATGTCGGATCTTCATCAGAACATTCAGGACGTATTCAACGAAGCCGGCGTAGAGATCATGTCGCCTCACTACTATGCCGGACGCGACGGGAGCGCATCGACGATTCCTGAAGAGTACCTAAAACGCAAATAAAAAGCATGACAAAGGAAGAACGCCACGAAATAATTTTAAGCAACCTGATGAGACACGAAAGAGTGCAGGTTGCCGAGCTCTCGGAGATGCTCGAAGTGTCGACCGTAACGATACGGAAGGATCTCAGCGAGCTTGAAAAACAAGGTCTACTCTATCGCAGCCACGGCCATGCGATAAAGACTGACCCCTATATCAACAACCGCTCAGTCATCGAGAAGGAACTGCTGATGCCGAGTCAAAAAAATCTAATCGGCATGAAGGCAGCCGAACTGATCACGGCTGACGACTCAATCATCATCGCGTCGGGCACGACCATCCATGCGTTTGCACGATGCATAAAGCCGAAGCATCATCTGACCGCTATCTCGGCATGTCTGCGCGCCACGGAAATCTTAGGGGCAATGGATGACGTAGAAGTTATACAGTTAGGTGGAATACTCCGCCACAGCTCCCTGTCGGTTGTCGGAGAGTTTGCCAAAGCACCGTTTGCCGACTGCACATGCTCGAAACTTTTCTTGGGCGTTGACGGCATTGATCCGGATTACGGTATCACAACAACCGACCTGCGTGAAGCCGAGCTTAACAAAGTTATGATGCGCGCAGCCCAAAAGGTCATCGTTCTTGCAGACTCGTCGAAATTCATGCGCCGAGGATTCAGCAAGATTGCCGATCTAAGCGAAGTCGATCTGATCATAACTGACAGTGGCGTACCTGCAGCGATGAAAGAGCGGCTTGAGGAACGCGGCATAGAGTTGATCATAGCATAAGCACTCACCCTCCCTATTACACAAAAACGCCCTGCGAAAATTCGCGGGGCGTTTTTGATATCATTCTGTAGATTTATCAGGCGAGAGTAGGATCGATGCCGAAGTACTCGCAATAACGGTCATAGAGGTGACCGGCCTGGAGATAAGCTGACTGAGGACTCATGAAGTGGCTGAATTCGAAGGTAATCGCTTTGTCATAGCCTGCACGCTTGGCAGCCTCGAGTTTCATGCGCAGTTTGTCAAACTTGATCGGGAAGAACTTGATCGGCATATCGCGGTCGAATGATTCGGCGTTGGTCCAGCACTGCATGCCGTATTTGTCGGCGAGTTTCTTGTTAACGGTGAAGAACGCATCGAGTTCGTCATAGTCGATATGACCGTCCTGGAAGGCACAAGCATCAACTACATCATGGATACCGTCGAAAATTTCGTTCCATTCGCGTTCATGCTCTTCAACCGAAACGCCGTCGGCTTTCGAAAGTGAGCTACCTGCTGCAGCCACAGCCTTTTTGCCGTCGATCCAAGGAGAGATGAAGGTCGGAAGACCGTTAGATACATCCTTACACTGCTTAGCCATAGTGTGGAATGAGTCAATCGCACCCTTGGTGGCACGGCTGATCTCACCGCTGACATACCAACCTTGGAACGAGGGATGCTTCGAACCGTATTTCTCCCAAACTTCGTCGATGACATACTTGTTATCCTCAACTTCCCAGCTCATATCACCGGTATCCCAGTAGCGACCCGAGTCATAAAGACCGAAGTAGAACTTCATGTCGTATTTATCGGCGAGCGTGAGGAACATATCGAGAAGATCGACTGAAGGCATGTAGCAGCCCTTGCCGAGAAGATATTCCGAAGGATAAGTGATGAACTTACGGTAGCCCGAGCGGATCATGATCACGGTGTCGATGCCCATGGCCTTCATGTTCTTGAAGTCCTGATCCCACTCTGCGAGACCCCAGTTCTGGTGAGGTATGTCGTGAGAGATTTCATCGAGGAAGGCACCCGTGATGGGAAGACCGCGTTCCTTGATAAGGAGTTCGGCCTGCGGCCCGGTGAGAGGATTTTCGTTTTCGCCGTTCTGAGCGAGCAACGAGGGAGCAGCGATGGCTGCGGCTGTACCTGCCATCATTTTTTTGAGAAAATCGCGACGATTATTCATATCTTGTTTATGTTTTTTGATTCAACTTATATATTAAACAAATTTGGGACGCTCAATGCCAAAATATTCGCAATAACGGTCGTTGAGGTGGCCGGCCTGAAGATAAGCCGACTGAGGACTTAGGAAGTGAGCAAACTCGAATGTGAGTGCCTTGGTATAGCCTTGACGCTTAGCAGCCTCAAGTTTCATGCGGAGTTTGTCGAACTTGATCGGGAAGAACTTGATCGGCATATCGCGGTCGAATGATTCGGCGTTGGTCCAGCATTCCATGCCATATTTATCGGCGAGTTTCTTATTCACCGAGAAGAACGCATCAAGTTCGTCATAGTCAATATGACCGTCCTGGAAAGCGCAAGCGTCAACCACTTCATGGATGCCGTCGAAGATTTCGTTCCATTCTTTTTCGTGCTGCTCGACAGAAACACCCTGTTCCTTTGTGAGCGCTGCACCGGCAGCCGCCACAGCCTTTTTGCCGTCGATCCACGGAGCGATGAATGTCAGCATACCGCCTGAAACGTCCTTACACTGCTTAGCCATGGTGATGAACGAGTCGATCGCGCCCTTGGTGGCACGGCTGATCTCGCCCGTGATGTACCAGCCTTGGAACGAAGGATGTTTCGACCCATATTTTTCCCAAACTTCGTCGATGACATATTTATTGTCTTCTACTTCCCATGTCATATCGCCAGTGTCCCAATACTTACCAGAGTCGTAGAGACCGTGGTAGTATTTGAGTCCATGCTTGTCGGCAAGACGTAGGAACATATCGAGAAGGTCGGTTGAGGGCATGTAGCACCCCTTGCCAAGAAGATACTCAGAAGGGAAGGTTACGAACTTGCGATAGCCGCAGCGACACATAATCACGGTGTCGATACCCATAGCCTTCATGTTCTGGAAATCCTTGTCCCACTCGGCTTCGCTCCAGTTCTGATGAGGAATGTCGTGAGAGATCTCATCGAGGAAGGTACCGGTGATAGGCAGACCCTTATCCTTGATGAGGAGCTCGGCATGTTCGCCGGTGAGATCGGTTGCTGTTAGAGACGGATTATTGCGGGTCTGGATGACCTGCGCACCGGCCTTCTGGCAGCCGGAGAGGAGAGTCGGAGCGGCAACAGCAGCAGCCGTGCCTGCGGCGACAGTCTTGAGAAAATCTCTACGATTAGTCATAATTATATTAATGTGTTGTTTTAAGGTTTTACAAATTATCAGTTGATGAAATCACCTGTGATGGAGACTTCGCGAGCGTTGAACGGGTCAAGGACAGCGTCAACGACGGCTGCAAACTGACCGCGGTTCATCACGGCCTTGCGGTTGAATTTACCAAAGTCATATTTTTTCCAGAGTTCGGCAACCTGCTTATCGAGCTTCTTGACATCCTTACCCTGAGCCTCTGCGATAGCCTTGATGACATCGAGAGCTTCACGCACCGAGATTTCGCCAGTACCCGAGTATGGCGAGTCCATAGAGTAGAATTCATAGAGACGTGAGAGATCGTCAGCTACGAGAGGTTTCTCGATATAGAGCCAAGTCTGGTTACTCCAATCGACGTTGAAGCCTGTGCCGTGGAGGATGCCTGTGGCACCTATGCGCTGAAGAGGCTGGAAAAGTGGTGTACCTACAGGTACATCAAGATAAGGCAAAATGTAGCCGTTAGCGTCGAGAATCACACGCTGAACGTCGCGAACGGGAATGTCGCGAACCTCTTTGCCTTCAGCGAGGGCGAGAGAAGCGAGTGCGCCGGCTGCCTGACCGATCTGAAGCACAACGGGCTGAAGACGGGTAGCACCGTTTACAATATTAGAAACCGAGATTGATTTTTCGGCTACGATAAGGTCGTCGACATCCTGCGGGATAAGTGTGCCGAGAGGAAGAGAGAATGAAGGCACAGGGTGGAAGTGAAGATCAGGCAGAGAGTCTGCACCGGTATAACGTTTGTGGTGGTGATCGACGGGATAGTCTCCCACGGCGATACCTGTACGGTATAGAGCCTGCTCCTGATCATAGGGCTTATCCATGTCATTGAGGTCGAAGCGCACAAGACCGTGGATGCGGCGACTCTCACGATGGTAAGGAATGAGGGCGAGCTGATGCTCTGTGGGGAATTCGTCGTCGGCAAGTCCAAGATTCCGGAAGCCTAGCTCGCTCTGAAGGAAGTAAACAAAGCCGAGTGCAAATTCGCGTGCTTTTGCAAACTCGGCCTCGCGCTGCTCGCGATCGAGCTCGATAACATTGGTATAATAGTCATTACCTGAGATAGGCCAGTTGATCATATACTTATTGTTAGGGAGCTTGCCGTAGGTGATCATAGTCTCCGGAACGCGCATACGGGCCGGTTCCTTAGGTTCAGTACAGAGAGGATTGAAAGTACTGCAGACATAATCGTCGCGATTATAGTTGGCCGGCATAGGAATAGTCATATCCTTGTCTTTACCATAGTCCTTTAGGATTGCTACCCAAGTAAGATCCTGAATGATACCGTTGGCCTGTTCGGGAGCGATATCCTCGCCGGTTACGGCACGCGACTCCATGCCGATATCATATTTGACGCCTGCCATCTTGGCCACATCGCCGAGCTCGGTAGCGTCGATAACCAAACGAGCCTCTATGTTGCGGAGTTTACCGTCGGCATCACGGACAGTAGCGATCCAGCGACCTTTATCACGACCGATAGATATGAGAGTCACGTCAGTTTCGACCTGAAGATTATTCTCGGCATCGACAAAGTCGCGGAACACGCTTTCGCCGACTTTAGGCTCAAACTCGACCATGCTCACCCAACCGGTATGAAGAGCGTCCATGCTGCCGTATTTGTCGGCAAGCCGGTTGAGAAATTCGCCCCAAAGGCCACCTTGCATGCGGAAGTTACCGTCGGTGCAGCACACACCGGCAGAAGTAAGCATACCTCCGAGCCAAGGCTGCTCTTCGATAATGAGGGTATTGGTGCCCAAACGGGCAGCTTGCACACCGGCAGTAATGCCGCTTGCGCCGCCACCGACAACAAGAAGGTCGACAGACTCAGGCAGAGCTGCCGAGGCAGCGGAAGCGAAAAGCGTCAGAGACGCCAACGCTGAGGTGATTTTTTTCATGGGAAAATCAGTTACTATAGTTTATGCACATAAATTAGGCTAAGCACGAGCTCCGGCCTTATAACTTTCAATGTACAAATATAGCCAAATTTTCCCTAACCCACAAGCTAAATTGTGATTTTTTAGAGGCTCTTGAGACTATTAAACTAATTTCAGACGCCACAGGGGGGAAGGGAATCCGAGATTATTCGGTCGGCAGGTCGCCTTCCTCATCATACTTTTGGAAGAGAAAATCATTATACGGGAAGCGGGCGATATGTATCTCGCGAGCTTTCTCGTAGATTTTCTGCTTGAGTTCGTCGATATTAGTAGCGTCTTTTGCAGAGATAAACACACAGTTATCGTTCATCTTTGCCATCCACGTAGACTTTAACTCCTCGAGCGAAATATTCTCACGAGTACGAGGCGTAAGGTCGTCGGCATCCTTCGGTTTGTAAGTGAAGGCGTCAATTTTATTAAACACAAGAATCATGGGCTTATCCGCACCGTCGCAGACCTCGCGAAGGGTCTTGTCAACCACTTCAATCTGCTCCTCAAAGTTAGGATGAGATATGTCGACAACGTGAACGAGCAGGTCGGCATCACGAACCTCATCGAGCGTCGATTTGAACGAATCGACAAGATGAGTAGGGAGTTTACGGATGAAACCAACGGTATCGGTAAGCAAGAAGGGCAGGTTGTCGATAATCACCTTGCGAACAGTAGTGTCGAGCGTTGCGAAGAGCTTATTCTCGGCAAAAACATCGCTCTTGCTGAGAAGGTTCATAAGGGTCGACTTGCCGACATTGGTGTAACCCACAAGAGCGACGCGGGTCATCTTACCACGGTTCTTGCGTTGCATTGACTTCTGTTTGTCAATAGCAACCAATTCGGCCTTAAGACGCGAAATTTTATCAAGGATAATACGTCGGTCAGTCTCGATCTGGGTCTCACCAGGGCCACGCATACCTATACCACCACGCTGACGTTCGAGGTGAGTCCACATTCGGGTCAGTCGGGGAAGCAGGTACTGGTACTGAGCGAGTTCGACCTGTGTCTTAGCATTTGCAGTCTGAGCCCGCTTGGCAAATATATCGAGAATCAGACTGGTTCGATCGAGAATTTTGACGCCTAGTTCACGTTCGATATTGGCAACCTGCTTGACGGTCAGATCATCGTCAAAAATCACCATTGCGACATCATTCTCGTCAATATAAGTCTTGATTTCATCGAGTTTACCTTTACCTACAAAGGTACGCGGATTGGGATATTCGAGACGCTGGAGGAAGGTGCGCATAGTGACCGCTCCCGCTGTATCGGCCAAAAACGCAAGTTCGGCAAGGTATTCATTTGCCTTCAATTCGTTCTGACGAGGCGTGATAAGTCCAACAAGGACTGCTTTTTCGTTAGCTTCAGTAGATATAACTTGATCTTTCATTTGATTTGCAACTTTACATATATAACAGAGGAGCGAACAAAATTACAGCATAAATCTGAAAAATATAGCATCTAAACAAAAAAAAAGCTAATTTTGCATAATCAAATCACACTCTTAAATATTCAAATATCACATAGTTCAGATTTATGGCAAATACTCACTTCAAGTTATTATCTGTTCTGGCCGTAATGTTTGCAGGTCTGTTCAGCGCGCAGAGCTATGCAGCAGTAGGAACCATCAAAGCGGTCACATCGGCTCCGACAGGAACAAAGCTGAGAATCCAGACCTATCCTTATGATGCAACAGTCACAGGAGTAGAATCGGATGGATTTAACGGGACCTACCTTTCAAATGGACCCGGGACAGAAATCACTATATCAGCAGACGGATTAGGACAGCTTGAAATCTATGGATGCGAGCTCACACAACTTGAGATTGTTTCAGCACCTGACCTATATATTCTGAAATGCTACGACAACAAGATTGAAAACCTCGACCTGACTGGTAGCGGCGCACTTGAAGTGCTCGACTGCCATAACAACTTGATCTCGAAGTTGGATGTGAGCGGTAATTCCATTTTAAGAACGCTGAACGCCGGCGAGAACAGCCTCACAGCTTTAACATTAGGGAAACAGCCCAAACTAACCGAGCTATATTGCCGTAATAACCCGCTAACAGAACTCGATGTGACCGGTTGCCCGGAACTCACTGACCTTTATTTCCAAAACTGCGGCCTTACTAATTTGAACCTATCGCAGAATTCCAAGCTCGAATGGGTTTTCGCTTACAACAATCATCTTGCAGGCGAAACCATGGATAACTTTATCGCCAATATGGCGGAAGCCCGTACGACCGGTCTGATCTATATTGTCGATACACGGGCGGAAAGCGAAAGCAATGTCTGCACTATGGATGATGTCAGAGCATTTGCCATGAAAGGATGGGCAACAATGGACTATCTCGGAGGTAACGGCAGCGACACCGAACTTGGCAAGTTTTATCCCGGCGTCGACTACGTTCCGACTGTCAGCGACCGAAAGATCAGTCTGACAACCACTCGTCAGGCAGGTGAAACAATAACGCTAAACATCAAATCTTCAGCCAACATATCAATCAGTGGAGTGAAGGAAGATGCAATCAGCGGAAAACAGACTTACACCCTCACATCAAATGACGTCGAGATTCTAGGTGACGTTACATTATTCGAATGCCCCGGCAACGACATTACCGCCCTAAGTTTCTCGGATCCGACGCTGCTCACCTATATTGAGTGTCAGAACAACAAGATAGAAAAACTGGATCTGACAGGTGCAAGAGCTCTGACAGCTCTGTATGCTCAAAACAATAAACTGACAAGCCTCAATGTCACTGATTGCAATTCGTTGATGCGATTAGATTGCTACCAGAATCAACTGAAAGGTAATGGCATGAAAGCATTCATAAACTCGCTCTATCAGGCAAGCAAGGAACCATATCTTTTCATTATCGACACAAAAGCCAACGGTAAGAGCGAAGGCAATATCGCCACGACAACTGACGTAGCGCTCGCCAAAGAAAAAGGCTGGGCCGTATTTGACTACGCCGGCGGAGCCAACTGGGGCATGGGAGTCGCCTATAAAGGATCCGAACCAACAGACCCCGAACTTCCCGAACAGCATTTCACCATAAGCAGATCAGTGAAAGACCAGATCATGCTGACGATTACGTTCTCCGATACCGAATATTATCCGATCGTCGAAGGTGGTAGAATTCTGGGATGGAATGGTAGCGGACTGACCGTGGATATGACAGAACCTACTCTTAAGATCTACGGTGATGCAACCGAAATCATGGCACTCTTTCAGGTCATCGAAAATATCGATGTTACCAACCTACCCAACCTCACATCCTTAAATGTCGGACTTAACGATATCAAGACTCTCGATCTTAGTGGTAATCCGAAACTGACCACACTGAGTTGCGAATGCAATCTTCTGACAGCCCTTGATGTAAGTTCATGTCCGCAGCTTGATTATATTAACTGCTACGGGAACCAGATCAGTGGCGACGGCATGACGACTATGGTGACTTCACTGCCGCTGCGCTCGATCGAAGAACCGGGTGTACTGATTGTTTATGATCAGACCTACGGTTACGAAGGTAACATCTGTCTTAAATCTGACGTCGCAGCAGCTCGTGTTCGGAATTGGGCCACCTATGAACTGGCAAGCGACGGATCGGCTGAATTAATATTATATGAAGGCAAAGATCCGGCCGGCATTGAAGAGGTTGCTGCCGATACAGTCTTAGCTTACGACGCCGCAGCAGCGATGATTACCGTAGCCACTCCCGGCACAATAGAAGTATATGCAGCAACCGGCGCTCAGATACTTAAAGCTGATAATGCATCTACGCTGTCAACCGCATCGCTCCCCGCAGGAATTTATGTGGTCCGCGCAGGTAATAACATCATTAAAATCAAAAAATAAAAGCATTGCGTATACATCATTTAATAATCGCATTATTTTTCGCCATCGGTTTTACGTCATGTGTTACCGATGGCGACGGCTATAGTGATTCATGGGCTATAGGAGTCGGTGATAAGTTACCAGATTTCACTGTCACCATGTCCGACGGTCAGGTTATTTCGAGCGATGACCTCGTCGACCAAAAGGCTGTAATTGTGTTGTTCAATACGGGTTGCGGAGATTGCAGGCGCGAATTACCGGAGTTGCAGAAAGCGTACGTCGCCACAGCCGATAATGCCGTGTGGATTGCGATCTCGCGTGAAGAAAACGAGAGATCTGTAGCAACCTATTGGGGAAATACCCACCTTACAATACCCTACTCCGCCCAGCCAGACAGACATGTCTATGAATTATTCGCCAACAGCGGCATACCACGCGTATATATCGTAGCAAACCAGACCATCACAGAAGCGTTCGGGCCGGATGACTCTCCAAGTGCCGATAAACTTACGGCCATAATCAAAAGTATCAAACGATGAGGCATAAATATATTCATCCGGAAAGAATCACTCTCGAGTCAGGCAAAACTATTGACAATCTTACGATAGCTTACGATACCTACGGCACAATGTCCGAGAGGGGCGACAATGTCGTATGGGTCATGCATGCACTTACTGCTGATTCGGATGTGGCTGATTGGTGGCCTCATACAGTTGAGAAAGATCGGTTTCTGGATCCGGATAAATGGTTTGTAGTCTGCGCCAATGTACTCGGGTCGTGTTATGGCACAAGCGGACCCCAATCGATAGATCCGGCCACCGATAAACCTTATTACGACACCTTTCCCGATGTAACGGTAAGAGATATGGTGACGTGTCATCAGATTCTTGCCTGGCATCTCGGCATCAAAAAAATCTCGACCATCATCGGTTCGTCGCTCGGGGGATTTCAAGCCATTGAATGGTTGGTAACCGATCCAGACATTGCCGATAGAGCAGTGCTTATCGCCACAGACTATCAATGCCGTCCATGGTTAGCTGCAATCAATAAAACTATGTATATGGCGATAGAGGCAGACAACAGCTATGGCGAATCCCGGAAAGACGCCGGCGCAAAAGGTCTTGCGGCCGCCCGCGCCATCGGACTACTTAGCTATCGCGGCCAAGCGGCTTATGACATAACTCAATCAGATACGGATCGCGAAGAAGATCCCTTCACACGTCGCGTCCATAGTTATCAGGCTTATCAGGGCAAAAAGCTGTGCGACAGGTATGACGCATATAGCTATGTGAGAATGTGCCGGTCCGCTGACTCGCATGATGTAGGGCGCGGACGCAGAGGACACGCAGAAGCCCTCGGACGCATCAAGGCAGATTGTCTCGTTGTGGCTATCAGCTCAGACATACTGTTCCCGCCCTCTTACCATCGCGAATTAGCATCCATGTTACCACGGGCCGAGTACCACGAAATCTCTTCGGAATTTGCCCATGACGGCTTCCTTATCGAGCACGAAAAACTAAACTCACTGATTAGCGATTTTTATTCACGACGTTCCAAATCCCATATAAATGACAGATACAAATAAAATAAGAATAGGACTTTTTGGCTTCGGGACGGTAGGTCGCGGACTGTTCGAACTGCTACGCGATGTACCCACAGCCAATGTCAGCATAGAACGGATATGTGTTCGCGACGCAAGCCGCGACCGCGGTGTAGACGCACGTTTCACCGATTCAGCCGATGATATTTTCAATGATCCCGAGATCAATTTCATCGTTGAACTGATTGATGATGCGGACAAATCGTTCGAGATTGTCGAACGGGCAATAAAGCGCAAAATGCCCGTCGTCACAGGCAACAAGAAAATGCTGGCTCACCGACTTCCGGAACTGATAGATTTGCAACGCAAATACGGCAGCACGTTGCTCTACGATGCATCGGCCTGCGGCTCAATACCTGTAATCAGAAATCTGGAAGAGTATTATGACAACGATCTGCTGATTTCGGTTAAAGGTATCCTTAACGGATCGTCAAATTTCATCCTGTCTAAAATTTTCAACGAGGGAATGTCGCACGTTGACGCACTTGAACTTGCGCGCCGCGAAGGTTTCCTCGAAAGCAACCCTACACTCGACCTCGACGGCTGGGATTCATTGTTCAAACTTGTAATTATCGGCGTTCACGCATTCGGTGTGTATGTTGACCCCAAGAAAGTTTTTACTTACGGCATCACACACATGAATGACAACGACATCCGTTTCGCCCGCGAAAAAGATCGCCGCATAAAGCTGGTGGCCCATGTAGAGAAACTCAAGGACAACCGACTCGTGATGTGCGTAATACCTCAGTTGATCTCGCGAAACAAATATATCTATTCGGTAGAAGACGAATTCAACGGTGTAGTAATCAAAGGTTTGTTCTACGACAAACAGTTTATGTTCGGTCGCGGGGCCGGTGCACGTCCAACATCTTCGGCAGTACTGTCAGACATCACCGCCTGCCTATATAATTATAAATATGAATACAAGAAGATGAGCCACTCGGCCAGTCTTCCCCGTTTTGCCGATGATATATCGTTCCGCGTCTACGTCCGCTATAACGATCCCGTCGATCTGCGGCTACTCCAGTTCGAGGAGGTTTCGGAGAGTTACTCGTCGAAAGATTTCAATTATATAGTAGGTCGTGTGCCTTTAAGTAGCCTGCACGCTGCTCAGGAAGCGCTTAATTCGCATAAAGTCTTCGTTGCAGCCTATCCTACCGACTAACCATACTGTTGACAATTAGCCTATTTTTCGTAACTTTGCAGAAACTTCAATTATTGAGCGACTATGGAACGAACCGAACAGCGATGGACCGAAATTGAGCATCTCCCCAAATGGGATGAGGAATTTTATGATGTCTACACCGCCAAAAAGTTTGGTAAATGGGTTATGCTCAAGACATTGAAGAAGGAGTATCGCGATCAGCCGGAATACGAGGCCATGATCGAAAAAGAATTCGACACGCGTTACAACCTCGCACATCCAAACATTGTGATGATCAACGACTTCGAAGAAGTTCCCGGACTCGGGCGATGTATCATCACAGATGACGTCTACGGGGATTCACTGCGCATACTTCTTGACTCAGGTAAGGTAACGAAAGAGCATATCCAGAAACTGAAAAGTCAGTTTCTCAGCGCACTGGAGTACATCCAAAACAATCACATAGCTCACCTACCCATCCGCAGCGAACGTATAATTTTCACCGAGAATGTCGGCAACCTTAAAATGATCGACGTCGGATTTGAGCAACGTCCGGCCCTCACGCCAGAACAGGTATCGGACGACATCCGAAATTTCGGAGCGATCGTACTTGTAACACTCGACAAAAGCGGCATCAATGACCCGCAGCTACGTCGCATAGCCGAGCGCTGCATCGACACAAAAAGCCGACGCAGTTTCCGTAACATCCACGATCTGCGTCTCGCCGTTGAAAATCGACATAGTAACCGTCTCTATGTAATAATCATAGTTTTCCTCGTCATTATGGTGGCTCTGCTGGCATGGCTTTCATCGCCTTACAGACCCGCTGTACCGGCAATGGAACAAATTGAAACCTCAGACAGATAATATGGCAGTAACAGTCTCAGCTCTTAAACCGACCCGCAGCGAACTGCTGCGTTACATAAAATTTGCGATCAATCTCTACAAGGATAACGATTGCTATGTACCGCCGCTGATTATCGACGAACTGGCGACCTTGTCTCCGAAAAAAAATCCGTCGTTTGACGTGTGCCGGGCGCAATCATTCCTGGCAATGCGCGACGGAGAGATCGTTGGCCGTATCACAGCCATCATCAATGATATAGTCAACAAGAAAGACAATTCAAAAGTGCTTCGTTTCGGCTTTGTTGACTTCATTGACGATCGGGAAGTGGTCGATGCGTTATTTAAGGCTGCTGCCGACTGGGGACGAGAGCAAGGGATGGATACAATGGTCGGGCCGATGGGCTTCTCAGACATGGATCACGAGGGCATGCTGATCGACGGGTTCGACGAAATCGGCACTATGGCTACCATTTACAATTATCCCTATTACGTCGAACACATGGAGCGCATGGGCTTCGAAAAGGAGGTCGACTGGATCGAATATCGCATCAAAGTACCTGAGGCTATACCGGACAAATATGCGCGTATAGCTCAGATTGTCAAGACGAAATACAAGCTGCGCTCCGTACCGCTGACCTCACGCAAAGAGGTAAAAGAAAAATACGGCCATGCCCTGTTCCATCTAATAAACGAAGCCTATGCCGATCTTTACGGTTTCTCTCCTCTTACAGATAGACAGATCGACAGTTATGTCGATCAATATCTGGGCATGATCCGACTTGACTGCGTTTCACTCATAGTTGACGAAAACGACGGTATCGTCGCCGTCGGAATCTCTATGCCTTCGCTTTCAAAAGCACTGATCCAAAGCAGAGGCAAACTTCTGCCTATGGGTTGGCTGCCGCTATTGAAGGCTCTGAAGGGGAATACAGACGTTGTCGACCTTCTGCTTGTAGCAGTTAAGCCCGAATACCAAAGCAAAGGAGTCAACGCCCTTATTTTCAACGATCTTATTCCGGCTTTTATCCGCGCAGGATATAAGGAGGCAGAAAGCAATCCCGAGCTTGAAGGCAATGAAAATGTACAGAAGCAGTGGGAATACTTCGAACGCCGACAGCACCGCAAACGTAGAGCTTGGCGTAAAAAAATCTAGACAGCATTATCACTGTATCCTGCCGGGGTTGAATGTTAATAACTTTTTTAATCTGTAGTAGAGGATTTATGCTTTTTTGATTTGCGAAGTCTCGGCGATTTTGAGTAACTTTACAAGCTAAATAACTTTTCGCCAGTCAAGCATATCTCCGCAATGGATCAAGAGACCTATCATATACCCGCGCTTTTACCACAGACCATTGAGGCTCTGAATATTAAACCTGATGGTATTTATGTCGACGCTACTTTCGGTGGCGGCGGTCATTCGCGTGCCATTGTCGAACATCTTTCTGGCGACGGACACCTCTACTCCTTTGATCAGGATGAAGATGCGGTGCGCCGTGCGTTCACTGACGATCGTTTCACGATGATCTACGGCAATTTCAGGTTTCTGTCAAATTTCTTGCGATACTATGGTGTAGACTCTGTCGATGGTATTCTTGCTGACCTTGGCGTATCGTTCCATCATTTCGACGACAGTTCGCGAGGTTTTTCATTCCGTTCGAACGGCGAACTCGATATGCGCATGAACCGCCATGCCCGCATTACAGCCGCAACCGTCCTCAACGAACGCAGCGAAGAGCAGCTTGCCGATATATTTTATCTTTACGGCGAACTCCGCCAGGCGCGTAAACTGGCCGCAGCAATCGTAAGCGCGAGGCGCTCGGCTCCGGTTGACACAGTTGACCGCCTGCTCGAAGTTACACGCACACTGATCAGTCCACAGAAGGAGAAAAAAGAATTAGCCTGCCTGTTTCAGGCTCTGCGCATCGAAGTCAACGGCGAACTCGACGCCCTGCAGGCCTTCCTTACACAAGCGACCGAGGCATTGAAACCCGGCGGACGGCTTGCGATCCTCACATACCATTCTCTCGAAGACAGACTGGTAAAAAACTTCATGCGCTTCGGTAACTTCTCGGGAAAAGCCGAAAAAGATTTCTTCGGACGCATAAACGCCCCTCTCAAAACCGTCGGAGGATCAAAACCCGTTGTTCCTGATGATACTGAAATAGCAGCCAACCCACGCAGCCGAAGCGCAAAACTCCGAATTGCCGAAAAGATCTGACCTCCTTCTCACCCATCTCTCTAATCTCTCTGAAATTTAATGAAACTTCTGTCGAAATTTAAGAAAGCAAATGCATCGGAAAGCATCTCGAAGGCCGCGAGTCGCGCGGCTCACGGACGTGTGATGTCAAGTCGCTTTTTTAAAAAGTACTTCTTTCAAGTGTCCTTTATTGTGACCATGATTCTCGTCTACATATCCAACCGCTATGACTGCGTCACAGGTATGGAGAATATCACGGCTCTCGAACAGGAACTTGCCATCGTCAAAACCGAGTTACAAAGCGAACGCTCGGCTTACATGTCATCGACTCGCGAATCAGCGATGCAGACTCTCGTAGATACCCTTCACCTCGGGCTCGGCATTCAGGAACGGCCGCCTTATGTAATCACTTATGCCGATGAAAAACGATAACCGTCCCCGTCGCCCCCAAACCCGGCAGAAAGCCGATGAAGCCTCGCAGCCATCGGCACGCAGCCGCCGTGCGCACATCCTCAGCCGCCTTACTCTTATTGCATCGTTCATTCTGCTCCTCTCGGGAGGTATTGTATTCATGGCTGTCAACAACACAGTGATCAACGCCCCAGAATGGAATGCAAAGGGTACTCGTAACCTTGATGATACCGTAATGATCAAACCTCTGCGTGGCGACATCCTCGCCAGCGACGGATGTATTCTTGCGACCAACCTCAATTATTTCAACCTCCGCATAGACTTCAAGGCAAAACGATTCATGATCCGAGAATACAAAGCCGCGCTCGACAGTCTTGCTGATACACTCGCCTATTACTACCCTCGACGTACTCGTCAGGAGTGGCACGACTATCTTGAAGCCCCACTCAAAAAGCCGCGTGGCAAAAGATCGTCATCATATATGCTCCTGAAAGAGATTCCCGATGATGAAGTCGCACGAGTAAAGCAATTCCCGTTCTTCCGTCGAAGCAACAACGCAAACCGAACCGGCCTGGTGCGTGAAGTTGTGCTGAAGCGCAAGTACCCCTACGGCGAAATGGCCACTCTCAGTATTGGTCGCGTAGGAGAGGTTGCCAACCGTGAGGTCAGGGGTGTATCCGGCCTTGAACATGCTCTCGACTCTCTCCTCTACGGCACACCCGGCAAAGCCAAGAAAGTTCTTTTCACAGACCGCGTCGGGAAATGGACTATCGAGCCGCCGAAAAACGGTTATACCGTCACTACCACAATCGACATCACCATGCAGGACATTCTCGAGTACGAGCTCGGCAATATGCTCCTTACAACCGGAGCTGAATGGGGAACGGCTTTGATTATGGATGTTGAGACAGGCGACATAAAAGCCATTTCCAACCTCGAACGTGACACTATTTCCGGTTCCGGTCGTTACATTGAGGCCATGAACCGCGCCGTGCTTGCCTACGAGCCGGGGTCGGTTGTGAAAACAATCTCAATGATCGTTGCCCTCGAGGATGGCTTCGCCTTCCCGCTTGAACGTTACTTCAACATTGAGCCGAAGGGTGTAGG
>CAZULD010000003.1:9754-17080 GCA_964621135.1 uncultured Bacteroides sp. | reverse complement strand
TTGTCGCGAATGGTGTTCGGTTACTCCACAATGATTCCGCCGCTCTACACCTGCGCGATGTATAATGCCATAGCCAACGACGGTAAATTCGTCCGGCCCCGTTTGGTCAAATCACTGCGCAGTCCTGACGGCGTTGACTCCATTGTTCCTGTGACCTACGTTCGCGACAATGTCTGCTCGCCTAAAAACGCTCAGTTACTCCGCGACATGCTTTATCAGGTCGTTTGGGGAGAAGGCGGTACTGCAAAGGCTCTTAAAAGTGACATAGTCACTATCGCCGGTAAGACCGGCACATGCCGTATCATCGCCGAGAGTAAGCCATCAGCTAAAAATGACTCAACCAAACGGACCGGCGGCTATCTTGACGGGCATTATCGTCTGTCGTTCTGCGGCTTCTTCCCGTTCGACAAGCCGAAATACACCGCCTTCGTTATGGTCAGCGATCCTTCTCCCGCGTACAAAGGCGCGGCCACAACCGCAGGTATGGTCCTAAAGAACGTAGCCTTGAAACTATACTCACGCGGTATGCTCGACAATAGTTCTGATCTGAATGAAACCATCGCAGAAGAGAGCCGCCCGACTCTTTATGCATCTAATGACCGTGGACGTCATGACAGACTTGCCGCAGGTCTTCACATGCCTGCCGGAACAGTCATCAGTGCTCCCTCCGCTACCGATCCCGGCCTTATACCTGATGTCCGTGGTCTCGGTATACGCGAGGCTGTTGTAACTCTCGAAAAAGCCGGTTACAACGTTGACTTTACAGGCGTCGGCTATGTCATCGAACAGATGCCCGCACCGCGCACAAGGGCTCCCAAGGGCACCCAAGTGACTATCAATTTAAAACAAGATTAAAAATCAGAATATATATCCAATCATGCACCTGCCAAAACTTTTATCCGCAATAATCACCGAAGATATCATCGGCACAGACGATATAGAGATTGCAGCCTTAACATCCGACTCACGCAAAGTGACCCCCGGCACACTATTCGTAGCCGTGCGCGGCGTCAATGTCGACGGACATGACTACATCCAGAGTGCGATCGACAACGGTGCGGCTGCCGTAGTCTGCGAGGAAGTTCCTCAGGGACTTGCCGTAGAAACAACTTGGATAAAAGTCGCAGATTCAGCCGTAGCATTAGGATATCTGGCTTCGCAGTGGTACGATAACCCCTCACGAAAGCTCAAACTAATTGGTGTGACCGGAACAAACGGAAAGACCACTATTGCCACACTAATCTACGAGATGGCCCGTCTCAACGGTCTCCACGCAGGACTGTTGTCGACCGTCGTCAATAAAATCGACGACGAGGCCATACCGTCAACTCATACTACGCCTGATACCCTTTCGCTCAATGCCCTACTCGACCGTATGGCCAAAGCCGGATGTGAGGTTGTCGCAATGGAGGTCAGCAGTCACGCTGCTCACCAGCACCGTATCGCCGGCTTACACTTTGCAGGTGGCATATTCACCAACCTGACCCGCGATCACCTCGATTATCATAAAACCTTTGAGGCTTATTTGGCTGCGAAGCGTTCCTTCTTCGATCTGCTGCCCTCCGATGCATTTGCCCTTACGAATGTGGACGACCGTAACGGCATGATTATCGTACAGAACACACTGGCAAAAGTTTCCACCTACTCTGTGCGCGCCGACGCCGACTTCCGCGGACGTATAATCGAAAACCGCATCGACGGCATGCTGATGAGTTTGAATGGCACTGAAGTTGAGACACTCTTTACCGGGCGCTTCAATGCCTCCAATCTCACGGCTGTCTACGGCGCATCTGTACTTATGGGCTATGATCCCGAGCAGATTCCTGTAGCGATCAGCCGGCTTGTCCCTGTTGCCGGACGTTTTCAGACATTTCGTTCGAAAGACGGTATTACCGCCGTGGTCGACTACGCCCACACACCCGATGCCCTCGTAAATGTTCTTGATGCAATCCGCGACATAGTCGGCACAAGTTGTTCGGTTATTACCGTCTGTGGTTGCGGCGGGAACCGCGATAAAGGTAAACGCCCACAAATGGCAGAAGCTGCAGTCCGCAGAAGCGATCGTGTCATACTGACTTCCGACAATCCCCGCAACGAAGATCCGGCGACGATTATCGAAGATATGAAAGCCGGTCTAGATGCGGACCAACTGGCAGTAACTCTATCAATCGTCGACCGCCGCGAAGCCATCCGTACCGCCGTTGCACTTGCCCGTCCGGGAGATGTAATCCTGGTTGCAGGTAAAGGTCATGAAACTTACCAGATCATCGGCCCGGTCACCAATCACTTCGACGACCGCGAGGAAGTCAGAGCGGCTTTAGGCATAAACTGATAATAGACAAACAATAATAACTAACCAATCACCTATCCGACAATGTTGTACTACATTTTCGAACTTTTTCAAGAAAGCGGACTTCCCGGCGCGCGTCTGATGAGCTACATCACGTTCCGCTCCGGTCTCGCATTCGTTCTCGCTCTCCTGCTTGCCATCTTTGTTGGACGTCGTATCATCGACTCGCTTCAGAAAATGCAGATCGGCGAGATTGTCCGTAATCTCGATCTTGAAGGTCAGACTAAGAAAACAGGAACGCCGACAATGGGAGGTGTCATCATTATCCTCTCGATTCTCGTTCCCTGTCTGCTGGTCGGAAATCTGTCTAATATCTACATGATTCTGATGCTGGTCGCTACCGTCTGGTTGGGATTAATCGGCTTCCTCGATGACTATCGTAAAATAAAATACCGCAACAAAGACGGTCTTCAGGGCAAATACAAGATCATCGGTCAGGTAGGCATAGCCCTCATCGTCGCTGTCACTATGTTCCTTAACCCCAACATGGTGATCGTCGAAAATTCAGAAGTGCTTAACGAGACCACCAATCGGGTTGAAGAAGTCATCTACAGCACTGACACGGTTAAATCCCCGCAAACCACAATACCGTTTATAAAGAACAATAACTTCAACTACAGTTGGTTTACCCAATGGATGGGCGAACATGCCCAGACCGGCGGATGGATACTCTTCTTTTTCATCGTCATCTTCATTGTGTCTGCGACCAGTAATGGAGCTAATCTCAATGACGGTCTCGACGGTATGACGGCTGGACTATCGGCGGTCTGCGGAGTTGCATTAGCTATTATGGCTTATCTCGGCGGCAACGTAATTTACTCCGCATATCTCAACATCATGTATATCCCGGAAAGCGAGGAACTCGTGGTGTATATGGCCGCCTTCATAGGTGCTCTTGTCGGATTCCTTTGGTATAACGCATATCCTGCTCAGGTCTTTATGGGTGACACCGGCAGTCTGACTCTCGGCGGTATTATCGCAATTTTCGCAATCTTGATCCACAAGGAACTCCTCCTCCCTATCCTCTGCGCCCTTTTCTACATCGAGGATCTTTCAGTCATTCTTCAGGTCGCATATTTCAAGCGCACAGGCGGCCGTCGCATATTCAAAATGACCCCGCTACATCATCATTTCCAGAAAGCGGGCAACGCAGGCATAGATGCCCTGATCCAGCGCCCTCTTCAGGTTGTGCCCGAATCCAAAATTGTGACTCGTTTTTGGATCTTTGGTATTATCCTCGCGGTTATCACCTTCGTAACACTTAAAATCAGATAATTATGCATTCAGACAAGATACAGCCCCGACGCATTGTCGTTCTCGGAGCCGGCGAAAGCGGCGCTGGAGCGGCTATTCTCGCAAAAGACAAGGGCTACGACGTCTTCGTCAGCGATTTTGGCAAAATCTCTCCGAAATACAAGGCTGTCCTCGAAACCGAAGCTATCGAGTTTGAGGAAGGCACCCACACCATGGAGCGCATCCTCGCTGCAGACGAAGTCATTAAGAGTCCCGGCATCGCCGATTCCACTCCGGTGATGCAGAAAATCTTGGCTAAGAATATACCCGTAATAAGCGAGATCGAGTTTGCCGGACGATTCACGGACTCTAAAATGATCTGTATAACCGGCAGTAATGGAAAGACTACCACCACATTGCTTACCTACCACATTCTGCGCAAAGCCGGTTTGGATGTCGGTCTGGCCGGAAATGTCGGCAACAGTCTTGCCCTGCAGGTTGCCCGTGACCCGCATAGCTGCTATGTCATCGAGTTAAGCTCTTTTCAACTCGACAATATGTATGACTTCAAAGCTAATATTGCGGTCATCATGAATATTACACCTGACCATCTCGACCGCTACGACTATGAAATGCAGAACTATATTAACGCGAAGTTCCGCATCCTACAGAACATGACTACAGCCGATGCTTTCATTTTCTGGAAAGACGATCCCGTAGTCTCTGCGCAACTCAGAACTATCTCTACCGAGGCCCGCATGTTCCCCTTCACTGACCGTGATGATACAACTTGTGCAGCCTACGTCGACGCGGAGAACGAACTTATATTCAACACTCCCGGCAGCTCGCTATCTATGCCACGCGCTGATCTTGCACTGAATGGCATCCATAACCTGTATAATTCTATGGCCGCAGGCCTCTCGGCATGTCTGCTTGACATCCGTAAGGACAATATCCGCGAAGCTCTTTCCGACTTTGCAGGAGTCGAGCACCGACTCGAAGCAGCCGGAACCGTCAACGGTGTCCGCTGGATCAATGATTCGAAAGCCACTAACGTCAATTCATGTTGGTATGCCCTCGATTCGATGACCCGTCCAACAGTTCTCATCCTTGGAGGCAAGGATAAAGGCAACGATTACAGCGAAATCCTCCCTCTTGTAAAGGAAAAGGTTAAAGCCATCATAGCGATGGGTAAAGACAACACGAAAATCATCGACTACTTCACGACCAACTCCGACGTTGAAGTCATAGACACTCACAGCCTCGCCGATGCGGTCGCGGCCTGCAGTAAAGTAGCTGTCGCAGGAGACACAGTTCTTCTGTCGCCATGCTGCGCAAGTTTCGATCTGTTCACAAGCTACGAAGACCGAGGTCGTCAGTTCAAAGCCGCCGTAGCAGCCCTCAACAATAAATAAATCTTCATACCACACTCTCCGATCCTATGGAACAACCGTTATTCAACATTGATGAAGTCGCATCTCAGCCGGTCGCCTCGCTTGCAGCCGAATCGAGTCCGGCTGAAGACCTGAAAAAAATCACGCCAAAATTACGCACAGACCAGCACATCTGGGGCATCTACATCTCGTTGATCATAATCTCAGTCATCGAGTTGTTCAGTGCCTCAAGTCAGGAGGTGCAGATCAACGACATCTATGGCCCGATCATACGCCATGCCCGCTTCTTGGCACTTGGTCTCATACTGATGCTCGTCATCCAGCGTTACCATTTCAAATACATCTATAAATTGACACCCCTGTATGTATTAGGTAGTCTTGGCGCGATGTTTTTGGTTATGGTAATGGGCGTAAAGGTCAACGGTGCTCAGCGTGCTATCCAGATAGGTTCCATCATGATTCTCCCTGCCGAACTTCTCAAGCTCGCAGCCGCTCTCGGCATCGCTTATATTCTGAGTAGAAATCAGTTGAAGGGGCGCACGGACGTATCGACTAAAGGCGTTGTATGGTGCACAGTGCTCACACTCGTGTGCGCTGGTCTGCTGTTCTCCCACGGTCTGACAAACACCCTCCTTATCTTCGCTATCAGTATTTCCATGATGCTGATCGGTGGTGTGGGATGGAAGAAATTCGGCATTGTATTGGCCATTTATGCCTTCATAGGCACGGCGGCAATGGGCTATAAACTTCTTCAAAATAAAGAGGCCGCCCCTACACCCGAAGCTATCGAGATAGCCGAACTCAACAAAGAGGATGTCGGTGAGGCTGCAGGCAACCGTTCATCGACATGGAAGGCCCGACTTCAACGTCACTTCCGTCTCAATAAGGCCGGAGACAAAATAGACGACACAAACAAACAGGAGCAACTGAGCTACATTGCGCAGGCTCATGGAGGCATTACCGGCGTAGGTCCCGGCAACTCCCGCGAAAACGCTCGTCTGCCGCTGGCATTCTCTGACTATATTTATGCTATCGTAATTGAAGAACTCGGACTGATTACCGGTATATTCATCCTCCTGTGCTACCTCTGGCTACTCGCTCGAGCGGGGCGCGTCGCTACCAAATGCCGGTCGACATTCCCCTGTCTTCTTGTTATAGGATGTGCCATATATATAGTCTATCAGGCTCTCTTCCACATGGCTATTGTTACGGGCGTCTTCCCCGTATCCGGCCAACCTCTGCCCCTCATTTCAAAAGGCGGCACATCAGTGATTGTAACATCCATAGCTCTCGGTATAATGCTCTCTACCAGTCGCCACGCTGCATTCAAGGGTGACAAAGAAGCAATCCGGGAAGAACTCAACACCCTGCCTGAAAGTATTCATGGCGATAATCCCTCACAATTATAATGGAAAACGATTCAGATACGGCAGTTAAACGTGTGCTCATCAGCGGAGGCGGCACCGGAGGCCATATTTTCCCCGCCATAGCTATAGCCAATGCTCTGCGTCGGCGCTTCCCCGATGTTGACATTTTATTTGTTGGAGCCGACAACCGCATGGAGATGGAGCGCGTACCCGCTGCCGGATATCCCATTGAAGGCCTAACCATCAGCGGTTTTGACCGTAAAAATCTTCTCCGGAATATAGGCGTGCTTATCAAACTAAGAAAAGCCGTCCGTAAAGCAAGATCCATCGTAAAAAATTTCAAGCCGCAGATAGCTGTAGGCGTGGGAGGTTATGCGTCCGGCCCTACGCTTAAAGCCGCCCAAAAGCTCGGTGTTCCGACTCTTCTTCAGGAGCAGAATTCCTATGCCGGAGTGACAAACAAACTCCTCGCCAAGAAAGCCGGACGTATATGCGTGGCCTATGACGGCATGGAGCGCTTTTTTCCTGCTGAAGCCATAGTAAAGACAGGTAATCCCGTAAGAAAAACTCTCCTCGACTGCCCTCTTTCTCAAGCTGAAGCTAAAAAGGAACTCGGATTTGACCCGGCCCGACCGCTCGTACTCGTCGTAGGTGGCAGTCTCGGTGCGAGAACTATCAACGAGTCCATCATGTCCTCAGTCGACCGCCTCTGCAGCGGAAACATGCAGTTGCTTTGGCAGACAGGAAAGAATTTCCCCAAGGCGGAAGTCGAAAGTCTCGTCAAAAAATATCCATCCTTGCAAGCGCGCCAATTCATCACTAATATGGATGTCGCATACCGTGCGGCCGACCTTGTTGTGTCTCGTGCGGGAGCAGGCAGCATCAGCGAACTGCAGTTGCTCGGCAAAGCGACCGTACTCGTGCCTTCTCCCAATGTCGCCGAGGATCATCAACGTAAAAATGCTCTCGCGCTTGTCGAACG
>CAZULD010000003.1:7342-9654 GCA_964621135.1 uncultured Bacteroides sp. | reverse complement strand
TATGAAGTAGCCGGTTATGACCGGACACCATCCCCGCTTACAGATGCTCTCCAGAAAGAAGGCGTCAAAATATCATTCGAGGACTCAATGGACGCCATACCTGAGGATTTCCGTGATCCGGCAACCGTTGACGTGATCTATACACCCGCTGTCCCTGATGACAACGTGCCACTCAGCTATTTTCGGAATAACGGATTCAATCTGCTCAAACGTTCGGCAGCTCTCGGCAACATAACGCGTGCAAGCCGCGGTATATGTTTCGCCGGAACTCATGGCAAAACTACTACTTCGTCAATGGCCGCGCATATCCTCCACTGCGGAAAGATAGGATGTAATGCCTTCCTCGGGGGCATCTTGCGAAACTACGGCAGCAACCTCCTTCTTGCGCCGGATTCTCCCTACTCTGTCATTGAAGCCGATGAATATGACAGATCCTTTCACACTCTCTCACCCTACATCGCCGTCATAACCGCAACAGATCCTGATCATCTGGATATCTACGGCACCGAAGAAGCATATCTCGAAAGTTTTGCTCATTTCACCGAGCTTATCCAACCGGGAGGGAAACTCTTGGTTCATACAGGTCTTAAACTCATTCCCCGCCCAGTAGAAGGAGTGGATACATACACTTATTCTCGCCATGAAGGCGATTTTCATGCAGATAACATTCGTCGAGGTAACGGCACTATTACTTTTGACTTCGTCCACCCTGAAGGTGTCGTTCGCGACATCGAACTCGGCGTACCCGTCGACATCAATATCGACAACGCTATCGCTGCCCTTGCCGCAGTGTGGCTTACCGGCGATTTTGAAGAAGAATCAGCCCGCAAGGCTATGGCTTCATTCATGGGTCCCGAACGACGTTTCGAATTTCATCTCAAAGAGCCTGGAGCCGACGGCCGGGCGATTATCGACGACTACGCTCACCATCCCGACGAACTCCGCCAGAGCATTCGCTCCGTCAAGGCCTTATATCCTGACCGCCATCTGACGGTAGCATTCCAGCCTCACCTCTACTCGCGTACACGCGACTTCGCCCCGCAGTTCGCCGAGGCTCTTTCTGCCGCCGATAGCGTCATTTTGATTGATATCTATCCGGCGCGTGAGCTTCCCATACCCGGTGTAACCTCAAAAATCATCTTCGACAGAATAAAATGCGAAGATAAAACCATGATTTCTAAGGAAGACTTTGTAGAAACAGTAAAAAATCGTAACTTTGAAATCCTGTTGACTGCAGGTGCAGGCGACCTCAATCTTTATCTGCCGCGTCTCGTTGCTGAGCTTGTGGCTGACAATCATTGATCGCCCGAGTCAGTTAGTTGAGTGATAGATTAAGAACACAATGGAGAAGGACACGATCATAAAGATAGCTCTCACAGTCGTCATCGGCGTCTACCTCGTCTTTGCGCTCGCAATGACAGGAGCTGCCGAACGTGCCGACCGCTATACCGGTCTGACCATCTCTGTTGCCGATTCGATAGGTAGCGGCTTTGTATCCGAACTCGACGTTGCGTCAGAATGCGGTGATCTTTATAAACTCATTGCCTCGAAGTCGCGTGCCGAGATTGATCTCAACGAACTCGAGCAGCGCATTATCGCGATGCCTGTTGTCGAGGACGCCAACGTAGCATCTCTTTCCGACGGCACCCTCCGCATCGACGTTAGCCCGATGGTTCCCGTCGCAAGAGTGTTTGATCCTTCCGGCAAATCTTACTATATCAATTCGGCCGGCAAACGTGTCGTCGCAAACGCACGCTATCATGTCGACGTACCGGTAGTGGTAGGCAAATTCGACTCGTCTACCATAGGTGCCGAGAGTCTACTGCCCGTACTCTCATACATCGCTGCTGACCCGACCCTCAATGCTCTTGTCTCCACAGTCACCCTGTCGTCCCGCGGCGACATCGTCATCGTCCCTGTCATCCGCGGTCAGGTGATCAACTTCGGCGACAACACGTCCATCAGTGACAAATTCGCCCGTCTGAAAACATTCTACACTGACGTTATCCCCGTAAAAGGCTGGAATACTTACGATACTATTTCTGTCAAGTGGGCCGGTCAGGTCGTAGCCTCGCGCCGCGACAAGAGCCTCGGCCACCTCAGTCTTCACACCGAAGAATCAGACTTCGACATGATCGACGACCTCTCCACGATGATGTCAGCCGACAGTATTCCAATTAATTAATCCAACAGTAACCTCATATTTAACATCATATACCCAGCATGGATCAGAGACACATAGTCGCACTCGAAATAGGAAGTTCCAAAATCAAGGGACTCGCCGCAGCCGTCGGTGAGGCCGGCGACATTCA
>CAZULD010000003.1:0-7242 GCA_964621135.1 uncultured Bacteroides sp. | reverse complement strand
GAAGTTCCAAAATCAAGGGACTCGCCGCAGCCGTCGGTGAGGCCGGCGACATTCAGGTCATCGCCGTCGAAGAGACTCGCGTCAACAACTGCGTGCGATACGGCAAGATTCAGAACGTCCAGGAAGTGTCGGCTCATATCAACGACATCATTCGCAAGCTCGAGAATAACCCCGAAATCGCGCCTCGAAAAGTTACAGACATCTTCGTCGCCCTCGGCGGACGTTCGCTTGCAACTGTCATCGCACAGTCGACTGCCAAATATCCCAATGCAGTCGAAATAACAGCCGAAACCATCGATCGTCTCAAGCGTGAAGCTTCATTTGGCCTCGTAACCGACAAAGCCAACCTCGACATGCTTCCCCATGCATTCTATGTCGACAACGCGGAGGTGAAAAACATCGTCGGAACTGTCGGATCTCACATCCGTGCTGAATTTTCCACGATAGTGATTTCTACCGCATTCCGTCGCAATCTTGATCTGATCAAATTCGACGGACGCACGATTGATCTCCACTTCGTCGTACGCCCCACGGCTCTTGCCGATCTTGTGCTGACCGCCTCTGAGCGCCAGCTCGGATGCGCGCTCGTCGACTTCGGAGCCGAGACGACCACAATCACAATCTACAAATCCGACGTCCTTCAGTCTATCATAACACTTCCCATCGGTTCGCGCAACATTACCCGCGACCTCATGACAGGCATGAGCATGACCGAAGAAAGCGCCGAAAACGCCAAGGCCCGCATCGGATCAGCTATCCTGACCGACTCTGCCGTGTCGTCTGACATCGAAATCAACAACTACATCTCGGCCCGTGCCGGCGAAATTGTAGCCAACATCCTCCACCAGATCGAAGCAGCAGGTTTCAAGCCACAATCACTCCCGGCTGGAATCATTCTTACCGGCGGAGGTGCTCGTCTGCGCAATTTCGACCGTTTGATCGAGAACCAATCCAAGATGACCGTCCGCGTGGCTGCCATCGACAGCTCGCTCCAGTTCAAAGGATCGAATTACGATCGCAACGCCAACATCGACCTTCTCGCCATAGCGAAATATGCGGTCACTCATTCCGATGTTGACTGCCTCACTCCGGCTCCGGAGCCCGAACCTGTGCAGGAGCAGAATCAACCTGTCTACAACGAATCAGGCCGTCGCCACGTCAACGACGAAGACCTCCTCTCAGATGACGACGACGCAGATGATGTCGACTATAAACCCGGCAAGCGTGTTACCGGCACCGTCCGTCATAAATATGACGACGTTGACGACTTTATCGACGACGTTGATGATGATAACCGCAAGGGCTCTTCAATCTTCTCAAAACTTCGCGGAAAATTATCCAATATAAATCTTGGCAAGATTTGGGATGATCCCCACGAAGATGCCGAAGACGACGATCTCGATTCGCCTGTTCGCTAATTTATTTAAAATTTTTCTCATCACCTCATACAGACTACAATGAGCGAAGAAACAGATTTCCAGCACCTCGACAAATATAAAGACACAACCGACGCGCCTGACCGTATAATGGTGCTTGGCGTCGGTGGAGGTGGTAACAATGCCGTTAACCACATGTACACCGAGGCTAAGATCCACGGTGTGGCATTCGTCGTTGTCAACACTGACGACATGGCCCTCCGAACCTCGCCCGTGCCTCGAAAACTGCTCATCGGTCCTAATACCACTAAAGGCCGAGGCGCAGGCAACAAGCCCGAACGTGCTCGCGAGGCAGCCGAAGAAAGTGCTGCCGAGATCGCTGCCCTCTTCCAGCCCGAGACCGACATGGTGTTCATCACCGCCGGCATGGGCGGCGGCACAGGCACAGGCGCCGCTCCCGTCGTTGCCCGCATCGCCCGCGAGCGTGGACTGCTGACCATTGGAATCGTCACCATCCCCTTCCGTTTTGAAGGCATGCGCAAGATCACCAAGGCCATCGCGGGTGCTGACGAGATGGGCAAATATGTCGACGCTCTCCTCGTCATCAACAACGAGCGTCTCTCGGAAATCTACCCTGACCTTGAGTTTGACTCGGCTTTCGCTAAGGCCGACGACACCCTTTCGGTCGCCGCCCAGAGTATCTCCGAAATCGTCACCAACCCTGGTAAGATCAACCTTGACATGAACGACGTCGACACCACTCTCCGCGATGGTAAGACTGCCCTCATATCTATCGGCTACGGCGAAGGCGAGAACCGCGTCACCGCTGCCATCAACGATGCGCTCCATTCTCCCCTGCTCAAGAACACCGACGTATTCTCGAGCAAGCGCCTCCTCTTCAACCTTTGCTACTCGCGCAACTCAAGCGTCCCGTTCAAAGCAAGCGAATCGCAGCAACTCGACGATTTCGTCTCAAAGATCGACGAGAATGTCGACGTTATCTGGGGTATCACCTACGACGACACACTCGGAGACAAAGTCAAATTCACCATCCTCGCCGCCGGCTTCGATGTCACTGTCCGCGAAGGCCACACCGCTGCCGATACGATCCAGATCACCGGTGCCGAATCCAAGCCCGGCTCTGACGAACCTATCAACATCGACCGAATCCGCGACTTCTACGGAGACGAAAAAGTCGATGCCATGCAGCGTCAGCGCGATGTGATGAACTATATTATTCTCGAACCCAATCAGCTCGACAACGACGAGGCCATCGAAGCATTCGAAAAGGCCCCGGCCTACAACCGAAAGAAGAAACCCACAGCTACTGCCTCACCACGTCCCGCCGCCGAAGCTCCTCGTCCGGCCGTATCCAACGATCGCCCTGCGACAGGCACAATCGAAATCGAGTTCAACGACGACGATTTTTAGTCCACCCATTCTCCCGACGATAAAATGAAACGACTTGTCATCTCAACTGGCGCGGGCATGAGTGCCGAGAGCGGTATTTCAACATTCCGCGATGCCGGAGGCCTTTGGGAAAACTATCCGGTGATGGACGTATGCAGTGCCGACGGTTATCGTCGCGATCCCGCACTCGTCCACCGTTTTTACAGCGAACGTCGCGCCCAGCTCGTCGACAGCCTCCCAAACGACGGCCACCGCATGCTCGCCGAACTCGAAAAACGATTTGACGTATTCGTCATCACCCAGAATGTCGACGATCTTCACGAACGCGCAGGCAGCTCAAAGGTGCTCCACCTCCACGGCGAACTCATGAAAGTCCGCGCAGTCGACGACGACACCAAAGTCTACACCCTCCGGCCCGAAGAATGCGTTACCACACCCGACACCGTCATCGACGGCCATCATGTGCGTCCTCACATCGTCTTCTTCCAGGAAGCCGTGCCTAATTTCGAACCGGCCACCGAGATCGTCCGCTCGGCCGACATCTTCGTGATCATCGGCACGAGTCTCGTCGTTTACCCCGCGGCTGCCCTTCTCCATTACGTTCGCGAAGGCGTACCCGTCTACTATATCGACCCCAATCCCGCCGAAGTACCTCCCGGCGTAACCGTCATCCGGGCCACTGCCTCTGAAGGCATCCGTCGCCTCTCCGAATTAATATAAACCCCGCCAATGTCAGAAATCAAAATAGCAGGCATAATGCGGTCAGGCGTCTTTTCGCCTAACCATATCGGCAACGACTCGACCATCTTCAATATAGTGGCCGATCAACTACGCAAACGCGGTTGCGAAGTCAACGTTTACAGCGAGGAGCAGTTCATCGTCGGAAACGTCACCGAACGCATCATCTTTAACATGTGCCGCGAGCCCCGCTCCATAGCCAAACTCCAGCAACTCGAGGACGATGGTGCGCTCGTCATCAACTCTGGTTTCGGCATCGAGAACTGCGTTCGCGAACGCATGGCCCGCATCCTCTTGGGCTCCAACATACCATATCCGGAGAGCATCATCGTCAACACCGACGAAGCCATCCGCGACCGGCTCCACAAAGCATCAATCACTCGCTGCTGGATCAAACGCGGCGACTCCCACACTATGCACAACGAGGACGTCACCTATGTCCGTCATCCCGAAGAAGCTCAGGAGATCCTTCAGGAATACTTCCTCCGCGGCATTAAACGCGCCGTCATCAACCGCCATTACGACGGAGAACTCATCAAATTCTACGGTATTACCGGTAATCGTTTCTTCTACTGGCTCTCGGCGAGCGAATCGTCAGGCGACCGCCGCCCTGCCGACCACATATCCTTCAGCGAGGAGCGTCTCCGCCACCTCTGCAATTCGGCGGCTGAAGCACTCGATGTGAACATCTACGGAGGCGACTGCGTCCTCACCCCCGACGGCAAATTGCGCATCATCGATTTCGACGACTGGCCAAGTTTCGCGCCATGCCGTCAGGAAGCCGCCACCCAGATAGCCCGATTCATCATGAGTGCAGTCAAAGAGCGCGGTTCGCTCCGCTGACCCTCTTCTCACTCAGCTACACATATATTATATATAAGCATCAAAAAAAATGTCAGACAACAAAGACAATTACAACATACGCCCCGACGTGCTCAACTACGACGACATCCGTCGCCTTGTGCCGCGTCTCGATGGCCACGAACGATTTGTCAACTGGCTCCTCCACTTCCTCTCTGTCGACAAAGTCAACCGCGTCCACTCCAACTGCTGCGACACACCCGGCCCGGAATTCACCCGCCGCCTGCTTTTCGACGAATTCAAGATGACCCTCCGCGTCGATAACGAGCAGATACTCGACAACCTCCCCGAGGGGGCATTCATCACCGTCAGCAACCATCCTTTCGGAGCTCTCGACGGCATCGCCCTCATATATCTCGTCGGATCGCGACGTCCTCAGTTCAAGGTACTCGTCAACATGATCCTCAACCAGATCAGCGCCATGCGTCCCAACTTCATCGCTGTCGATGCCCTCGCTTCAGACGACCCCTCCAAACGCGCCGTCTCTGTCAACGGCATCCGTCAGGCTCTGCGCCAGCTCGCCGAAGGCAACCCCATCGGCTTCTTCCCGGCCGGAGCGATGAGTAAAACGACTCTCCGCCATGGCCTGCAGGATCGCGAATGGCAGAAATCAGTCCTCCAGATCATCTACCGCGCCAAGGTTCCCGTAATCCCTATTTTCTTCCACGGCGGCAACAGTTGGTGGTGCAACTTCCTCGGCCACGTTTGCTGGCCCGCACGTTCGCTGCGTCTTCCCGCCGAAGTGTTCCGCAAAGTCGGCACACAACTCCACATCAGCGTAGGCGACCCCATCTCCGTTGAAGAGCAGGCTCTCCACTCTGATTCGCCCGAAACACTTGGACTATTCTTGCGCGAAAAGACTTACGAACTCTCCAAACTAAAATAAAACCCGCATTTCATGTCAGACCAGTCATCACAGAACAATACCAAGAGCGCATATCTCGCGTCGCTCAAATCACTTGACACCGAAGAAGGCATCGACCTCGTTTTTTACCGCCCCATCGGCTATGCATGGGCCTGCCTCGCCAAGAGGCTCGGCGTCACTCCTAACGCCATAACCATCGCCTCTATTTTCATCGGCATCGGCGCAGGCGTCGCATTCTATTTTCCCGAAATGTGGATCAACGTCATCGGCATGCTGCTCCTCATCTGGGCCAACTCCTTTGACAGCGCCGACGGCCAGCTCGCACGCATGACAAAACAGTATTCTCGCCTCGGCCGCATCCTCGACGGCCTTAGCGGCGACTTCTGGTTTGCGGCTATCTACATCGCCATCTGCCTCCGTGAAAACATAACTTCCGAATTTTTCAGTGCCCATCACTGGGTGATATGGGTTATCGCCGTCGCTGCCGGCATCTGCCACGCAAAGCAGGCGGCCATGGCTGACTACTACCGCCAGTTCCACCTCTACTTCCTCAAAGGCGAAGACGGCAGCGAGCTCGAATCAGCCGCAAAACTCAAGAAGCGCCTCGCCGAACTGTCGTGGTCTCACACCTTCTGGCAGAAACTTACCATGACCTTCTACACCAACTACACCGTCCAGCAGGAAGCGACCGCACCGGCCATGCAACGCTTACGCGCCGCCCTCGCTCGCCGCTTCCCCGACGGCCGCATTCCTCAGTCGTTCCGCGAAGACTTCCGCCAGGCCTCTTTACCCCTGATGAAATATACTAATATCCTCTCCTTCAACTGGCGCTGCATCGCTCTCTTCGTTTCGCTCTTCCTCTGCATGCCTTGGCTCTACTTCGCGTTCGAGCTGATCGTCCTCAACTCTCTGCTCGTCTACATGGTTCTCCGACACGAAGCTATCTGCCGACGCTTCATTCGCCGTCTTGATGAGGGCCAATACTGACATTTTGAAGTCCTACTTTATTCACATCCATTAACCATAAAAGTATACCCAATCGCTATATTTTACATTATTTTGCAAAATAGCGCCATTTTTAGTATTTAATTGCAAATATTCACAATCTTTGTACTACAATCTTTTTTGCAATTCCAAAACTATATGTACTTTTACACTCGATTTTTGCGCTGCTATCCCCGAATGTGACGCGGGATACCACAAACACGAAAGAAAAATATAAAATAATAAAACTCAATCAAAACACTAACTCAACAATGAGCAAAAGTAATGTTAAGCCCGCAGAGGGCAAACTCGGTGTAATGGTTGTAGGTCTCGGTGCAGTGACCACAACATTCATGACCGGCGTTCTCATGGCTCGTAAAGGCCTCGCTAAGCCCGTCGGCTCAATGACTCAGTATGACAAGATCCGCGTTTTCGACGGCAAAGAAACTAAATACCTCAAATACGACGACATCGTGCCCATCGCTCAGCTCGACGACATCGTTTTCGCCGCTTGGGACGTTTACCCCGCCAACGCTTATGAATCTGCCATCAACGCTGAGGTTCTCAAGGAAAAAGACATCAACCCCGTTAAGGACGAACTCGAAGCTATCAAGCCCCTCAAGGCCGCTTTCGACAAAAACTACGCTAAGCGTCTCGACGGCGACAACGTGATGGTCGGCAAGACCCGTTGGGAAATGGTTGAACAGCTCCGCGAAGATATCCGCAACTTCAAGAAAGAATTCAACCTCGACCGCGTCGTTGTTCTCTGGGCTGCTTCTACTGAAGTTTACGTTCCCGTTGACGAAAAGACTCACGGCACACTCGCAGCTCTCGAAGCCGCAATGAAAGCCGACGACAAAGAACACATCGCTCCCTCGATGTGCTATGCTTACGCTGCCCTCTCTGAAGGTGCTCCCTTCATCATGGGTGCTCCCAACACTACTGTCGACATCCCCGCTATGTGGGAACTCGCCGAGAAGACCGGCATGCCCATCGCCGGCAAGGACT
>CAZULD010000002.1:0-36591 GCA_964621135.1 uncultured Bacteroides sp. | reverse complement strand
AGTCCGGTATTGTCACCTATGGGCAAGCGACCGATCTGAGTCAGCGAAGTAAGGTCAGTGTGTTCGAAATAATAAAGGAGCGCAAACAGTAAGACGAAGAATATTCCCCCGGTGCCGATTATGTCGCGCCACATCGTGCGGCTGATGATGAAATCAGTACGACGGCGCGGCTTGTCACGCATCACCGTCTCCGATGGTGGCAGCGAAGCCAACGCTACGGCGGCAAATGTATCCATGATAAGGTTTACCCATAACATCTGCGTAACCGTCAACGGAGATTGCAGACCCATGAACGCTCCGACAAGGACGATCAGGCTCGCCACGACGTTGACCGTCATCTGGAAGAGAATGAAGCGGCGGATATTCTGATATAGCGATCGACCCCACATCACGGCTCGGCCGATCGACGAGAACGAGTTGTCGATGATAGTTATGTCAGAGGCCTCCTTTGCGACTGATGTACCGTCGCCCATCGACAGACCGACATGTGCGGCTTTCAGCGCGGGAGCGTCATTAGTTCCGTCACCTGTTACGGCTACCACGTCGCCAGCGTTGCGTAGCGTCTCAACGAGGCGTTTTTTGTCCATAGGTCGCGCTCGCGCTATTATCTTTATGTCGGCCACCCTGCTGCGCAGTTCTTCATCAGAAAGCGCTGCAAACTCAGGCCCGGTAATAATATTTGCGTCCGAGTCGCGGCTGTCGTCCCACAGACCTATCTGGCGCCCGATTTCCTTGGCCGTGCCGGGAGTGTCACCCGTTACAATCTTCACTTTAATACCTGCGTCAGTAACTTCAGCCACAGCATCGGGGACATCGTCGCGCACGGGATCTGAAATCGCCACTATTCCGAGGAACACGAGTCCGTCAGGACGAAGTTCGCCGTCGGCAATAGGACAGGGTTCTCCGGGTTCGATCTTTCGATAGGCAAAGCCAAGCGTGCGCATTGCTCGGTTCTGATATTCCAGCAGTTGAGCGTCGATTTCCTCGCGGGTCACACCCGCCGTGTCAGTGCACATTCCGAACACTATCTCCGGTGCGCCCTTGACATATAAAATTTCATCGCCCGAGGCCGATTTGACGAGGGTTGCCATATATTTACGCTCAGTCGAGAACGGCACTTCAGCTATCACTGTAGCCGAAGCTCGCAGACTTTCATAATCTGCGCCGCGCTCACGTAACCACATCAGCAATGCGCCTTCGGTCGGATTTCCGAGCACCTGAGGCGATTCGCCCGACATATCGAGACGCGCCGTAGAGTTCACGGCGATGCCTTCGCGGATGACCTCGTCGGACGGATTGCCGAAGAAATCGGCAGATGCGACACGCATGAAATTTCGCGTCAGAGTACCGGTCTTGTCCGTGCAAATTACCGTCGTTGCGCCCATGGTCTCGCAGGCGTGCATCTTGCGCACAAGATTATTGGTCTTAAGCATGCGCCGCATCGAATATGCCAGCGAAAGCGTGATCGCCATCGGCAACCCTTCGGGAACCGAGACTACGACAAGCGCCACCGCGATCATAAGCGTCTGGAGGACGTAGGCGAGGAAGGGAAGTAGCTCAAACGCCGGCCCGGAGATGAAGTACATCGCTATGCGGCCGACCACTACAGCTCCGGCAAAAATATAAGCTATCAGCGAGATCATCCGTCCGAGACGATCGAGCTGTTCGTTAAGAGGAGTTTTGACTGAATCATCGATCTGAGAAGCCACGAACACACGTCCGTTCTCAGTGCTGTCACCGACGGCAGTGACGCGCATCAGACCGTGTCCCTCCATCACCTTCGTCCCACGCATCGCTGCATCCGACGGGAAGGTTGCGTCACGGTCGAAATGCTCCGGATCGACCGTCTTGTGACACAGCGGCTCACCGGTGAGGGTCGATTCGTCGACATTGAGCGATACAGCTTCGAGCAACTGTCCGTCAGCCGGAATTTCTTCGCCCGTATTGAGGATGACGATGTCTCCGACCACAACGTCGCGTTTAGCTACTGATTGTGCGCCGCCGTTTCTTATCACCTGCACCGGTTCGTCGTCATTTACCTGATTAAGGATCGCAAACTCACGGTCGGCCCGCAATTCGAAGTAGAAGGCCAGTCCGGTAGCAAGGATTATGGCGATGAATATACCTATCGGCTCAAAAAACACACCGAAACCTCCGTCAAGTCCCCAGTATTCATAACATGATATGCCGATCGACAACACTCCCGCAACGAGAAGAATTATGATCAACGGATCGGAAAATTTTCGGAAGAACTGAGTCCACAATGATTCGCGCTCGGGCGGCGTAAGAACGTTCGATCCGTGGAGGCTGCGGCTCTCGGCGACCTGACTGTCGTTTAAGCCGGATATACTATTATCGTGTGACATGTGTTAATTATGTAGACGGGATATTTTTGCTCTACAAAATTAACAAACAATTCCGAGGCTACTATCGTTGATATTATAAAATATTAAATTAGACAATTTATGAATATCATAGAAGCGATGAAAGAGCGCAGATCCGTGCGCAGCTTCAACGGCGCGGGTCTTACCGACCAACAGCGAGACACACTTATGAAGGCCATCGAAGACTCGTGGAGTCCGTTCGGCGGGAGTGTCACTATAAAACTGAAGAAATTTGATCTGAAAGAAGGTTACCGCCCGAGCACCTACGGCATGATCAGAGGCGCCGAGGACTTCTTTCTGCTCGGCATCGCTGATAATGAAGATTCGGCTCTGACGGCCGGATTTAAGTTCGAACAGGTTGTGTTGCGCGCATGGGAGGCCGGTATGGGCGCCTGCTGGATCGCCGCTACCTTCAAAGGCTCGGACTTCGACCGGGGTGAAGCGTGGCCTGACGGCGAGGAACTGAAAATAATCTGCCCGGTAGGCGTAGCTGCGAAGACTTCTATGATGGAGAAATTCGCCCGCATGACGCTTGGAAGCAATAACCGCAAGCCCTTCGACGACCTTTTCTTCGAAGACGATTTCAAACATAGCGTCAGCGCCGACAACCGCTATCGTGAAGCTCTGGAAATGGTCCGAATCGCGCCTTCATCTAAAAACTCCCAGCCCTGGCGCGCATTGGTCAGCGGGAATACCGTCCACTTCTATTATGTGCCCAAGAGTCCGGCATCGATTCTCGACACAGCCATCGGCATGTGTCATTTCTATGAAACAGAGAAGTTCCACGGTCGCAAAGGCCAATTCGTCAAGCGCACCGATGCTCCCTCTGCTCCCGACAACTGGATCTACCTCAGATCTTACGAAGGCGAGTAACCCGGCCCGCTAAAGCAGCCGGCCTATCAATTTTTCTTATCGAGAATTTCGAAGCGCGAGTGCTGGCTCTTAAATTCGCCGACTATATTCTTCATCTTGGCCACGATTACCATATCGTTGCCTGACGCAGCCTTAGCGATCAGATCTGCTATATCGAGGCGGATCACATCGTAGTCATATTCGCGAACCTTGGCAATCTTGATCTTCGGGTGGAAGGTCGGGAGAGTGATTTCAGCGTCGTTGAGCACCTCTTCATAGAGTTTCTCACCGTCGCGCAGACCAGTGTATTCAATCTTTATTCCTTCGGCGCCGCTGAGTTTGATCATACGTTCGGCAAGATCGGCAATGCGCACCGGCTCACCCATGTCGAATACATAGATCTCGCCGCCGTTACCCATCGTGCCGGCTTCGATCACGAGCTTGCACGCTTCGGGAATCAACATGAAGAAACGGATGATATCGGGATGCGTCACTGTCAGCGGGCCGCCGTTCTTTATCTGCTCCTTGAACAGAGGAATAACCGAACCGTTAGAACCCAGCACGTTACCGAAACGCGTCGTTACAAACTGAGTTATACCCTTCACCTTGCCCTCCTTGATAGCCTTGTCGAGCGACTGCACATAAATCTCGCAGATACGCTTCGAACAGCCCATCACGTTGGTCGGATTGACCGCCTTATCAGTTGAGACCATCACAAATTTTTTGGTCTCGTATTTCACGGCGAGATCAGCTATGATACATGTGCCGTTGACATTATTCTCAATACTTTCGTAGGGGTTATCCTCCATCATCGGCACATGCTTGTAGGCAGCCGCATGGAACACGTATTCCGGACGATGCTCGTTGAAGATAAGTTCCATTCGGTGCTGATTGGCAATATCGGCCACGATGCAGTGAGCCTTGATCCCGGGCCAGCGTTTGGCCATCATCAGGCGGATATCATGCATTGGAGTCTCGGCCTGGTCTACGAGAATGAGCTCAGCCGGATCATATTGGGCAATCTGACGTACCATTTCCGATCCGATACTGCCTGCGGCGCCTGTAATCAGTATACGGCGCCCCGTGAGAAGGTCGGCGGCGGCGTGCATGTCGATTTCGATTTTGTCACGCGGCAGCAGATCCTCGGCGTTGACCGATTTAAGCTGATTGGTATGCAGCTCGCTCTTGCCGTCCCACACCTGATAGCGCGGGAACATCAGTATTTCGATCTGATTGTCGATAAGACGGTCTATCATATCCTGATCCCTGCGGAAGCGGTCAGCCTTGAGAGGCGAAATCAGTAGTGTATCGGCGTGCTTTGACTTCATCACGTCAATAACTTTGTCATCATTGGGATAAATCTTCACACCCATCAGTTCCATCTTCACCACATCGTCGCAGTCAGATATGAAACCCGCGATGCGGAAGGGCGAATCCGAGCGCGAGTTGATGCTCTTAGCCAGAGCCACACCGCCCTGACGCACACCGTAGATAAATACGTTGGTCTTCTTGTCGGTCTGGATAGTGCCGTCGTAGAGGGCCTTTACCCAAATGCGCATCGACCACATCAAGGTGATCGTCAGCACTCCCATCAGCAGAACATCGGTGATCTCAAGCGGAACTTTGTAGCCTAAAGCAGCGAACACAAACTGTGCTATGACCGCCAGCGCCATACCGACGATAACCGCCACTGCGACCCTGCGCAGGTCAAAGAACGACGAAAATCTGACCACACCCGTGTATGTGCGGAATATACGGAAACTTACCACAAAGAGCAGAACGTATATAAGTATAGACCCTAAGAGGGGATAGAACAACTGCACTGTGGCATTCGCACCGTGATTTATCGTGAACGAAAGCATCCCTGCAAGAATCAGGAACGCACAATCCATAAGGAGAATACTCCAGTAAGGAAGGGCACGGCGCGAGAAGTACCAATGGGCGAGATTAGATATCGATTTCATTATTCTGAAAGAAGAGAGTTTAATAGATAAAGGACGAGGGGATAGTACAGATCAGGCTGAAAACAAATAACACAGCCCCGGCGGAAACAGGGATTCGGCATGCTTCGGGTCGACAGACCGATGAACTGTGTTTTGGCATAAATTTATACTCCTCTTAATTATTTGATAACGGCCGGATGAGGGGAACATATGATATTCCACATGCAAAAGTAGGCAAATAAAACCTAATATACAAATAAATTTGCTCCGATGTCATAAATGATCCATTACCAACTCTTAGCGGACAGACGGTCGGCGATGAGTTGGGTGCGGAGGGCGGCGAGGGATGGGAAGCGCATTTCGGAGCGGAGGCGGGCGAGGAAGTCGACGGCCAACGTCGCGCCATAGAGATCGCCGCTCCAGTCGATGAGATGAACTTCGATAGACACCACTGGGTTGGCAGAAGTGTCGACTGTCGGACGAACTCCGATATTGACCATCGCGCGCACACGTTCGCCGGAAGTAAGTATGACGTCGGCCGCATAGACTCCGTTGGCCGGGATCAACTGGCGGGAATCGACCGCAACAATATTGGCTGTCGGGAAGCCGATCGTGCGTCCGAGACGGTGGCCCGACACAACGCGCCCTACCAGACGATAAGGCCGGCCAAGCATCGCATTTGCCGTAGCAATGTCGCCTTCAACCAGAGCCTGTCGTATCGACGAGCTGCATAGACCGGGCGACGAGGGATCGTTAAGTTCATCTGCCCGTATCACTTCCATACCGAGTTTCCGACCTATTGCTTGATAATGGGCTATGTCATCGATACGATCGCTTCCAAAGCGGTGATTGAACCCAAGCAACAGTGCTTCGACATCATAATGGTCGCGCAGACGCTCCATAAACTGCTCTGCGGTCAGAGCCCGGAGCGCATTGTCGAACTTGAGCACGTCGACACGGTCGACCCCTTCAGCACGAATGGCGGCCACTTTATCATCAACGGTCATCAGTGACAAGGGTGCTTTCTCGGGAGCAATCAGCGCGAGCGGGTGAGCATCGAAGGTTATAACGGCCGGTGCAAGTCCGCGCACGGCGCCTTCCTCGGAAAGACGTCTGAGCAAATCGCGGTGTCCGCGGTGAACACCGTCGAACATTCCGACAGTCGCTATGGTCTTCTGACTGTTCATCGGATATCCATCCGCGCGAGTAAGTCAATGAATTCCGAACCGGGAGGAACAAGCAGCGTATGAAAGCCCAGAGCGGCTGCCGCGTCGAGATTACGCTGCGAGTCATCAAGGAAAAGCGTCTCCGAAGGCTTGATGCCAAGTGTCTCTTCAGCGTAACGGAATATCTTTTCAGCAGGCTTCAACGCGCGCGCATCGAACGACGTGACGATACCGTCGAAATAGTCCTCGCGAGTCTTGCCCTCGTGAGTGAATTCATCCTTGATTTTTGACTCCCACATTATTATATTGGTATTGCTCAGAAGATAAATCCGGTAATGCTCACGCAGACGGCGAAGTTCGGCCAGACGGTGAGACGGTATACCGATCAGAAACTGACAGAACGCCGCATCTATCTCAGCGTCGGTAACATCGCGGCCGATGTCGCGGCGCAATTCGCGGTGGAAATCGTCAGTCGATATAGCCCCCTCCTCTATCAGCATAAAGGGGCCTTTCTGTGAATATTCTCCGAAATACGACGGTGCATCGGGGAGACCGAGGCGTTCGAAAGCATGCACACAGCGATCCTTCTCTATATCCATTATGACACCTCCGAGATCGAAGAGCAGATTCTTTATCATAGTAAAGTGAGTGATTTATTAACTATTTTCACCGCAAAGTTAACGCTTTTTTCCGACAGCGTCAACCGATTATCTGCCCGATCAGCAGTCCGATCGTCACCAGAGACGCGATCGAAAGGGCCAGGAGGACATATTTCTCAGGGCGCGTGAACATCTGTCGGTCAGCGGGAAAATTGTCGCGGCGAGCACGAAGGTAGAATCCTATACCTGCCAGATAGAAGACCGATGTCATAAACATATCCACCAATCCACCCGCATAAGCCATCCAAAGACAAAAGACAATGGTAATCACTGCGATACAACGGATTTTCACACCGTCAGCAACCTTGTAGAGAAAAAGCCCCGTAAACAGATAGCAGGGAATAACCATTAGGCCGGTTATGCGGAGCGAGGCGAGATAGATGTCGTCGGCCATGGTTACCATCACCAGAAAGAGTTCCATCACCACGCTTGACGCGAACAGTCCGAAAGCGGGCATGCCGTGACGGTTTACTTTCTTGAACACGGGCGGCAATATGTCGACCTTTGCAGCTTCATAGGGAACCTGAGCTACAACGAGTGTCCACGACACCCATCCGCCCAGCAGAGCTATGATGATCGCGCTGATCACCATCCAGTAAGCCCACGGCCCGCAGAGATCGAGCAGAATATAGGTGATCGACGGATTTGGTAAGTCGGTAAGCTGCGCACGGGTCATCAGACCGAAGCAGAGGAGCGACACGGCGAGATAAAGGACAAGCGCAATGGCAAAACCTGCAAAACCTGCTTTGCCGACATCCGACGGACGACGTGCGCGGGCCGACATCATCACTGCACCCTCGACCCCGAAGAAACAGAAGAGAGTGATCATCATAGTCGAACGTACCTGACCGAGAATGTCCGACGTCATGGCTGCGTCACCCCAAAGCTGCATGTCAAATAGATCCAGACGGAAACCGAGCGCAAAGATGAATATTATAAAAACGATCATCACTACCTTGACCACAGCCAGAAGATTGTTAATGAACTTAGCCGTACGAAGCCCGCTCACAACTATAGCATACATCAGCCAGATCAGAGCCGAACCAAATACTACCGTTGGCCATCCGTGAGTCAGCAGTACCGGGAAGACTGCTCCGACCGAATCGTTGAGCATGACACCGTAAGCAACATTCGAAAACGCAGTGCAGAGCCAGTAACCCCACGCGATAAGAAAGCCTGCAAGATTTCCGAAGCCGGCCTGAGCGTACTGGTAAACCCCTGCATTATACTGGGGATAGTGGTCGCTCAGCCATTTGAAGGCCATGACAAGGGGCAGAATGCCTGCGCCGGTCACAAGCCACGCTATGGCCACAGCCCCGGGAGAGGCTACGGAAGCCATGTTCTGCGGGAGATTGAAAATGCCGACACCGACCATCAGACCGAACACAAGTGCGGTCAGCCCCCAGAAACCAAGTTTATTATTGGACAACATAACTCAGGCTAACGAATATTTTCATTTTGTTTTTGATTTCGACGTGGTTGTCTTAGCTTTCTTCGTCCGCCGCGTACCCGTATTTTTCAGTCCGCGGTAGGCCGTGCGGAGCAGAGCGTCGGACACTTCGGGAGTTGGCTTCAAAGTGCGCGCCGAGTCGTTGAGCGAGTGGTTGAAAAGCCAGTCGTAGGTCTCAGGTAGATACAACAGGCGTGCCGGACGGGCGTGATTCATACCCGGAACTCGGTCGTATGAAAGGCGTGAAGTCAGCGAGTCTGTAGCCTTCATAGTGTTGGCGACCCGGTCGCTCTCCTTTATAGATATAGCGCGGTCAGCAATGCCGTGGACAATCCACAACGGCACATCGTTGAGAGCCGCAATCCGTTCGGGCGAAGCCGTCGATCCACCGCAGAATGCAGCTGCCGCGGCCACCTTATCGGGATAAGCGGCGGTGAAATCGAGCGTCCCGTAGCCACCGAGACTCATACCGATGACATAGATGCGCGTCGTGTCGACAGGATAGTGGTCACGCGCCCAGTCGACGAGTTTCATCACCTTTTCGGGACGCCAAGCACCACCTGGATTCTGCGGAGCGAGCACGAATGCGTCGAGCTTGCGTCCCTTCTCGATGGCGTCGATCGTACCATAACGGCGCACGCGGTCAAGATTATTCCCACACAGACTCGATCCGTGGAGAAAAATTACGAGCGGACGGCTGTCGGCAACAACACTATCGCCAACAACGCTGTCAGACAGTGCTTTGCTTTGAGAGTCAACACCATCCGGCGTGCTGAACAGAAAATTATACGAGCCGGCGACTTCGCCTTTATGCGATGTCACCTTCGCGGCGATATTGGCCGTCAGTGTAAGTGTAATCAGGAGTATGGGGATAATACGTTTCATTTCAGGGACACTTTGTAGATGAATTTGCCGCGAGAACCCACAACGAGCGAACTACCGCTGACAGCCGGCGAAGATTCGAAGTTTGCGCCGATTCTTTTTTGCGTTATAATGCGGCCGTCTGCACCATCGAGTAACATCAAATCACCTGCACTGTTGCCAAGGACAACATAAAAACGACCATTGTCACTGACGAAGCCCACTGACGACATCCAGCCGTAGTGAGGCATATCGACTGTATAGACTACGCTGCCTGTCGCACGATCCATCGCCACGAAACTACCATTCGGACGACCACTGGCGTTCCGCACACAAGAATCGTAGACAAGATTGCTGCAGTTGGCTGAACCGAGCAGCGACGTGGCATAAAAACCTCCGTCAAAGTGTTTGGTCTCTGTGTCGCGACGCACAGCTTCGAACTCCTGCCGCCATACAAGAGAACCGTCGAGAGCGTTGAGTTTGACGAAGACAGCCGGACCTTCAGGCCGACGGTCGACCTCCGCCCCCACATAAATATATGTGCCGTCAGCTTCTTTGGCCATTACGGGAGTGCAATCTGTGTCATCGCCCATAGCAAAGTGCCATACGGGCTGAAGCGTGTTAAGGTCGACGCAAATGATGTTGCCATGATTGTCAGCGAGATAGCCGCGGTTAAGCCAGCGACTCATCGATGCTTCTATACCCGGAGAAACTCCACCGACTTTATATCGTAGCGTGGAATGCAAATTAAGTCGGCCGGGAGCAACTGTATATTTGTAGAGGGTTCCGTTTTCGCCAACACGGAACAAAAATTGCCCTACCCTCAGCGGCGAAGCGTCGTAAGCGTTCCAACCGCGCCAAGCGTCGTGATCTTCCGGGGTGAATTGGGTCACCGTATCGCGCCATAAGTCAATCACTCCTGCTCCAAACGGTCTTTCGGCAGGCACACCTTGACCGAAATACAAGTTACCGTTGAGCGTCGGATCAAGCGACATCGATCCTTTGACCGGATTGCCTACATTGATCGGCTGACGCGTCGGCTCACCTGAAATAAAATCAATAAAATAGACCTTGCGGCAAAGTGATCCGACCATCACCTCCCGACCGGAAAACGATCGGTCGACAAGTCCGAGAGAACGGAAGCGCGCGGCTATAGAATCAGGCCACTCTACACAGACAGGTTGACCGGTCCAGCCCGTACCGCCACCCCATTTACCATAACCGGTCTCGGTGAGATCTTCATTGGTCTCGAAACTCCAGTCTACGACAAACTCAGTCGGCTCGCCCGAGACTCGTCCTGTACACCGAGAGCGGAAGCCGTCGCCACGGAAAGTGAGCATACCGGGAGCATCTGAATAAATATCGGCTGTTGAATCAAGCCGTCCGTCAACAAGAGAATCAACCACGGTTATACTATATTTTACAACCGAGGCCGACGGATAGACCGTGTCAGGTAACATTTCAGGAGGAGCAACCACAGCGACCGTGTCGGTAAAGACCGAATCGGCAGCGTTAGAGTTATCCGTAGTTGCCCTCCCGGAGCAAGCTGTGAAGGCTATTGAAAGTGTTGCGAGAATTGGTAAGGTGATCCTGAAAAACATTGTTTCCAACCGGATTAAATCGTTTAAGCCGCAAATTTACATATTTTTTATTTAAATTGCGACCTCTGCGACTCAAAGGACGGATTTATTGTTCACGCCGTAAATCGGCCAGACGTTGTGCTACATAGGGCGTCTGCTTAATTTCGAAAGCGCGGGAGAGATATCCTGCCGCGCGGTTATTGTCTCCCGTAATGGCGTAGTAATTGCCGAGGTGGAGCAAGGCGAGATAATCGCGCGGATTGCCTTCAAGAATTTTTTCCCAGGCTTCTACGGCTTTGCCGAAATCGGCTTCGGTTGTATAGCCGTCAGCGAGATCTGCGAGGTAACGGGCTGATCCGGGCAGCCCGGCGAGCATCTTTTCGGCATAAGCTACGGTCAGAGGGCCGTTATCGCGGAATTTATAATACGATAGCAACTCGGCGTCTATAGCTCGTTCGAGCCACGGGCAGTCGCGCTGGGATCTGAGCAGAAATTCTTCATAAACATCGGCCTCACCGACTTTGAAAGATACAGTCTTCACGCCCTGCATCAGGCCTGTAAAACTTATGCCGGCGGTCATCGCGTCAGTGAGCAGACGGGCAGCCGTCTGTTCATGACCCAAGAGGGACGAAGCGACGATGGCATGAACGTAGGTTGAGAGCGAGTCAGGACGTTCGTCGAGCATCAGCCCGTAGAGAGCTTGCGCACTGGCCCACTCGCGGGCTTCAAAGAAACGTGCAGCCTTGGCCGCTGTGCGGTCGTAGAGCGATTCGTTTGCCGCTGTAGCCGTTAAGGCTGTGAGGGCAAGGACAATCAGAGCTATCTTGCGAAAGTATCGTTGCATAATTTTATGTCGGTTTACCTAACTAACGACCACACAAGCCGCAGGGTTCTGTATTACAGAACAAAAATAGAAATTTTCCGTCAGAAAATTCATAGATCAGCTCTTTATCTTTTGGGTTTACGAATAAATAGTTAACTTTGGGGCAGTATGAAGAGATTATTATTCATAGCGGCGGGATGTGTCATCGGGTTGCTCGGACAAGCGCAGAGCGCGCTATCAGAATTCGAAGGGCTGAAAAGCCGCGAAATTCTGGAGAAGATTCGCAACGAATTCCGTCCGCCGACTACGGTGACCTCTGAAGTCAGAAATAAGACAGTCAGCCAATACGCCGTCACAACCGGCGGACGATATCGCGACTACTTCTCTGATCAAGCGACCGCATCCTTCTCCGAGCTGACGATGCTGTCTATCGTGCCAACCGCATGGTGGCCCAATGGTGCGCAAGACGCAGCGACCGCAGCAGCCGATCTTCACAATATCTTACCTGCGAACAAGGCCGTTGCCACGAACCGCCGCGACTATCCGCCGGGGATAGTCTCAGAAATTGCCTACAGCAATTCTTACTGGAAGGCCGGCATCGGAGAGATAGCAGGCATGGAGACAAATTTTTACGAACCGGCCGATGAAGTCAAGGGCGACATCGCGCGAATATATATGTATGTCGCCGCAGTGTATGCCCGGCCGTTATGGGCAGGAAGAGCGGCAATGTTTTTCGCCGATGGCTATTATCCGGTGCTTACGACCTACGGCCGCGATCTGCTGCTTGAATGGCACAGAGCTGATCCGGTCGACGATGCAGAGTTGCGGCGCAACTCCGCCATACGCGAGGCGCAGGGACGTGGCAATCCTTTTGTCGAGGATTCTGAGCTCGCGGAATACGTCTGGGGTAAGCACAGCGACGAAGCCTATGGCAATAAAACAGACGACGATGATGATCCTTCAGCCAAAGAACCTATCATGCTGAAAGCCGTGTACTCAGTCAGCCGCGACGGCCGGATAGACTTCCGTTCGCCCTACGTCGAGACCGGATCAACATGGACATTCAACGGAAAAAACGTTGACTGCACCTCCATGAGTCTTGAAGGAGTTGCTCCCGGACGTTACGAACTGACATTCTCTAATCCGCGGTCACATGGGAAACTTATAATAACTGTCGAACCATGATGCGCTATCTCATAATATCCTTTCTTTTTATTGTCGCATCATCCTGCGGCAATCATAACGATAGTTTTCCCGAGCGACTCGATCCGGGAGCGGAAGTTGAAGATGCAGTCATGGCTGACCCGTCTATGCGCATCGACTGTGACGCTCTGCGTCTGTCATACGACAAGGGTGGTATAATCTTCCGGCGATCGACAGACGGAGTAATAAGCGGTGTGAGGCTATCAGACGGCGCAGCTTTTGACTATGATCCGGCTAAGCCAGAACTGCTGATCAACGGTGTGGCGATGGAGCTGAAGGAAGCCGAAATCATAAAACGCACAGGAGCCACCGAATGGCACCGATGCATCTCACGGCGCGGTGACAAAATCTATATCGTCGTCAGCGGTCTATGATTTTTGATAAGCGGTCGGAGACTGACCGGTGAGGTGTTTGAAAAATTTCCCGAATGATGACTGATTCGGAAAGTTGAGCGCGTAAGCTACCTGCTGGACGTTCTTACCCGAATAACGCAAAAGATTTTTGGCCTCCATCAGTACGAACTCGTCTATCCATCGGGCGGCCGACCGGCCCGTGGCTTCTTTTACAAGCAGCGAGAGATATTTGGGCGAGATACACAGACGTCCGGCGTAAAAACCGACGGAGCGTTCGGTAGTGTAATGGACGTGGACTAATTTTATGAAGTCGCGCACGATGGTCGTACGGCTTACGCTGCGGTTACCCGATATTTTGTCATGCCCGATGCGACGGTAATTGACAAGAATCATCTGATAGATCATGCCGGCGGTAAGACTGGCGGCTATATGAGCTTCGATCTGGGGGCTGACACAGGCTTTCGCATTGCTCCGCAGCAGATTGAAATAATTGATCATTACCTCACATTCATCAGCAGTAAGGGTCTGCACGGGCGAATGTTTCTCGACAAATGACTGAATGCTGATAGCCGCATAATTTATGTTGACCGTGTGGAGAAACGCAGGCGAAAAACAGATGCAGTAGAGATCAATCTTTTTCGACACTATGGAAAATGAACTTATCGACGTTGTAATATGGCTCACAATTATACTGTCGCGTTCGACACGGTGCCGCTCCATATTTATCTCAATATCGACCGTCCCTTCTTTGACAATCAGAATTACGAACCCGTCGACTTTTTTCGATAGGAGGGTCTTGTCAGGGAAGGCTGCGAGAGTGTTGAAGCGTGCGTAAGCATACGCATCACCGAGCGAACAGAACTCATCGGCATGGTCTCGGAGAAAATCAAAAGGACTGTCCATAGATGGGCGCGATCATTCCTCGATAGGAACAGTTAGACGAATAAGTTCCAGACGGTTAGCTGACTTTTTAAGAATATCGAAACGCAGATTGTCGATCATAACCGTGTCGCCCTCGGCCGGAATGGTACCTGTAGAGTGAAGAATATAGCCTGCAATGGTCTGATATGCATCATCCTCGGGAATATCGATGTCAAACTGCTCGTTGAGTTCTGCGATCTCGCATCGTCCTGAGAATTCATAGATGCCGGGAGCGATGAGTTTGGCCGTGAGCTTAGTGTTGTCATGTTCGTCCTGAATATCGCCGAAAATCTCCTCCACGAGATCCTCAAGAGTAATCAGACCGGCTGTGCCACCGAACTCATCGATGACGATTGCCACCGATTTCTTCTGCTGGAGCATACGGCGCATCATTTTATTTGCCAGCAGATTTTCGGGCGCATACAGGACGGGCATAATATGGTCGCGCCATTCTGATTCAGGCTCAAACAGTTCACGCACATGGATATAACCTATTATCGTATCGATATCGTCGCGGTAAACGACAATTTTCGAGCGACCCGTGCGGGTGAACAGTTCCGAAAGCGACTCTCGGGTGGCGGTGTCGATATTGACGGCGACGATCTCGTTGCGGGGAATCATGCAGTCGCGCAGATGGGTCGACGAAAAATCGAGTGCGTTATGGAATATCTTCACTTCGTTTTCTACGCGTGTCTGCTTCTCCTCCATCGTGTCGATGGTCTCTTCGAGGTAGTCGTTGAGATCGCCTATCGATATGGCGCGCAGACCGGTCTGTGAACCTTTCACGCCAAGCAGTTTCATCAGGCAGCGCGACAACCATGTCGCGAACAGCGAGAGGGGATAGAGTATAATATAGAATATATAGATCGGCAGCGCAAAAACCTTGAGCGAGCGGTTGGGATTGATGCCGAAAATGCTTTTGGGGATGAACTCACCGACAAAAAGGATTATACCTGTAGAGATCAGCGTCTGGGCTATCAGTATCAAGGCTTCGTTCGAGATATATGATCCGAGCACGCTGTCAAGCAACGCGGCCGCAGCCATACCGTAGACAACCAGCACGATATTGTTGCCCACGAGAATCGAGGAGATAAAAAATTCCGAATTGGCATAAAAACGGTCGATTATGCGGGCTATCATACCTCCCTGCTTCACGTCAATCTCTACACGGACACGGTCGGAAGTGACATAAGCCATCTCACAGCCCGAGAAAAGAGCCGAGAGAAGCATTGAAATGATGCCGATGATAAGCCAGGTGGTTATATCCATATATCAGTCAATAGTGGTTGAGGTTATTAAGAACGGAGAGGGAGCAACTTTGCCCTAGGCTCCTCGAGGAGACCGGTGTCGGCATTCATGCGTTCGGACGGACGCGGACGCGGCGGTGTTGTGCGCGTCGGAGAGGTTCGGACGGGGGTAACTGCCGAGTCGGGCTCTTCAGTCTCGTCGGTCGCCGGTGCATTGCGACGCACGGGCAGAATCGCTGTCGGACGGCGTATCGTATAGGCCGTCATGTTTTCGTTCGACTCAAAACCGTAGCCTTCTATGATACGGTCGGAGCGCACGATGTGAATGAACGAGTCAGTGTAGACCTGACGCTTCACCTGATCCCAGAACAGTTGCTGCGAGAGGAAAGTGTCGCGGAGAGTGTTGACCATCATTACATGACCGTCGAGACGCCAGAGACGCTTGCGGCTGAAATAGACAGCCGAGTCGCAGTCCATCGTAGCGTCGGGGTTCATCGCGAGGTCATACTGCTGCATATTCAGACCGTCGGGGAAACGCCAAAAGGGTTCGAGCGCCTCATCGTACATCATCCAGACAGGAGTCGATATATGATAACGCGTGTACCCCGAGTCGGAGATGAACGTTTCGACATCGAAGGTCGACATTGTCGGAGAGGTATCTCCGTCGCCGATATTAGGCACATACGAGCGCTCTTTCTCGCCGCATGCCGCCACGATAATAAGAGCGAAAGCGGCCACCGGAAGCAGCCGCATCGTGCGCAGTGATGATCTATGCCGACCTGAAGCCATTAATAGATCTTAGTAGGACGGAACCAGAGCTCGTTGATGTTGAATCCAAGACGGATATTGAGATAGTTCTCTTTGATAAGCGGGTTGGGGTGTGCCTGACGGTGAGTCCAGCCGAAACCTATATTAATGATAGTCTTGAACGTCGGGACGGGCAATCCGAAACCGACCGACACACCATACTCGTGGACATTGTTGCCAAGCACGCGCAGATAATCGCGGTTGAAGAATCCGCCGGCACGGTACTGGATACGCTCCATATAGTTACCGCGGGGTTTGGGAACGAATTGCAGACCTGCGGCGATCTTGTAGCGGTCACTTAGATCGGCATTGACACCGTCCTGAGCGACGCCCTGATATTTCGTCTTACTCCAGGGCTGATATGTGAAGTCAACTTCAGCGTAGAGACGTTCGTCCCATTCCCATCCGATGCCGGCGCCCCAGCTTTCAGACTTTGAGAAGTTTCCTTTGAGTTTGATATTATCAGTTTCGGTCGGAGTGGATTCCTGAGTCATATCGTAAGCATAGGTAATCGCATGACCGTTGAAGTCTTTTTTAGGACTATAGGTGACACCGAGGTTTACGCGGTTGCGCGAATTTATATAAGTCGAGTACTGCAGACCGAAGTCGAGACGCCAGTCGCGCACATCCAGTTCGCGCTCGAAGAGAGTCGTTGAGCCGCCCGATGTGTAGGCATAGCTGTCGTTATAGGTTGTGCCGAAGAGATAGGCTACGTTCACACCTGCCGACAGACCCTTGAATATTTTTCCGGCAAAGCCGAGATATAGCTGATTGATACTTCCCGAACCCTCACGCGATGTGGCGCCGTTGGTTATCTGGCTACCGAATGCATAGCCCACTGAAGAATAGGGCAATATGCCGAAGCTCGCACCCATGCGTTTGCCGATGGGCACTTGCATGGTGATATAATCGAGACCTCCTCCGGTCTGACGATCAGACAGTTGATTGCCGTCTACGGTCTCTTTCTGCCACATGGATGTTAAATCTATACCCATGTCGAAGAGGAAGGTGAGCGAGTCGGCCGCAGCATATGACGCTGGGTTCATCACATTTATCTGGCGTCCGGAACTCATGGCGTAGCCGACGCCACCCATCGACTGCTGGGCTGCCGTGGCGTTGTCGTTAAGGAGGCCGTAACCGAAGCGTGAGTACGGTGTCATGGTGCCGTTCTGAGCGTTAATTGAGGGCAGAGCGAGCAGTTGGAGTGCGAGGAATCCGAAAAATAGCTTAGTTATTTTCATTATAGTTGAGTATGCTGTTTAGTCCTTTAGATACAAGTTCATGATCGATCGTCAGAGGAAATCCGGCCTTATCGGCGACCAGATCCGCCGAGCCGCCCGTGATGACAACCTTCGGATCGCTGACCGGCAGGCATTGGCGGTAATAACGCAGTTCGGCGATCACGCCGTTGACAGCTCCTGCGCGGAGAGCACTTTCAGTGTCATTACCCCAAAGGCGAAATTCACCTTCAGGTTCGACGAGAGGCAGACGTGCCGTGAAATGATTCAGGGCCTCGAGCCTCATGAATAGTCCGGGCGCGATGTTGCCCCCTAAAAAAATTCCGTCAGGCGAGAGGATGTCGTAGGTTATGGCTGTACCACAGTCAACGACGAGCGTCCACGATCCGGCTGTTTGCTCATAGGCTCCTGCCACAGCCGCTATACGGTCGAGCCCGAGCGTCGACGGCGTGGCATAAGCCACTTTGACAGGCAGAGGAGTTGAGGCGCTAAGCTCTATGAATCTGCTGCTTCGACGATCCATCGCGGCGGCGACATCACGACCGGAATCGCAGACCGACGAGTAAATCGACGCATCGAAGCGACCGCCGAAATCATCGGCCAAAAGGTCGATATCGGCTGCCGACAGACTGCGATACACCGTTTCAGCCACGATTTTATCATCGTGCCATACAGCCGCTTTGGCCGAAGTGTTGCCTTGATCGATAGTTAGCTTGAGTGCCATACAGTCGGCAAAAATACAAATAAGCACTGAAATAAGACAAAAAAGCCTAATTTTTAACTATTAATTAAGACTTTAATGTTAGTCGGTCCGCATCCGCCCTCTCTATAAAACAAAAAAACGCTGTCTGGGAGAGGACGGCGTGAATGAAATGAGTTGTGGGAAGTAAATCAGTTTGTGTGAAGAGTGTCGTCGTAGAACTTGGCACTCTCGGTGCAATACCATACGATTGCTTTCTTAATATTCTTGAACATGATGGTGATGAGTTAAATAGTTAAACGTTTCGTTTGATATTAAAACAACAGACGGCGTCGAAAGGTTCGGCACCGTCTGTATGTTATGATCTGTAACGTCTCTGATTATTAATCGAGAGCGATATAATGTTCACGGGGATGGTCACATGCAGGACATTTTACTGGGGGCTCAGTGCCTTCGTAAACATAACCGCAGACAAGACACATCCAGCGGATAGGTTTCTCGCGTTTCCATACGGTGCCGTCCTCAACCTGTTTCTTATAACGGTTGAAACGTTCTTCGTGACGTTTTTCGATTGAAGCGATCGCACGGAAATGATCAGCGATATCGGTGAAGCCTTCTGAATCGGCAACCTTGGCTGCTGCTTCATATTCTTCAACGCCTTCTACATGCTCGCTCTGAGCAGCCTGTGCGAGGTTCGACGCTGTGTCGGCGATTGTGCCGGCGCTTACTTTTATATTGATATCAACATCACCGCCTTCGAGATATTTGAAGAATATCTTGCCATGATGGAGTTCGTTGTCGGCAGTTTCGTTAAAGATGTTTGCAATGCCGTAATACTGTTCTTTTTCAGCTTGTTTTGCATAATAAGTATAGCGGGTGTACGCGCCTGATTCGCTTACATATGCGTCCACAAGACATTTTTCAGTCTTGGTACCCTTGATGCTCTTAGTCTGTTGTGCCATGATTTTTTGTGTTTGATTAGTTAGTTTGTTGTTTTGACTATAAAACGACAGAGCTATAAAAATTGTTCGGAATATAAAGCTATTTGTATTTACAAATATTTGTGTAACTTTGCAGATAATGGATAAAGCAACCGAAGGCATAACTCTCGCTCAGGCGCAACAGACCGTCGATCGGTGGATTACGACGATCGGCGTGCGTTACTTTTCGCCGCTCACCAACATGGCAATTCTCGCCGAGGAGACCGGCGAGGTGGCGCGCATCATGGCCCGCCGCTATGGCGACCAGTCGTTCAAAGAGAGCGACCGCAACGATCTGGCCGACGAACTGGCCGATCTGCTCTGGGTCACACTGGCCATTGCCAATCAGACCGGCGTTGACCTCACCGCGGCCTTTGAGGCAAACCTACGCAAAAAGACCGAGCGAGACTCAGACCGTCACCGCTCCAATCCTAAACTGACTTCAGACCTCTGACAAATACATAATTAAAAAACATATAAAAATCATAACCATTATGAGTGATAAATATTCCAAGGCTATTGCCGACAGCAAAGTGATCACCGACGACGCTCAGGTCAGCGCCGCAGTGAAAAAAATAATCGACGAGCACTTCGCCGAAAATAATAATGAGGATGTATACAAATTCCTTTTCAATACAATCGATCTCACTACCCTCAAGGCAACCGATTCGCCCCAATCTGTAGCTAATTTCACCGAACGCGTCAATGCTTTCGACGAAGAGTATCCCGAGTTGAAAAACGTTGCTGCCATCTGCGTGTATCCTAACTTCGCGCAGGTTGTCCGCACAGTGCTCGAAGTCAGCAATGTCGACGTGGCCTGCGTAAGCGGCGGCTTCCCCTCATCGCAGACATTTATCGAGGTTAAGGTAGCCGAAACCGCTCTGGCTGTCGACGGTGGAGCTGACGAAATCGATATCGTGCTCAATGTCGGTAACTTCCTCGACGGAGATTACGAAGAAGTATGCGACGAAATATCCGAGCAGAAAGACGCCTGCCGCAACGCACGTTTGAAAGTCATCCTCGAGACCGGCGCGCTCAAAACCGCAGCCAACATCAAGGCGGCATCGGTTCTCGCTCTTTATTCCGGTGCTGACTTCCTCAAGACTTCAACCGGCAAGGAATTCGACGGCGCGACCCTTGAGGCCGCTTACGTTATGTGTCAGGCCATCAAGGAATATCATCAAGCTACCGGCCGCATGGTAGGTTTCAAGGCCTCAGGCGGCGTATCGACTACCGAAGAAGCCGTTAAATACTACACTCTCGTCAAAGAAGTCCTCGGTGAAGAATGGCTCACCAACGAATACTTCCGCATCGGAGCAAGCCGTCTGGCCAACAATCTGCTGAGCGATATCCTCGGCAAGGAAACTAAATTCTTCTGATCTGTCAGCAATGAAAATCTGGGTCTTTCTCAATGAAATTCAACAGGGGCCTTACACTCTCGAAGAGTTTGCCCAACTGCCTGTGACACCTTCCACACCTGTTTGGTACGAAGGTCTCGACCGATGGATGCCCGCAGGCGAAGCTCCTGCCACAGCCGCTGTTTTCAACTCTGTTACTGAGGCCGAAGAGCCTGCACAGTCTGCAGTTCAGCACACCGGCATCCTGCATGACGCCGGAGCGACATATTCAGCCGGACGCCTGTCTCTCAACGATACTGACGACATAAACAATCCCTGTCCGCCGACATTCATCGGTTGGTCAATATTCGTCCTGATCTGCTGCTTCCCCATCGGAGGTATCCTCGGACTTGTATTCTCCAATATGGTCAGCAGTGCCTATCGTTCAGGCGACTATCGTAAGGCAGCAAAAATGTCAGAAGCAGCCGAGTGGACCATAATCCTCTCCATCGTCATCGGATTGATGGCCATGCCTCTGACTATGTTGATGTTTTGAAAATGACCGTTAATAAAAAAACGGCAGTCATCGGTGCACTCGTTGTAGCGATGGCTGCCGTAATTATTTATGGATCTTTCGATCCGGAAGTGTCTACATGGATGCCCCGCTGTAGCCTCAAGGCCTTGACAGGCTACGACTGTCCGGGCTGTGGCAGTCAGCGCGCCTTACATGCTGTCCTCCAAGGAGACATTGCCGCAGCATGGCGTTATAACTCTTTCATATTCTTTCTATTTCCAGTCGGAGTGTTTTACTTTGTCGTCGAACTCTGCGGTCGACGCGACTCTCGACTTTACCGCACAGTCTCCTCCTCCACCTTTATTCTAATCATCCTCCTCACCACACTTATCTGGTGGGTCGCCCGTAATCTCTGACAAACCTTTTTTATCGCCCCCAAACACAAAGTTCGTACATTTTTTGTGAGAATTTACACAAAGTTCGTACATTTTTTGTGTATACTAATCTCTATTTAATCCCGCACAATAGTGCAATGACGCGTTTTTTTGCGTTCAATCGCTCACTAATCAAGAATTAAATATTAACTTTGAGTGCCGAAATATCCGCATCGCTGACGCGATGACCCGCTTGAGGCAGCCTTAAATCACGGGCGTCACGCCCGACCTAACTTCTAAACATCAATTAACCAAAAACATAACCGACCTTTTTATGAGACTTAAACTGTTTCTATTAATGTTGCTCTCGGCCATGCTGCCGATGACAGCCCAGACAGCAGAGATAGTTGGCAAGATCATCGATGCTTCGTCCGGCAATCCTGTGTCAGGCGCCACTGTTGCCCTGCGCGACAAAGGCGTATCCGTAACAACTAATTTCAACGGTGATTTCCGACTCGAAGCACCTTCGGGCTTCAATTATCTGACCGTCATTAACGACGGTTACACCGCTATGGGCGTTGACGTCATCGTCGACGGCAGCAAGACCGACATCGGCGAGCTGCGCCTCAGTCAGGTGTCTGACGCAAGCGACGACTACTTCTCTGAGTCAAGCGACATGATCATCGACGATGCTACTTTCGAAGACGAGGAAGGCAGCAGTCAGAACGTCGCCGCGCTCAACGGTGCGAATGACGACATCTACTACAGCACCGCCTCTTATAATTTCTCGCCGATGTATTTCCGTTACCGCGGCTATGACAGCCAGTATCAGACCGTCTACATCAACGGTATGGCTTTCAACGATCTCATCCGCGGACGCTTCAACTTCTCTACGCTCCTCGGCATGACTTCGCGTGCGTTCCGCAACAAAACGACAACTGTCGGCATGGGCGCTGCCAACTACGGCTTCGGCGACCTCGGCGGATCGGTCAATTACAACACCGTCACTGATATGTATGCCCCCGGCTTCAACGGTTCACTCGCTTACACCAACTCGAGCTATATGCTCCGAGCCATGGCTACTTATTCTACCGGCGTCAACGCCCACGGCTGGGCTCTCACCGTCAGCGCTATCGGCCGCTATGCCAACGAGGGCGTGATGGAAGGCACTTTCTACAATTCGGGAGGTCTCTTCCTTTCGCTCGAAAAGCAGTTCAACAAGAACAACTCTCTAACACTTACCGCTTTCGGAGGCCCCACTCAGCGTGCAACGGGCATCGCCACCTATCAGGAAGCCTACGACCTCGCAGGTTCTAATCTCTACAACCCTGCATGGGGCTGGCAGGACGGCAAGAAGCGTTCGAGCCGCATCACCGAGACTTTCGACCCCACTATGATGCTCAACTGGCTTTACAAGAAGGATAACACCGTGGTCAACACCGCCGCTGCCGTTCGATGGGTCAATTATAACCGCACCGCTCTCCAGTACTATAAGGCCAACGACCCCAATCCGACTTACTACCGCTACCTCCCTTCTTATTATAAGGATGATCCCGAGCAGTTCGAACTCTACACCGAAGGTTGGCGCGACGGTTCGCTCCGCCAGATCAAATGGGACGAACTCTATCACATCAACTACCTCAACAACATCCAGAATCAGACTCTGCCCGAAGGCGAAAAGAAAGGTTCGAGCTACATTATGGAGAACCGCGTCAGCAACCAGTTCACCGCTCAGATGAGCTCATATATCAACACCCGCCTCAATGATATCATCTCTCTGCAGGGCGGCGTATCGTTCAACTACACCAAAGGATCAAACTACAAGACCGTCCGCGACCTCATGGGCGGCGAATTCTGGCTTGACGTCGATCCCTTCAGCGACCGCGACATCACCCTCGCTCCTGACAATCTCCAGAACGACCTCGATCATCCCAACCGTCGTGTGGGCAAGGGCGACAAGTTCGGATATAATTATGACATCTACGCCCTTCAGGCTGAGGCATGGCTGCAGAATGTCATCAACACCGCTCACTGGGACATCAACTATGGCCTCAAGATGAGCTACACCCAGTACCAGCGCGACGGTCACATGCGCAACGGCCGCGCTCCGCAGAATTCACTCGGCAAGAGCGCAATGATGCGTTTCGACAACGCTGGCATCAAGGCCGGAGCGACCTACAAACTCGACGGTCGTAACTACTTCACCGCTCATATCGACTACGGCACACGCGCTCCGCTCTTCGACAACGTTTTCATCGCTCCCCGTATCAAGAACACCACCGTCGACCGTCCCACTTCCGAACGCGACTTCTCGGCTGACCTCACCTATACTTGGAACTACCGCCGCTTCCGCGGATCTATCTCCGGTTACTACACCGACATGTCCAACGCCATAGAGCGCAACGGTTTCTACGACGAGGCTTATCAGACCTATACCAATTACGTTCTCCGAGGCGTACGTCGTGTCTACAAGGGCGTCGAACTCGGCATGGCTTACAAGATCACACCCTCGCTGACCGCTACATTCGCCGGAACGATTTCGCGCTTCCAGTATAAAAACAATCCTCAGGGCACCCGTACATTCGAAAACGGCCTTCACCCCGATACGACCCAAACCGTTTATCTGAAGAATTACTACCTCGGCTCAGTACCCCAGACACAGGCCAACCTCGGTCTCGACTGGGCAGCTCCCGGCAACTGGTTCTTCAACATCAACGGCACCTTCCAGGGCGACGCTTATGTCAACCTCGCCCCCGCTTATCACGAAGCTCTGCCCGCTCTCTGGGAGCAGTTCGGCAACAGCGAGGAAGAGCTACGCGCAAAGATCGACGAACTTTCGGCTCAGGATAAGATCAAGAATGCCTTCACACTCAATCTCTCTATCGGCAAGTTGATCTATATCAACCGCAAAGTCTCACTCAACATCAACGTCAACATCAACAACATTCTCAACAACCGCGACGTTGTCACCTACGCTTACCAGCAGGGACGACTCGACACCAAGAATTACGACCGCGGAGCTTACCCCAACCGTCTGAGCTACGCCCAGGGTGTCCGCGCCTTTGTCAATGTCGGCGTGAAATTCTGATACATGACCATCAATCAATAAAAGCAAACCTACAATGAAAAAGACTTCATTATATATAGCTTCAATCGCTCTGGCTGCCGCAGGCTTCGCAGCGTGCGACAATGATTTCGAGCGTCCCCCGATGGTCGTGCCGACCTCTTCTTGGCAGGCCAACACAACCATCGAGCAGTTCAAGGCCGACTATTGGTCGACCGTTCAGGGCACACCTCAGACCGTCGGTCTCAACGCCGACGGCGACTCGATCATCGTCAAGGGCCGTGTATGCTCTTCCGATGAGTCAGGCAACATCTTCAAATACCTCTTCGTCCAGGGCGAAAGCGAGGCTCTCGCATTTTCGCTCGACTTCTACGACATCTACCAGAGCTACAAATACGGTCAGGAAATTTATGTCAACCTCACCGGTTTGACCATCGGCGGCTACAGCGGCCTGATGTGTGTCGGCAGCGGCTCTGACGCCAACGGTCGTGTGGCTCGTGCGCCCGAAGCCCTCTTTGCGACCCACGCAGAGGTCAGCGGTCTCCCCTCCGCAGCTAAGGTCGACACCGTCCTCGCCACAATCCCCGAGGTCAACGCCCTCAACACCTCGGCTGAAGGCCTTCAGAAATGGCAGAGCCAGCTCGTACGCTTCGACGGCGTCCGCTTCGAGAATGCAGGGCAGCCCTTCGCTGTCGGCACTTCGTCCAACAGCCGTTATATCGTCGACGCCGCAGGCAACCGCATCAACGTCTACAACAGCACCTACGCCGACTTCAAGGACGAGCTCCTTCCTTCGGGCGAAGGCTCTGTGGTCGGTATCCTCAGCTACTTTGGCACCAACTGGCAGATCCTCCTCAACGATGCTGCCGGCTGCATCGGTTTCGAAGGTAGTGATACCCCTGTAACTCCTCCCACTCCCTCCGAAGGTGACGGCGACGGCACAGAAGCCAAGCCCTACACCACCGCGCAGGTCATCGCCATGAACCCCACTTCGACCACCGACGCTGTCAAGAGCGACGTATGGGTCAGCGGTTACATCGTAGGTTACATGCCGACCGAGCCGTCGACTCTCCTTTCAGGCACAGTCTTCGGAACTACCGGCACCGTTCCCACCACTAACCTCGTCATCGCTTCAGCGCCCGACGTCACCGACTACACCAAGTGTGTCGGCATCCAGCTCCCCTCGGCAAGCGTCACTCCCGGTCTGCGCGACGCCCTCAACCTCCAGAGCCACCCCGAAAACCTCGGCAAGCTCCTCTCGATCAAGGGCGACGTCATGTACTACTGCAAGGGTCCCGGCGTGAAGAACGCTTCGGCGTGGACACTCGAAGGTCAGGACAGCCCCGTCACTCCTCCCGCACCCGCCGACGGTGAAACCGTCTTCTCCGAGACTTTCCTCAACGGGGACCTCGGTCAGTTCGGTGTCTCCGTCGAGACCTCGGGATCATGGACAGGCTGGCGCGCCAACACCAAGGAGCCTCTCTGCGCCATCGCAAACTCCTATGTCAACAGCAAGAACGAAGCCGCTACCGCATGGCTCTTCTCGCCCGCTATCGACCTGACAGCCTACAAATCGGCCGCCATCGTCTTCGAGCAGGCCTACGGCTTCTACTTCCCGACCAAGCAGGAAGAATTCTGCACTGTCCTCGTCCGCGAGAGCGGCAACGATAACGAGTGGCAGCCCCTCACCCTGACCGTCTTCCCCGAGAAGAGCGGATCAGGCAACTGGACCGGTTGGGTCGAAAACTCACTCGACATCACTTCTCTCGCCGGAAAGACTATCGAAATCGCTTTCAGATATGTCAACGACGGCAAGCAGAGCATCGCTTGGGAAATCAAAAATCTCAAAGTGACCGCAGCCAAATAATGACTAACCTCTGTAATTACCGACTAAAATGAAAACAGTTAAATCATATATTATGGGCCTCGCGGCTGCTTCGATGATCGCTCTCGGCTTCTCAGCTTGCCAGGACGACTTCGACACTCCCGCTATGGAAGCTCCGGTCGCCGCCCTTCAGCCCAACACCACTATCGCCGAACTCAAGGCCGCTTTCTGGCAGGACGCGACAAACTATGCCGACACCGTCCGCACGAAGCCCGACGGCTCGCACTACATCATCAGCGGACGCGTCATTTCGTCCGACGAACAGAGCAACGTGTTCAAATTCCTCTCCATTCAGGACGAGACCGGCGCCATTACCTTCTCGGTCAACTCCTATAACCTCTACCTAAAGTATCGCCGCGGTCAGGAGATCGTCGTCGACGCCACAGGCATGTACATCGGCAAATACGCCGGTCTGCAGCAGTTCGGCACACCTTCTTACTACGAGAACGGCTCTACATGGCAGGTTGGCTTCATGTCGCCCGAATTCTTCCAGCAGCACATCGAGCTCAACGGCCTCCCCGAAGTGTCAAAACTCGACACTATCACCGTCAACTCATTCACCGACTTCGATACGTCGCCCGAAGGACTCCGCCGCTGGCAGGGTCAGATGGTGCGCATCAACAACGTCCACTTCCTCGATGGCGGCGTAAAGACCTTTGCCGCATACCACAGCAACGATAACGCCGAGGTCAACAAGACCATCGTCGACGCCGAAGGCAACAGCAACGTCGTGGTCCGCACCAGCGGCTACGCCACCTTCTGGAACAAGATGCTCCCCGCCGGCAACGGCGACATCGTCGGCATCCTCAGCTTCTATCAGAACCTCGCCGGAGCTTCCAACTGGCAGCTCATCCTCAACGACTACGAAGGTTGCATGAACTTCGGCAATCCCACCGTCGCACCCGGCACAGAGACCAACCCCTACACCGTCGCCGAGGTCGTTAAGCTCGAACAGGACGCCACCGTTGCCGATGGTTGGGTTACCGGCTACATTGTCGGAGCCGTTGCTCCCGGCGTCACCGAAATCACCTCTGACGACGACATCCAGTGGGGTTCCGACGTCGTGATGCCCTACACTCTCGTCATCGGTGCCGACAAAGACACCCGCAGCCTCTCGCAGGCCCTTGTCATCGAGCTCCCCGCCAACACTCCCTTCCGTCAGTACGGCAACCTCCGCGACAACCCCGCCAACTTCGGCAAGGCCATCACCGTCCGCGGATCGTTCGACCGCGTCATGGGCACCTACGGCATCACCAGCAACAGCGGCGCAGCCTCGCAGTTCAAGATCGAAGGCGTCACCACCGGCAACGAAGGCATTCCCACCGGCGACGGCACAGAAACCAAGCCTTACAACCCCGCACAGGTAATCGCCATGAATCCTTCGTCGACGACCACCGCTGTCGAGACAGGCGTTTGGGTGAGCGGCTACATCGTTGGCTACATGCCGACCGAACCCACCACTGCCCTCTCAGGAACAGTGTTCAACGCTGACAACGTCACCGTCAACACCAACCTTGTCATCGCTCCGACCCCCGACGAAACCAACTACGCCAAGTGCGTCGGCATCCAGCTCCCCGCCGCGAGTGTCGCTCCCGGCCTGCGCGATGCCCTCAACCTCCAGAGCCATCCCGAGAACCTCGGCAAGGTCCTTTCTATCAAGGGCGACGTCATGAAGTACTGCGGCGGCCCCGGCGTCAAGAACGGCACCGAGTACACCCTCAACGGTCAGGGTTCTGTAGTCACTCCTCCCACACCCTCCGACAACGTCATCTACAGCGAGACCTTTGAGAGCGGCTCACTCGGCCAGTTCACCACCTCCGTTGAGACCTCAGGCTCTTGGACCGGCTGGCGCGCTAACTCCAACTCTCCCCTCTGCGCCATCGCAAACTCATATGTCAACAGCAAGAACGAGGCCGCTACCGCATGGCTCATCTCGCCTGCGATCGACCTCTCCAAGGCCACCGCAGCCTCGATCAAGCTCGAGCAGGCCTTCGGTTTCTACTTCCCGACCAAGCAGGAGAGCTTCTGCACCCTTAACATCCGCGAGAAAGGCGGACAGTGGCAGCAGTTGACCCTCACCAACTTCCCCGCAAAGGGCACCGGCAACTGGACCGGATGGGCCGAAAACAGCGTCGACATCTCCGGCTTCGTCGGCAAGACCGTCGAGATCGGTTTCAAATATGTCAACGACGGCAAACAGAGCATCGCTTGGGAGATCCGTCAGTTCTCCGTAACCGGCGACGCAGGCACTGTCAGCCCCGACCCAACTCCTGACCCCACTCCCGACCCGACCCCGGATCCTACTCCCGATCCCACACCCTCGGGTGAAACCGTCACTATCGGCGCATCGTCACTCAACGCCGGCGGCTCTGCGACCGTCGACGGCTACACTATCACCATCGACAAAGCCTCCGGTGCTACCGCTCCCTCGCTCCACGCCAATTCAGGAGCCATGCGCCTCTATGCCGACAACACTATCGAGATCAAGGGTGCCCGCATGACTAAGATCACCTTTAACATCAACGCTACCAACTCCTTCCGCTACACCACCGTGACACCCAGTACAGGCAAGATCTCGCCTGCGCAGGCCACCGGCGACACATCGTTTACATGGGTCGGCGACGCAACTGACGTCACCTTCACCATTGGCCACGATGCCACCCTCGGCAGCGACGGAGCCTCAAAACGCGGCCAGATCCACCTCGACAGCCTCGTCATCACCCCCGCGAAATAAATACCGCTGACGACGGCGCCCGCTGAGCCGTACCCCCATACTAACACCGACGCCCGACCATCCGGCCGGGCGTCACTATTTATATATCCATCTCATATTTCCATCTCGCCTCCCCCGCCGTACGGTCGCGGCCTGCCGCGACTGCTGATTGGCCTTCTCTTCCCTTTCCCTTCGCGCCCTCGGCGTCTTTGCGTGAGTTTACCCTCCTGGGGGCGTCTCCGCGTGATGGTTAACCTTTAACAGAGAGCCAATTTCACGCCACCCTCAACTTCCAGATTAACATGAAGTCCTAACGCTTTGAATGCGCGTGCAACCGTTGAAAGATTAAAGGTCTGACCATTCTCTATACGGCTCACTTGGGCTTTCTTAACGCCCATAAGAACTCCAAGCTCCTCTTGAGTCATATTCTTTTCCTTACGGGCGGCTTTAATCGCTTCACCGATATGGTAAGCATGGATTTCCTCCTTTACCGTTTCCTCGAATTCATCGCGTCGCGGAGTTCCGACTTTGCCGAGAATCTGATCCTCAAGCTCCTCTATTGTGGTATATTCCAATTGTGCCATATCTTATCTACGTTTATTGTTAAACCATTCTTTTCTTATCGCTTCAGCTTTTTCAATTTCACTCTTCGGAGTCTTTTGGGTTTTCTTTACAAGCCCGTGAGTGGCTACTACGAGCGTCTCACCGTCTTTATCCCAAAACGCAAACAAACGATACGCATTACCCTGCCATATAGTGCGAAACTCCCAGATGTCCGTATCGCCGAGTTTCTTAAACAACTCCTTATCTTTCACCCCATAACGAACCTTACGAATATTATAGAGCACCTTATCCTGAACCTTTTCGGGCAAGTCTAACAGGAATTCTTTAGCCTCTTTCAGTGTTACGAGTTTAAAGAGCGGGTTATCCATATCGCTTATATTTAACTATACAAAGTTAACAAAAAGTTTACAAAATACGAAACATTGCTTATATTTTTTTGTTCACCACACAGCCCCTCATCTTCGCGCCCTCGGCGTCTTTGCGTGAGACTATAACGCATGAGACCTATGACCTCGGACTCACTCTACCGGCTTTGTCGGGAAGTCCCAGCCCGTGATCGTCGCTACATACGGTATCAGCATCATCGCCATCTTCTTCTGGCCCTGATAATTCGGATGCCACACCGCCCCGCGGTCATTATCCCAGTTCAGATAATCCATCGGCATGCGGATAAAGTGGATATTAGCCTTCGAGTTCCGCTCCATGATGTCGGCAAACATCGGTTCGATCTGCGCGTCTATCGCATATGGCATCACGCTCAGTATCGGCGTCTCCGGGCCATATTTAGCCATGATCGAGTCGATTATCTCCGAGTAAGCGTTCACGAATTCACTGCGGTAAGGATGCGGCTCCGTCGAGAAATCGTTCGCCCCGAGGTTGATCACCACAAGGTCCGGGCGATAGCCCTCGAACGTCCAGCGCACCGTCGTGTCCTCGTCAAACGTCTGTAAGAACTTGTGGCGCATCGCGTTGCGCGACACCCTCACCGAGTCGCCGTAGTTGCGCACAGCCCCGCGGCCCGAGTGAGCGATGATCGTATAGTCAGCGTCGAAATATCGCGGCACGATCGTCGAATAAGCCAGATTGCAGCTCTCCGTTTCAGGCGTGAACGGCGCGCGGGGATCGTTAGAATCCGTGCCGAACCCCGCCGACAGCGAATTACCGATAAACTCTATGTGGCGGCCGCGCGGCGCAGTCGCCGTCATCGTGCCCCCCTGAGGCAGCTCGAACGAGTGAAACGTTGTGCGGCCCGTCTCCCCCTCCGTGCGCTTGCGTATCGCTATCGTGTGGCGTCCCTTCGGCAAATTCGACGCTACGCGTATCACCGTGTCGGCCGACGCCACCTTGATCTGACCCGCCGGACGGCCGTCGACCGTCACGTCAAAATAATTCTTACCCGTACCGCTGGCGTGCAGATCGACAGCCTTTGCGCCGTCTACGACCGTCTCCGCGTAGACACCGCTCCAGTCGAAGCTCACCGACCCGTCCGGCTGAACCAGCGTACGGCCTACGATTCTCACAGCGTCCGCGTCGTCAGCGCGATACGATTTCGCAGCCGGAGCGGCTGCCACACTCAAAGCGACGCCCATAGCCGCCGCAGCAAAAACTACATTTTTCATAACATACCAATTGATTTTCCACAAAGTTACACAAATTTCCCCAATACTTAATCTCACGCCAAGCCGCCGGCCCAATGACACTAAAAAATCGGCCCTCACGATCTCTCGTGAAGGCCGACCGGGCAACCACATTATCATTGCTTCGCCCTATCTGTGTGTCTTTCCCCTTTGAGTTTCCTGTTTCTTTCTATCTATATTCTTCTATTAATCTACACGGTAGAATGCTCGGATACGTTTTTTACTATTAGTTCCGGTTCGTGCAACATATCCATCCTGACCGCTACTACTTTGTACATAAGTATATGAAGTGCCGTCAACAAGCACACCAGTAGCTCGTGCATAGTAATTAGTACTTGCTGCCGGAGCCGCAGACCAATAAAGATTCCCTTGGAATTCAGAAAATTGGTTATAGTAATTCACCAAAGCTAATTCAAGCTCACGAATACCCGGCATATACCATCCCTTAGCCACATTTCCATTTACCAAACCCCAGGAGGTTGTCTGTCTATATTCATAAGATGCAGATCCATCAGAATTTCGTTTATTTTTACCAAAACAATAATGGAACGCAGATGCTGGAGGTTCGGTATTGAACAATGTGACCGTATTTAGATTTTTTGTGCTTGTATTATTAATCACCCAACGAGTCATACTAAACCCTCCAGTTTTATAATAGATATGGTGCACATTACCTTGGGTATTGCTTTCATCATTTGCAGCGGCGGGGATTTGTGTCCCATTTAACCCCCACTCTAGGCCGCTATACAATTCGCCAGGCTGCTCATGCTGATCCAGAGGATCACTATGTTCAAGATATTCCTCGTAATATTCCATCCAAGTAGTAGGAACGGTTCCGCTTGGGTGGGTTCCTTCCACCTTTAACAATGCCTTCTGTTCGATTTCGATGGTTCGCGTACGGTTAGCAACTCCCTCTTTGTCTGTTGTATAGCTGACAGTCACTTCTACCTTACGATCACCGTAATTGGTTGGATTATTTGAGGTTGGAACATTCTCATCAATATAGAAATAGACACGCGAACGTGAATTATTTAGCGTAGGTGTACACTGTATCGTAACCGATTTCCCACATTGAGCACCTTCGTAGTGGCCGGAAAGAATCGTTTTATTATCTATACGAGTAAAGAGATCCGTAGTAAAATATTCTTCTGCTCCGGTTCCGGGATAGAATGAAACTTTCTTTGTCACTCCATTCACCACAACTTCTCTTTCTGCCTCCATTTCTGCACGCGGAATCATCACCATTCTAACCCAGTTACACTCATCTGGGATAGTAACCGTTACAGTAGAGTTATGATCAAAGACTGCTTCTTCTTTACCGCTACCGCCGCCATCTTCACGATACATAAACCAAACGTCCATCGGCAGAGCCGTAGCGTGAGCATCGACCTTGCGCTCGTTGACGATTGCGAGATAAAATGGGTTGTCATCAACGACGTTGACGCGACCGTCGAAATTATAAACGTCGTCATCCGAGTTACGGATATAATCAAGACCGTGGATCACGATATTGTTATCATAACGGTGGTTACGCTTAACTTGGAAGTCGATATTGGGATCCTCTACGCCGACCGTACATCCTAAGTAAACGGTAAACTGGGCCTTATATGTAAGGCCCTGATGGGTGGTGTATTCGCCCTTTAGTATCATGGCCGACGCGCGGTCAGAATAAGCAAATGTCGATTTCCAACGCTGCTTCTGCTTGGCCGCCTCATCCTTATCTTTAATATTTTGTATTGCCTGAGGATATTGCGGCTCAAGAGCACCATTGAATGCATCTTCGCCGTTGGCACGTTTGGCATTATAATCCGGAAGATTGATATTTTCGAAAGTATAGTAGGTGAAAGTCACCGGCTCGGAGTCCTTATTAATAGTCACATTTGCAGATGTTACAAATTCATGCTGCTCGGGCTTACATTCTGTATGGGTTCCTCCGCTCGAACTTCCATCAGCATGGAACATCGAAACATTTGTGACATCATATTTGGTAAAATAATCTTCATAATCAGCCGGTTTCCCCTTTGTCTGACCATCGTTTACCCCGGCTGTCGGCTGCCGGAAGGGTACGGCTATAGGCATATTACGCACACCGTAGCCAGTAATCTTAAGCAGAGGATATCGGTCGGTCGACTGGTCGGGATCAAGTTCCACAGATACATTGACCTTAGACATCAAGGCTTTCATGTTCACTACCGGTGTTGTGGCAGGTTTCGAGGAAAGATCGAGTGGTTCCTGACCGATCTCAGTATTGCCGAGCTCACCTATCATCGGCATACCTGCATCGGGGAGCTTGGAAATGTCACCGCTGCCATCTTCACCCATACGGATGCGGGGATAGTAGACCCATTCTTCAAGATCGCTGTATTTTTCAATCTTGTAAGGCTGACCGCCTGCATCGCGGCCGGCCTGCTGAATCTTGCCGCCTACACTAAAATCGGTATAAAATTGATTGACTTCATCAGTAGCAGCCATGGCCTCATCAGTAGCGTCAATGTTGGCAATGGCAACAATGCGTACATGACTCAGTTTTTCTTTAAGGTCTTCCGGAATGCCGTCGCCCGTAGGAATTTTTATGAAGGAGTTGCCGATAACTTTCTGATAGGGCTGAAAATTATCATATTCCCTGGTCAGCAATTTTCCTGTGTTATTATCGAAGAAGAAGATATGGAGTGTATTGACAGCTTTTTCTTCCGGATTCTTCGAGCCGCCCGCGCGCGAGGCGGGATTATGTTGGCCTACAAAGGTTTCGAGCATGTCAGCGCAACGGAACACGATATAGCCGTCGCCACCCTCGCCCGCAGGCTCGGGAGAAAGGAGACTATCGTCGTTACACGCTGTCACGGCTGCCGCAAAGACACCCGCGATCGCACCGAAACGAATATATTTTTTAAGTGAAGTGATCATATCTTAGAACAGCTTTATATTAATGATGAGAGATCAATGGATTATAACCGGATTGTCTGAACCGTTCTCCCAGTTCTTTTCGTCATCGGCCTGAAACATAACTACAAACTCGTCTCCGACAAAGTGGAAGTGAGCGGTGTGGAGCGTATTAGGCTGCGGAATATAGTTGAGAGTAAAGTTTTTATGAACAAAGTGTTTAGGCGTATTGTCACCAAGTGTGTATTCCACTCTGATTTCTTTTTCGCGACCTAATGTATATCTGCCGTCTGAGTCGTTAGTCGTGCCGTCGGGGTTAGGTAGCATCAGGAAGATCACCGGATCATCATTTCCCCCCATAAAGTCAGCCGCCCCCGGCACGATTGTCTGGTTACCGTTGGAGAGTTGGAATTTCCTGCCGTATTCGCCCTTGACTGACATTGTAGGCTCATCCGTGGTAAAATCGAAAGTAATTTCTCGATGAAAGATACCTTTGTAAATAACACGGGTGATTACTAGCTGCTTGTCGGCTGTATGGTTGTGAAATTTGAATCGGAGACCTGTCATAAAGTGGAAGAACGACAGATTGACACGGCCGTTAGCCTTCTGATGATCAAATCGGGCGGCAACAAGAGCGTCAAGATCTGCAGACGGAACGATTGTGGTTATACCGACCGTATCGATTGTTGCGGCATGAGGCAATGTATAAGTCAGACGCGGGCCATGGGACAGATTTTTGCCGGTCTCCTTATCGACTTCAGTAGTCTGTAATGCCTTTTCCATAGCGAAACTTCCGGTAAATGTTCCATCGGGAATATAGCCGGCTATAAACGAATAGCGGGCATTGGCATTACTGTTCCATGGCGTGAATTTTTCTCCGCCAAAAGAAGTATTGTCGTATGACGTAAATCCGTTATCGCTATTCTTTACAGTAAGGTTTCTGAATACGTCAGCCGATCCGTCAGAAGTGAAGAAAGTCGACTTCTGATCCCAATTCTGAGTAGCGGCAGACTGATTGAGACTTCCGGAAATGTTGTTAGGCACACAGAAACCCCAGACTTGGAACTTGTCGATCGAGGTAGAAATAGAGGAGCGCGAAGTCGGTGAATCGGCAAAGTTGCCTACCGTAGCGTCAACCTTTATTGTCGGCATACCGAAGCAAATATATTCATCAGGCGAGGGCCCGGCCGACGGTTCGTCGGCTGTCGACGCGCACGCCGCCAGTCCCGCTGCTGTCAGCCATAAGGCTATATATTTTGTAACTTTTATCATTGCTTATATCGTGAAGAAAGATTGATTATCGGATCTTAGTCTGTTACTACATAATTTGCGCCCTCGGCTTCTGACCACGACTGGATAGTCGGAGAGGTGAAGAGGATTACATCGTTGTCACCGAGAGTAAAGTTATAGGTGTATGACTGACCGGCCACCCAACGTCCGCCATGAGAAGCCACTGTTGTGCTAAACAGATTTGCTTTGGCTGTTTTTACTGCACCGGATACAGTATATGCGATCTCTACCTCAAGATTTTGCGACACTTCCTGTGGAATGATAAGCAGAGGATCTGAGGCTATAGGGAAAAGGTCGCTTGTGGGATTATCTTTTGTAAGAGTGACATCGAAATCGCGGTCAAAAAGCGTTGCTTTCGCGTCGGTGAAGTCCGACCATCCGTCAGTGTAATCCGCGGTTTCGGTAGTGGTCGAAGCGGGGGTGATTGTATAAGTGGCTCCCGTGCTGACATTACGCATGGTCAGATGATTTACCTGAACCGTTATCTCAAGCTGCGGATCGACCTTTGCAACGAAGTCGATGCGGGCGAGGATGTGCTTGAAATCGAATGCCACGGCATGAGGATTGCCGGTCTGATAACGGCGGCGGTGTGTGGCGGTTAGCACGTCGACCGCATTGCTGTAAGTGGATGGAAAATTATATTTGAAGCTCACGCTGTTATTTTCATATTTAAGGTCGCTGACCGCGGCTGAATTATCTTGCGGATGAACTGCGACAAATGAATAGGTCTGGCCGGGGAACCAGTATTGGGTGTTTTCGTAGGCCCAGTTTGTGCCGTTGTAAGCCACCTTTGTACCCGGGAACACGAGAGTCGGCTTTGTTCCGGCTGCAGCGCTTGTCGAAACCATATCGCCATAGACGGCAAATGATTTGGACGTTATATTATCGTTGTTGGTGAGTGAGGAGCGCGACACGTCAGCCACCCGGAACTGTACCTGAGTTGCGGGAGCCTCAACGCCGTCGTCGGATGAGGACGTACAAGCCGCGAAAGCCCCAAGCGAGGCTACGGCAAGAACGGAGTATATGAGTTTGTTAAACATCATGGATGTGATCGTTTTTTTGAGGTTGAGGATTGAGGATTAGCGGGGGTTGAGGGGAGGGTTGAAAAGAAAGCCGCGCCGTTTGCTCGCGCAAGCGGCGCGGCTGACTATGAAAAAAATTTATTG
>CAZULD010000001.1:47993-60105 GCA_964621135.1 uncultured Bacteroides sp. | reverse complement strand
CTCTTCCAGACTCCGGCCGAAGCTGCCCGTCAGGCTGTAGAAAACGACGTTCATATCCTCGGCGTTTCATCGCTCGCTGCCGGTCACAAGACTCTTGTACCTCAGGTTATCGAAGAACTCAAGAAACTCGGCCGTGAAGATATCATGGTTACTGCCGGTGGTGTAATTCCCGCACAGGACTATGACTTCCTTTACAAAGCCGGCGTTGCAGCAATCTTTGGTCCCGGTACCCGTATCCCCGTATCGGCAATCAAGATGCTTGAGCTTCTCAACGAGAGCGCCGAATAAGAAATACTATTTCCCCAATCCCCGATTCCCTCATTCCCGGAGGGAATCTAAATCCCCAACGGTCGGCTTCGTCGTGATGACGAGGCCGACTTTTTATTAATCTAATAATAATTTCATAAATTAACCTAATCTTATTATATTTGCATGCAAGATTAAATATAAATTGCAGTAATTGGTAACTTAATCCATTAAAGCCATGAATTACAAACATCTCCTTTTGGCACTATCATTAGTATTTGTCGCTGACATTGCGTCCGGTCAGACCACATCATCCGACTCTATTATGTCAGAGCTACAACGAATTACCGAACTGCCAAAAGTCACCCCTTATTTTCTTGTCCACCAATATCTATCTGTCGTTGTTGAACAAATTCCGGAGAAAGAAGGTGAAATATTATCAACTCCAGAGGTTCTAAATACATTTTCTGCTAACGGTAACGGGTTCCAATCTCCTTTCAAGGATGAAGAAATTGAAGTGACTGACATTTCACATGACGGCAAGCATATCTATGTCTGGAAATTTCCGGAACCTAAATTCCTAAGGGAGGCTTTATATGTAACTTTTATCCCTATTGAAGGACATTATAAAGCATTTGCAATCAGTATTGGTCAACTGGTAGACTGGGAAATTTCTACATCAAATGAATTGTCTCGTTCTACGCGCGGAAGAGTTAAACGACCCGACAATGCCCAAGAATGCGTCAAACTTTTGATCGATAGAGGAGCTTTAACTGGCGAAGTAACGCCTGGAGAATTTTTTCAGGAGGGCTATGAAGCTCCGAAGTATTCCGAATGACATATTTAAGTCGCAAAGATTACATGAATACAAAATATAGATCGAGAATTGACTGGTGGGTGTGGCTGACACTTGCCATCTGGTTTGGGACAGTAATTTATACGTTTATAGATTCTCCCGGATGGCTTACACTTATCTTCTGCGTAGCTCCTACCCTTCTTTTGATCTTTTTTATATTCGGATGTTGGTATGAAATCGACGGCGATACCTTAATTATCTACCAATTTTTCAGACCTCACCGTTTTCCCATCGCTAAAATAAAAGAAGTAAAGAAGACAACCGGCTATCTCGCCACTGCAGGGATGTCGTCACGTCGCGTCTCGATAAAATTTGTAGATCGATCAGTGATGAAGAGCGCTATGCCTCTTGAGATATCTCCTAAAGATCGTGACGGCTTCATCGCCCACTTAGTCAGTATAAATCCTTATATCATCATAGCTCACTAAACCTCCAATATCATGGCAGACAGTATCTATCAGGCAAAAGAGAACCGCTATACCGACGTAATGAAATACGAGCGAGCCGGTAGGAGCGGGATATTGCTTCCTCGGATTTCGCTTGGACTTTGGCAAAATTTCGGTGCCGAAACACCTTTCGCTAAAAGCCGGGAAATCTTATTACATGCGTTTGATCGTGGTATTGTTTCGTTTGATCTCGCTAATAATTACGGTAAGCCGTATGGCAGTGCCGAAGAAACTTTTGGTCGAGTTATGATGAGAGACCTGCGTCCATATAGAGACGAACTCTTCATTGCAACCAAAGCCGGATATGATATGTGGCCCGGGCCTTATGGTAACTGGGGGTCGAGAAAGTATCTGATGGCTTCACTCGATCAGAGCCTTAAACGCATGCACATTGACTATGTCGATATATTCTATAGCCATCGTTACGACCCTGAGTCACCCATAGAAGAAACTCTGCAGGCACTTGTCGACACCGTGAGACAAGGCAAGGCTTTATACGTCGGGATCTCGCGTTGGCCTCTCGACAAAATGGAATACGCTACTGAATACTTGAAAGCTCATGATACACCCTGTCTGCTTTTCCAAAACAGATTGAATCTATTCGATCAAAGTGTTACAAAGAACGGACTATTGGAGTTCGTTGAGAGCAAAGGTATAGGTTTCATTGCTTTTTCTACTCTGGCCGAAGGCATGCTGACTGACAAATACCTGCATGGTGTGCCGGTCGGATCTCGTGCTGATCGCGGTTGGCATCTCACAAAAGAACAACTCACACCCGAAGTGCTGACAAAAGTTGCGCGGCTAAACGAAATAGCAAAAGAGCGAGGCGAAAGCCTCGCTCAAATGGCGACCGCATGGGTTCTAAATAATAAAGGTGTGACCTCTGTAATTGCAGGCTGTAGTTCGGTCAATCAACTCGACGAAACGATTGATGCTGTCAATTCACCGGTCTTTACTTCTGCTCAACTCAGTCGCATTCGGGAGTGCGTTCAAACTGATTAGAAATAGCTTATCTCCCGGTTGCCTGAAGATATGTCAACTTCTTGATCTGGAACTGACCGTAAGCATCAACAAACTTATCTTGTGATTGCTGATAAAGAGTCTGAGCATTCAGCAAATCAGTAATGGTCGTAGTACCCGCGTCATAAAAATTTTGATTGAGTCTCAAATTTTCTGCTGACTGCTCGATGGATTCATTGGCAATTTTCATTTGTGTGTAGGATGTTGTCAAATCATTCCACGCATTTGTCATAGCAATGATAAGCAACTGCGAATCATCTTCTAATTGTGTGCGTGCAATCTGAGCTTCAAGTTTTTTCTTTTTCATATTGTGTGAGCCGCCCCACCAATCAGTCAACGGCACGCTCACCGTGACATAAAGATTGGCAAACGTATGCCCTTGATCCAAAAGATGCTCATAATTATAACTTGCGCCTGCTGCGACAACAGGAAGATTATTACCTACAGCCATTTTTTGTTCAAGTTCTTTTGCTTTAACATTTTGGGTCAGTAAGCCATGACCAACGGTCTGATCAAGACATTCTTCTGGTGCACGATAGATATCATTAGGAAAGACAGGCATATCTCCGGTTTCAACTTCTGTTGCAACATCAACAGATCCGGACGTACCTTTCCCTACATATTGCGACAGTAACATCCTTAGAACACTGATACCATTGTCAAGTTCGCTTTTTGCGACGAGCATCTCGTTTCTTTTTAACTTTACCTCGAGAAGATCGTTGATTGTCGTTATACCTGCGTCAACATAACTCTGGACTTGTGTGGTAAGCGTGTCAAGCATTGCTATCACCTTATCCAAAGTCTTCTGCTTGGAGTGAAGGGCTACTAACTGCCAATAATATTGTTCGACTCCACGTCTGACCTCATCAGCCGTCTGACGTTGCTGCAAGCGGCTTACTTCTTCTCCAACGTGAGCCAATCTGTTGCCATTGACAATTCGTCCACCCAAAAATATAGGCTGAATTAGATTTATACCTGCAATAGATCCTTTTTTGAGGACGCTCAAGTTGAAATTCATATCCGGGATGTCCGGGTTGATCATGGATAGAGGTAGATCGAAGTTGTGCTGAAGCATACCATGATTGGCGGTAAAAGCTGCTCCACTCATACTGATCTCCGGAAAATATTTTGTAAAAGCCTCTTGAGAGGTCTCTCGGGATGCTTTAAGTGTGTACTCAGCAGTCCGCATTCTGGCATTATTTTCAAGAGCAAGCTCCACACACTCTTCAAGCGTCAACTGCTGAGCATTTAGTGACAATGATATCATTGTCATGATAGCACTTATGCTGAATATCTTTTTCATTTCGTTTCGTTTTTTACTGATTTTTTCTCCATCACCTTCCAGTAAAGAACCGGTATTACGGTGACGATAAAGAAGAATGTTATGATTGTTCCCCAGAAAATTACAGTACCCATTGGTCGCCACAGTGGTGTACCGGTCATAACCATGGGCAGCACACCCATTGAGGCGGCAGCCGAAGTAAGGAATATGGGGCGCATACGGCGTTCGGCACTATGGAAAATCGCTTCTTTGACGGTCATGCCTTCCGAACGCTGGAGTTCTTCGGAATAGTCAATCATAATGATCACATTTCTTACAAGAATACCCATCAGAGAGATAAACCCGAGAGTACAGGTCAGTGAAAGTACCTCGCCCTGAATAGCAAGACCGATACCGGCTCCGGGAATACACAACACTATGCAAAGTAAGAGCAGACCGGATGTCGCCACATTTTTGTAGTGTGCCAACAGAATGAAGAAGATAATCACAACAGCCATAAGAAGGGCGGAAATAATGGGAGGCCACATCTCTTCAGACTGGCTGTAATCACCGCCATATTCAATAGTAACACCGTCGGGTAACGGGAGCTTGTCCAACTGCTTTTTCAATATGTCTGTCACTGAAAGTGCAAATGCACCGCGCTCAACTTCCGAACTAATCGTTATACAAGGTATGCCATTACGATGAGAGAGCTGGCCATAGTTCCACGACGGCACCACTTCTGCGACCTGACGCAACGGAGCTGAAGCTAAACCCATAACCGGAAGCAATTCATTTCGAAGGTCGTTGACATCCGAACGCTCAGATGTCGGTGTGCGGAATACTACAGGAGTCGAATATGTGCCATCCCACAAAGTTGCCACCGGAATGCCGGTATTGGTATATCTCATTGCAAGATTTGCTTCAAGCATCAAATCACTGAGACCCAAACGGGACATAGAGGTAAAGTCCGGTGATACCTGAGCTGCTACAAGAGGAGCATTCAGACTGCTGCTCGTAAGATTAATTTCAGGGATGGAATGCATAATCGCCACTACAGAATCGGAAACGGCATGGAGCAACGAATAATCATTGCCTTTAATGCGTACTTCTATAGGATAGGCCGCATTTGAATAGGATAACTGCTTAAAGCGGATTTTTGCTTCGGGGAAGTAATCGCGATACTTTGCTGTGTATTCATTCAAGACATCAATGGTAGCCTCATTACTTTCAGTATTGACTATGAACTGTGCGAAGTTCGGGCCACCGACCTGTGGCGCATAAGTTGTCTGGAATCGAGGTGACGAGCAACCATGGAAATTTGCAATAGACACAACACGCTTATCCTGCTTCAGAATATTGGCAAGTGAATCTGCGACAACATTTGTTTTGTCCAACGGCGTACCGGTAGGTAGATAAATTTCCACAGCGAACTGATTGCGTTCAGCAATCGGCATCAACTGCATTGGGCGTGTCATCAGCAACCAAGCTCCGCCGACTGTCAGCACTCCTGCGATCAACAATACCGCCCAAGGATGATTGAAGCAAACAGCAATGAGTTTGTTATATCCCGTTTGAAGTGCACGGAGTAGCGAGAAATGTTTTTTAGCTCCCTGAGCGTCCCCGTCCAAATTCTCAACCTTTGCCGGTTTTATGAAGCGGTACTGCAAGAACGGAACCAACAGCTCCGCAATAAGTAATGAACCCAAGAGTATAATGGATATAGCCCACGGGAAGTCTGTCAAGAAATCGCGGAACATTCCTGTCATTGTAAACAGGAACGGGAAGAAGGTGATAGAAATAGCGAGAGTAGCTGAGAAAATAGACTTCAAAAATTCCGATGCTGAGCGTATGGTCGCTTCCTTGCGATCCATGCCTTCACCAATCAGCTCTACATAATCGTCGATAATCACTACAGAGTTATCCACAATCATACCTAACGAGACTATAAGGCAGGCAAAGGTAACAGTGTTCAACTCTATACCAAATGCATAGAACAAACCTAACGATATGAAGATAGTAATAGGGATTGTTGCCGCAGCAATCAAGGCGACTCGCAACGGAAGCAACAGAATAATAACCACAATCACAGCGATCACAGCGATCAGAAGTTCTCGGAGGAAATCAAGAACACTGCTATTAACAACCTCAGGTTGATTGGTAATCTTGAAAAGGGTGACGTCTTCGGGTAACTGAGATTGGAAGGCATTGAGTTGCTTTTCAACGAGTTCACCCATCTTGACTATATTATTACCCGGTTTCATCTCCACCGAAAGCAGAATACATTTGCGACCGTTGTTGGTGATATATGAAGTGGGCTCGGGGTACTCTCGTTTTACGTTTGCGATATCCTTCAGACGAACTACTTGTCCTGCAGGTGTTGACAAAACAATCTGATCGGCGATATCGGCAACCGAATTCATAGGATTGTCAATATAAATCGGAGATGTATAAGAGTCTGATCTTATTTCCCCGCCGGTAGTACGGAACCCTTGAGTGAAAAGAGTCGCGGCCAAGGTTTTCTCTGAAATGCCGTAATGGGAGAGTCTTTCTGGATCGATTTCTATTGAGATCTGTTCGTTCTGTTTGCCGTAGACATTCATGGTGCCCACGCTCTCAACCGTACGAAGTCGGTCTTGAAGAGCATCCATATAATCACTCAATTCGCGATAGGTCTTGTCATCACTCTCCATAGTGATCAACAATGCCGAAGTATCGCCGAAATTTGAGATCACCTCGACGGCCAACACTCCTGATGGCAGTTGTTGCTTCACACTGCTGAGTTCACGGCTAAACGTATTCCAAAAAGAATCTGTATCGGTAATCTTATCGTCAAGTTCGACGTAGATCATCACCATGCCGTTTGTCGCATTTGATGTAGTCTTGACTTTATTTACCTCTTTGAAACCAAATACAAAATTTTCCAAGGGTTTCATCACCTGTTGCTCCATTTCAAGGGATGTAGCGCCCGGATATACCGCCACAACGACGCCTTCTCGGATAGTGAAATTCGGGAATTCATTTTTATCCATTGTCTGGAGTGCATATACGCCAAAAATAACAAATACGCACACCATCAGCACAACGACATTGGCATACTTCACGCCCCATACCACGAGAGGCGAATTTTTGACAGGAGGTAGTTTAGACAACAGTCCTCCTTCAGTATTTTTATTTGAAGAATCCATATTTGTCATTAATTTATCGAAGTAACTTTTGTACCTTGCGATACTTTTTCAGTGCCGGCAACAATTACTTTATCGCCGCTACTTAATCCGGAGTTGATCATTATTCCTTCCGGCAACATTGCGCCGGCTTCTACGATACGCTTGACTGCCATATCTGCAGAATCAAGCCAAACAAAATTGGAATTATCGGCGGCTAACAATACGGCCGACACAGGTAAAATAACTCCTTCAGACACGGTCGCGTTATCAACAACGACATCACAAATCATACCCGGTAACAAGTGGCCTGCGGCATTATCGACTTGATATTTTATCAAATATGATCGAGATAAAGGATTGGCAACGACCGACTTCTCTACTAATTTGCCTGAATAAACTTCCTCTGAGGCTGCTTTGGAAGTGATAACGGCAGTTGCACCGTTAGAAAATTTAGAGATTTCATTTTCAGGAACAGAAATACCAACTTTCACTGAACGAATTTCAACGATCTTGACAATGGGAATACCCGGAGCTGCGGTCTGTCCGACAGATGCCATTTTTTCTGATACGACTCCTGAAACCGGAGCATACAATTTCGTATCTTCCAGTGCAATTTTTGCTATTTCAGCAGCGTTTTCGGCTTGAGTCAATTTACTCTGAACGTCAACCCACTTTATATCAGGCAAAGAATTTGAATCATGTAGAATTTTCATCCTGTTATAGGCATCTTTAGCCTGATTCAGAGTAGCTACAGCTATATCATAGGCACTTTTTAACGAGCCGTCATCAAGTGTTCCTATCAACTGGCCTTTCTTTACATTTTCACCCTCAGATACAGAAAGGGTTTTAATAGTTCCGGCAGCCGCAAAACTTAAGACTGTACCGTTATCCTCTTCTACCGTACCCGAATAAGATGATTTCTCCTCCACCCCATTGTTGGCTATGGACATTGTTTTTACTCTCACAGCGGGCCGTGAGTTAGTTTCTTTTGAATCGTGTCCGCATGCGGAGATTAAAAACGGTGTAAGCGTCAGGATAAATGCCCGACAAGCTAATTGATAATTCATATCTACAATACTACAATTTATTTATATTAAATTGCAAAATTACATTCAAACGAGTTTTGTACAAATGTCTACTTTATGGAATTAATTGTCAATTTGTTCGATTTTGACATAATAATGTTGGAAAACAGGTAAAAATATATTTATTTTGTACATTCACAACTCACCCGACATGCAAATAAGACTTGAAATAGCAACCATTACACTTGAGCCGGACAACAATCCCGGCCAGGTGTTTGATATGACCGGAAGGTGTGCGTTTGCAATATGTACAAAAGGGTCATTCGCTATAAAGATCCTCAACGAGAAATATATTGTTTCCACCCATTGCATGTTCGCTTGTATGCCATTTGTCAATATTGAGGTTGTGGAAGTGAGTCAGCCAAGCGAAGTGATCTTCGGATTTTTACAGATTGAGGATGTGCCGATGATGATTAACCAATGGATTAACACCAACAATCTTATCGCTATACAAAACCGCCCGTTGGTTGAAATTACAGACATCAACTTCTGCCGATTGACAGCATCAATTAATGAATATCTTAGCGAATACCGGGAAATCGCAGATAAATGTTATAATAATACATGTAGTCGGATTCAGCAAGATATAATAAATTTCCGAAGTTCCCTCATTTTGGCTCAAGTCATCAGGATATATTTCGCCAATATCCAGCTGGAAGTAGGAGGTCATACCCAACGTGATATCGTATTTCTACGTTTTATGCTTGCTCTCTATGGTAATTATCGAGAACACCGAAATGTCAACTTCTATGCCATGCGTTCGGGCGTCAGCCTAAAATATTTCTCTACCATCGTTCGCCAATTATCGGGTAAGAGTCCATCGGATTGGATAGAAATTGTTGTTGTCGGCGGAGCCAAGTCAATGCTTACTGATATAAACAGGAGCATAAAAGATATCGCAACCACTCTCAACTTCCCTGACGCTCCCACTTTTACCAAATATTTCCTTCGCGTAACCGGACTGACACCCAAAGCATATCGCACAAGTATACAATAAGATATTAAATTAAAAGCTCTGAACATTAATGTTCAGAGCTTATGGTTGTGTAGCGAATCCGGGACTCGAACCCGGGTTTCCGCCGTGAGAGGGCGGCGTGCTAGGCCACTACACTAAATCGCCTTTTTGCACTGCAAATTTACGGCGAAAAATCCATTCCGCCAAATTTTCCCGGTCAAAAAAATTAGCTTTTAACCGTACTATCTTTATACCAGTCATATAGACGGACAATGCCGTCGGCGAGTTCAACTTTATGATGCCATCCGAGATCATGGAGACGAGTAACATCGCAGAGCTTGCGCATCGTGCCGTCAGGTTTGGTTGAATCCCAACGTAATTGACCTTCAAAGCCAACAGTTTTGCGAATCATTTCAGCTAATTGAGCGATGGATAGTTCTTTACCCGTACCAACATTGATATGTGTATTTCGAATATCTCCCCCTACTCTCCGTTTTAAATCTTCGAACTTCACATTAAGCAGAACATGAACCGATGCGTCAGCCATATCCTCACTCCATAGGAATTCGCGGAGAGGAGAGCCGGATCCCCACAGATCAAGATGATCTGAATATATTCCGAAGGCGGAAAGTCGTGCAGCAATTTCACTGTCAGTAGCAGCAATATGATCAAACCCACTTATCGGACGCACATCCAGATCACGACGAATCTCAGCATAAGCGCCTTCAGACAGCAAACGAGCAACGTGCATCTTGCGTATCATCGCCGGCAAAACATGTGAATTTTCAAAATGAAAATTATCATTAGGGCCGTATAGATTTGTAGGCATAACGGCGAGATACTCAGTGCCGTACTGAAGATTGAACGATTCGCACATCTTCATGCCTGCGATTTTGGCGATGGCATAAGGCTCGTTGGTATATTCGAGCGGGGATGTGAGAAGAACGTCTTCAGTCATGGGTTGAGGAGCCTCGCGAGGATAGATGCAAGTCGATCCAAGGAAGAGGAGTCTTTTCACGCCGTGACGGAACGCCTCACCTATGACATTCTGCTGAATCTGCAAGTTTTCATAAATAAAATCGGCACGATAAATAGAGTTCGCCATAATTCCGCCGACATGGGCAGCCGCGAGTACGACAAGGTCAGGTTTTTCTTTATCGAAAAAATCTTTTACAGCCGCACCATCCAAGAGATCGAGCTCGGAATGGCTGCGCCCTACAAGATTATTATATCCCCGCTGCTTCAGATTTTTCCAAATCGCAGATCCGACTAAACCGCGGTGACCTGCGACATATATTTTAGCATTTTTTGAGATCATTGTTTTGAAAGACGTTCTTTTCTGACTAACTCAACATCTGCATCAACCATTAGATTAACGAGAGCTTTGAATGAAGTCTTGGTAGGATTCCAACCGAGTTCTTTGCGAGCTTTTGAGGGATCGCCAAGCAACTGCTCGACTTCAGCAGGACGGAAGAAACGGGGATCGACTTCGACAAGCGTGCGACCGGTTGCTGTGTCAATTCCTTTTTCATCGATACCTTCGCCCTCCCATCTGAGAGTTATGCCAACCCGCTCGAATGCAAGGGTTGCGAATTCCCTGACAGAATGATATTCGCCTGTAGCAATAACATAGTCGCCGGGGACAGCTTGCTGAAGGATAAGCCACATACACTCCACATAGTCTTTTGCATAGCCCCAATCGCGCAAGGCATTAAGATTACCGAGATAAAGTTTATCCTGAACTCCGGCTGCAATACGCGCGGCTGCCAAAGTAATCTTTCTTGTCACAAAGGTCTCTCCGCGACGCTCTGATTCGTGATTGAAAAGGATGCCGTTAGCCGTAAACATGCCGTAGCTTTCACGATAATTTTTCATTATCCAGTAGCTGTAGAGTTTTGCAACGGCATAAGGCGAACGAGGATGGAAAGGTGTCTTTTCGTTTTGAGGAACTTCTTCCACCTGACCGTAGAGTTCGGATGTTGAAGCCTGATAGATACGACATTTATTCTCCATGTGGAGAATTCTGACCGCTTCAAGTAAACGGAGGGTACCGACGGCATCTACATCAGCGGTATATTCGGGAACGTCGAATGAAACCTTAACGTGACTTTGGGCTGCAAGATTATATATTTCGTCAGGGCATACCTCGGCAATGATACGGACAAGCGATGATGAATCAGTCAGGTCTCCATAATGCAAATGCAACCGACGGCGACGATGCATGTCCTTGACCCATTCGTCAAGGTAAAGGTGCTCGATGCGTCCGGTGTTGAACGAGGAACTGCGGCGCATGATGCCATGCACCTCATAGCCTTTTTCGATAAGAAATTCTGCAAGATAAGAACCATCCTGGCCGGTAATACCTGTTATTAAAGCGGTAGGCATAATTCGGGGAGTTGTGTTAAGTTATCAATGAAAATCTGAGGCCAATAATCGGGCTCAAGATCGTCAAGCGCCTGAGACGGCACATTGATGCCTGCGCGATCGCGCAACATTATAGTTGTCCACCCCAACAGATTGGGGTGGTAAAAATCTTTTATAGGATTGTCGCCGACCATATAGTAGCGGTCAGCCGGGCGTAGGTTCATCAGCCGCTCAAAAGGCAGAGGAGTCAATTTATCTGCTCCGACTTCCTCGCTAATAAGGATGTGGTCGCCAGGAATAAACGATTCGAGACCAAGTGCTACGATCTTATTGCGCTGAGTAAGGCTGCGGCCGTCAGTTATAATTGCCAGTTCTATACCGGTCTCGTTTAGACGAGTAAGCGTAGACGCTGTATCCTGAGACAATGTCAGGTTCGGTTTGTGCGATCTGTAAACGGTCAGCAAATCAGCAATACCAATCCCGGCATTTTTAATTGAAGGCAATTCGAGCAACGCATCAAACGCATCAGGCGCTGTAGACATCAGCGTAAAAATCTCGTCAGATGACATTCCTGCAACAGAAGCAAATCTCTCCGCTACGGCACGCCAACCGGTCAAAACATATTCACGCTCTTTAAAAAGAGTGTCGTCAAGATCAAAAGCGATACATATTCTGCGCCGGCCTTTCATGCTCAAATTTTGAAGTATTCTTT
>CAZULD010000001.1:28178-47893 GCA_964621135.1 uncultured Bacteroides sp. | reverse complement strand
AAATAGTAGTCAACCAGAAATTGGAGTTGAATCGTTCGTCGGGATTATCTTGTACCTTTACTTGCGGACAATCTTTAAGCAATTCGGAATAAAGGCGATGGATCTCCCGGCGACGCATTATGCGGTTTTCAAGGACATCCATCTGACCGCAACCTATAGCGGCGGAAATATTACTCAACCTATAGTTGTAACCGATCGTTTCATGATAATAGTACGGACGGTCTTCGCGCGCCTGTGTAGCATAGAACTTTACTCTTCCGGCAGTTGCCGCATCGTGGCAGACAAGTGCACCGCCTCCGGAAGTGGTAATCATTTTATTGCCGTTGAAGCTAAGCGCTCCGAACTCGCCGAATGTCCCGCACTTAGTGCCCTTATATTCTGATCCAAGTGCTTCAGCCGCATCTTCCAATACAGGGATACCATAGGAGTTGGCAATATCGCATATTTCGTCGAGTTGAGCAGGCATCCCATACAAATCCACAGGAATTATTGCCTTAGGATAACGACCGGTAATGCGATAGCGCTCGATTATTGCTCGCTCGAGCATACGGGGATTCATATTCATTGTCTGATCCTCGCTGTCGACAAATACCGGCCGTGCACCTTGATAAACTATAGGATTGCACGAAGCGGCGAAAGTCATGGACTGACAAATCACCTCGTCGCCGCGGCCGACTCCGAGAAGAACAAGACCAAGATGAATTGCAGCAGTTCCGGCACTAAGCGCAACCACAGCCTCTGCCGGTAAAAAGGCTTCCAAACGATGTTCAAACTGATCTACGTGCGGCCCAAGAGGCACGACCCAATCGTCGGCAAACGCTTCGTCGATATATTTTTGTTCGGTGCCGCTTAAGTGCACCCTTGACAACATTATTCTTGAAGATGACATCTTGTGGATATTTTAATTTTTAGCTTTCACCGGACGGCGACCTATACTATAATAATCAAAGCCTTCACCGACTACGTCCTGAGCATCATAAATATTTCTGCCGTCAACTATGACAGTACCACGCATTGCACTGCGGATAAGACGCCACGAGGGTAAGCGGAACTGCTTCCACTCGGTAATCATAGCCAAAGCATCAGCATCGATCAAAGCCTCATACATATCTTTTGCATATGTTACACGATCTCCTATACGCCGACGGCATTCATCCATCGCTACAGGATCGTAAACCACAACTTCCGCTCCAGATTTAAGCAGACATTCGATAACTGTCAACGCCGGCGCCGAGCGCATATCGTCTGTCTCCGGCTTAAAGGCGAGTCCCCAAATAGCGATACGTTTACCGACTAAATCTCCGAGAGCGTCCGTAAGTTTTTCGAATACGACGCGTTTCTGACGCTCATTTACTTCTTCAACAGCCCGGATGATATTCATCTCACAGCCGTGGTCGTGACCGGTAGCACCAAGAGCCTTTACGTCCTTCGGGAAACAAGATCCTCCGTAGCCGCAGCCGGGATATAGGAATTTTCCACCGATACGCGCATCACTACCGATGCCCTTACGCACCATGTTGACATCGGCGCCGGTCTTTTCGCATAAGCGTGCAATCTCGTTCATAAATGAAATTCGCGTTGCCAACATAGAGTTTGCTGCATATTTAGTCATTTCGGCAGACGGAATATCCATGAACAGAACCCGAAAGTTATTCAGTAAGAATGGACGATAGAGACGCTCCATCACCTTGCGTGCCCGATCGGACTCAACGCCGATCACAACACGATCAGGAGACATGAAATCTTTAATCGCTGCTCCTTCTTTTAAAAACTCCGGGTTGGATGCGACTTCAAAGGGTATATCAACGCCCCTACGATCAAGCTCCTCGCGAATAACTCTTTTTATAACTTCTGATGTTCCTACGGGAACCGTCGACTTGGTGACCAGAATCGAATAACGGTTGAGCAGGCGTCCGAACTGACGGGCAACGTCAACGACATGACTGAGATCTGCCGATCCATCCTCGTCCGGAGGAGTTCCGACTGCACAAAAAACAGCCTCCACATCATCAATAACCGCTGCGAGATCCGTTGAAAAAGCAAGTCTACCGGCTGTAACATTCCGACGAACGAGCTCGTCGAGACCGGGTTCGTAGATAGGAATATCACCCTTTTCAAGACGAGTAATCTTATCTCTATCAATATCAATACAAGTCACATTGGCTCCGACCTCTGCAAAACAGGCGCCAGAGACAAGTCCCACATAACCGGTACCAACTACAGCTATATTCATAGATGATGTGTTAACGTTTGGATTTGATAGCACAAATCTACTGATTTTTTTTGAGACTACGTTGCTGTAGGATATAATTTTCAGAGATAGCTAACGTTGAATAGATGTATAATTATCTCCATAAGCAATCAATGCAAGCATTATATCGCATATTCTTATCATCTATTATTACACTTATCTGTACTGTAGCTGCGTCTGCGGCGGTAAAAATCTCTGGCTTGATTACAGATGAGAAAAACGAGCCTCTTGAATTTGCCACCGTTAAAATCGCCGGTACTGCCTTAGGTGTGACATCCGGTCTGGACGGAAGGTACACCATTTCGGCTCCTGATGCTGACACAATTCGAGTTGTATTCACTTGTATAGGTTACGAGGAAGCCAAACGACGTCTGGTCGATCCGAAAGGCGAAATAACCCTTAATGTAAAGATGACACCAGCATCATATTCATTAGGAGCACTGGAAGTTACAGATTTTCAAAAACAGACCGGAGCTATCCAAAAGATTGATGCTTCATCTTACAAACTAGCGCCGGATGCTTCGGGAAATGGCATCGAGTCCATGATTACGACTATGGCCGGAGTAACTTCGGGCAACGAAATGTCTTCACAATACAATGTCAGAGGTGGATCATACGATGAGAACAGTGTTTATATCAATGGAATCGAGGTATACCGTCCACAGCTCGTAAGTTCCGGGCAGCAGGAAGGTCTCAGTATCATCAACCCCGATATGGTTGGATCTGTAAACTTTTCTACCGGAGGTTTCCCGGCGCGATATGACGACAGAATGTCGAGTGTACTTGATATCACATATCGCGAACCTGAATCTTTCGAAGGCGCAGCAGCCCTCAGTCTTATGGGTGGTAGCCTGTCGCTCGGAAGCGCTTCGCGCAGATTTACCCAGCTCCACGGTGTGCGCTACAAATCAAACAGCTCTCTCCTGAGCTCTATGGATGATAAAGGCGAGTACGATCCGCGCTTCTTTGATTATCAGACCTCGCTAACCTATAAGTTTTCAGATAAAGTATCTGTCAACTTTTTAGGGAACGCGGCCATAAACAATTATAAATTTATACCAGCCACTCGCACAACCAATTTCGGAACATCGACGGACGCAAAGCAGTTTAAAGTATACTTCGACGGTCAGGAGAAGGATAAATTCGAAACATGGTTCGGTGCTTTGACTTTAGCTTTCAAGCCCAATAAGTCGCATGAATTTGCAGCCCTTGCGTCGGGCTTTATGACTAATGAACTCGTCACCTATGATATAAGCGGCGAATATTGGCTCGATCAGGCCGGAACAGACGGCAGCGCCTCGTCAGGCGGAAGCATCGGAGGCGAACTTGGTGTAGGTCGTTACCACGAACATGCTCGAAACCGTCTAAAAGCATCTGTGATGAATTTCGCACTGAGAGGATCAAGCGGAATCAACAATCATAATCTCAGCTACGGACTTTCTTTTAGCCATAGATCGGTTGTTGACCGTACGCGAGAATGGGAACTGCGCGACTCAGCAGGATATTCTCTCCCTGCCCTACCCGATGCGCTGAAAGTCATATACAACCTTGATTCGCATTGCGACGTGACAATCAATAATTTTGCGTTTTATGCTCAAGATGCTTGGCGAATGAACTCTTCTGCCGGCTACTTCAACGTCAATGGCGGTGTGAGAATATCATACACTGACTTCAATAAAGAGTTCCTTGTGAGTCCGCGAATTAGCATAGGTTTCATTCCGGAAAGTGCTCCGCGATGGTCATTCCGATTTGCAACCGGTTTATATTATCAAACACCCTTCTATCGCGAATTCAGACTTCCCGTAACAGATGCGGAAGGTAACACCATCATTACTCTTAACCAGAATTTACGCTCGCAGCGTAGTTTTCAATTCATAGGCGGATCAGATTTCACATTCCGAGCTATGGATCGTCCCTTCAAACTGTCGGCGGAAGCATATTACAAAATTCTCGGAAATCTTATACCCTATGAGATAGAAAATCTAAAACTTGTCTATAGCGGCGTAAACGCTTCAAGCGGACATGCGGCAGGTATAGATTTCAAACTTTTCGGCCAGTTTGTTCCCGGCAGCGACTCATGGATAAGTTTCTCCTTGATGCAGACTTCGCAAAAACTTAATGGCGTCAATGTACCTCTTCCATCGGATCGCCGCTACAGTTTCGCACTGTTTTTTACCGACTACTTTCCCAAATTCCCGCGTCTTAAATTCAATCTTCGCGGAGTATTTACTGACGGGTTGCCGATCACAGCACCGAGATCGTCCCGAGATCAGGGATATTTCCGCGCTCCGGCATACAAACGCGTTGATATAGGACTTGCATACGCCCTGATACAGCCTAAAACTGACGCTGTCGTTGAAGGTTCGCGGAAGTCACGCAAAGCTATCAAGAGTGCATGGCTCGGCCTTGATATATTTAACTTGCTGGATATTTCAAACGTAAGTTCTTACTATTGGGTAACAGATGTCAATGACATACAGTATGCAGTGCCCAATTATCTGACGCGCCGCCAGATAAACGTACGAGTTTCGCTGGAGTTCTAACAGTTTCAGAGACCTTTGACTTTGTCGGGATTTTTAGCGATAAAGTCTTTCCAAGATTTGCAGGACGAAACGGCGGCCTGTGGCCGTTGAGTTTCATAAAAATGACATAAAGCCGCAGCCAACGCATCGGTTGAGTCAAGTTGTGGCGGTAAGGTATCTGCCGGAATATTCAACTGCCGGCGCAGCATTTCACGAACCTGCTCTTTAGAAGCTGCACCTGTGCCAGTGATGGACTGTTTGATTTTTCTCGGCTCATACTCTGTGATAGGTACGTCACGCGATAATGCAGCTGCCATAGCAACGCCCTGAGCTCTACCAAGTTTAAGCATTGACTGAACGTTTTTTCCAAAGAAGGGTGCCTCGATGGCCATTTCGTCAGGTAAAAAACCTTCGACAAGGGCGAGCACACGGTCATAGATGTGACGTAGACGAAGATAATGGCTATCGGCACGATGAAGTTCAATAACACCGAGCGCAATCATCGACGGACGCTTTTGTCGGACGCCAATAATGCCATAACCCATTAGGTTTGTACCCGGATCAATTCCAATTATTATTCGATCCCACTGTTTGAGTGAATCTTTAGAGTCTGTATCCGTCATAATTCCAGAATCTCCATAGGTGTGGAAAATGCAAGGGCATATTCTCCCCAGCGCTGAAACATATCTGAAAGTAACTCAGCTCCATCAGATGATTCCCATTTGTGTATAAAATCGCAATCGCTGCATTTAAAACTTAGAGCATACGCTTCGGCCGCTTCATCGGTGGGAGGCAGTATGACACGAGTAAGTTGCGGCTCAGAGAATCCGAAGTCAAGAGCACAAGGGATAAATGCTGCACGCAACCAGTTGAGTAAATCTGCCGTAATATCGGGAGCGTGATGGAAGGTGGTATTATATAATATCATTTTGATTTATTCGCTGAAGTTTTTTTGCGACGCAGGAATCTGAAAAGAAAACTAATGTGGCGCCATGCAGTAGGCATAAATCCATAATAGCGACTCATTATGCGGAAACGTTCTATCAACGAGGCGCGTCGGTTTGCAGTTGTAACTCCTTCACTAAGATAGTTACACATGATAGCCCCTGTATAAACGTTGAGTCGCGAATGTTGAAGACATTTCACCGCCCAATCATAATCCGCAGAAAAACGATAACGGGTATCATACAAAGGGGCAATGATTTTTTTTACTGCCATAGCCTGATGGCACACCAGCATACCATTGGCGAAACTTTTATAAGTCAAATATTCAGGAGCTCTCAGATGACGTTCGCCCAATGGACGCCTGTTTGAATCGACCAATAAGGTTTGACCGTAGATAAAATCAGGATAATCATAGTCTTCAGCACAATCTGCATAGATCTGCAAAGTATCATCGCCATGAAAAGTATCTCCGGCATTAAGGAATATGAGATACGTACCTTGAGCGTACCCGAGCCCTTTGTTCATAGCATCATAAATACCATGATCCGGTTCGGACACAATCGTACGCCGACTTGTATCAACTAAGGCAAGCACAGACGGGGTATTATCTGTCGATGCTCCGTCGATAATGATATGTTCATAACGTTGAAAAGTCTGACGATCGACAGAGGCGATAGTCTCGGCAAGATTGTCGGCTGAGTTGTAGCAGACAGTGATGATTGAGAAAAGTGGCGTCATACATGGCAAAGTTAGTAAAATACACTGAAATTTTTAGTATCTTTGCGAATATTAAATCTACAATTATAAGTTATGGCAGTTAAAATAGGTGATACTGTGCGTTTTCTCAATGATGTAGGAGGAGGCGTAGTGGTTAAGATAAAAGATAATATGGCATACGTGGCCGATGAAGACGGGTTCGAGACTCCGGTTCTTCTTCGGGAATGTGTGGTTGTGCGCTCAGCGGAGACCGCAAATACACCCAAGTCTAAGGATGTCGCCGTGGTAGCTCCTAAGCCCACTCCACCCATCGCTTCCTCAAAATCAACAGACAAGGTCGAAGAAGCAGATATTGAAATTGAGGAAACTCCGGGCGGTGACAAACTCAATGTCGTACTCGCTTTTGAGGCTCACGATCTAAAACGACTGTCTCAAAGTGGTTTTGACGCATATTTGGTCAATGACTCAAACTATTGGCTATATTTCACTCTGCTGACCCAACCCGATGAAAATATCGGCTGGAAAACGAGATACGCCGGTGTAGTCGAGCCTAATTTCCAGTTGCTCATTGCGGAGTTAGAGACATCTGACCTTCCTGAGATCGATCGCATTGCTGTTCAATTTGTAGCCTTTAAGCGGGACAAAAATTTTGACTTGAAAGCTCCTGTGGCATATGAGGCCCGACTTGACACCACGAAATTCGCACGTCTACATTGTTTCCGCGAGAACATCTATTTTGATGGCCCGGTAATCGCGCTTGATATTGTTAAAGATGACGTGCCCCAGCGTGGAGCACTCTCCATAATCAACGACGAGCATCTCCGTCTGCTCGAAGCGAAAGAACAAAAAACGAAGTCTCGACCAGTTAAAAAGGTATCGGTAAGCAGTAAGGCACAAAAAAATATGGATCCTTTAGTTGTTGACCTCCATATTGACGAATTGCTCGACAACCATCAAGGAATGTCAAATGCAGAAATTCTGAACTATCAGATAGACAAATTCCGAGAGGTGATGGATGCGAACCTTAAATACGGCGGCAAGAAAATCGTATTCATTCACGGAAAGGGTGAAGGCGTCCTTCGCCAGGCTCTACTCAAGGAATTAAATTATCGTTACAAAGGATGTCAGGCTCAGGACGCATCATTCAGAGAATATGGTTACGGAGCTACCCAAGTAACGATCGGAAAAGCTCAATAGAACGACAATCATGATTATCTTTTTCAGCGGAACCGGCAACAGTCACTTCGTAGCGCGCGAACTTGCTAATCTTTTAGGCGAATCGGAGCTTATCCATTTAAAAGGTGAAATGCTCTACGATCCTATGCAGAGCAGATTTGTTACTCGTGACCAACGAATCATATGGATATTTCCGACCTACTCCTGGGGTGTGCCTCCTGTCATCAAAAGATTTATCCGGGAAGCAAATATCGACGGAGCGGATAAAGCTAAACACTATATGGTGACAACATGCGGCGACGATATCGGGACGGCCGACAAACAATGGTGTCGACTGATTGAATCTCGACATTGGCAACCGATGACAGCCCACTCCGTAATTATGCCGAATACCTATGTGCTGATGAAAGGATTTGACGTTGACAGCCGCGAACTGGCAGACCGTAAACTTGCAGAGGCACCGGCAAGAATTGCGGAAATTGCAAAACTGATAGCAGAGGATACACCCGGCAATACATTGATCCGAGGATCATGGCCGCGAATCAAAAGTGGAATTGTATATCCATGGTTTGTCCAATTCTGCATGTCTCCCAAGCCATTCAAGTCAAATGGTCGCTGTATCGGGTGCGGAAAATGTGCCGCGGCATGTCCGATGGATAATATTACAATGAAAGGTGATCGACCGCAATGGCATGACCGTTGTGCACTATGTCTGCGTTGCTACCACATATGTCCATGTGATGCTGTCAGCTATGGCAAAGCGACTATAGGTAAAGGTCAGTATTTTCTCGAATAAACTACCGATTTATATCAAATTGGCTCGACAAAGCAGAAACGGCTTTATGATCGGTCATATCCGGACACACCGGTACAACTGAGATGTAACCTTTATCAAGCCAATAACAGTCTGTGTCCGTAGCATCTGCGTCGTGGTTCACAAAACGCCCATCAAGCATATAAAACGGGTTGCCCATAGGATCAAGATAACGGACATAGCCGTCAGTCCAATGCCCATTTGCGGCGCGACAGACTTTTACTCCTTTCGGAATAATCTTTGCCGGAATATTAACATTTAGACAGACCATGTCAGGTAAGCCTGCAGTTATCACCTTAGAAGTAATATCATTTATGAAGCCGGATGATAAGCTGAAATCAGCCTCAATCGAATGATGAGTCAAGGAAAAACCGACTGCAGGAATCCCCTCCATACATGCTTCAATGACAGCTCCCATTGTTCCGGAATAAATAATAGAATTACCGGAATTGGAACCGTGATTAATCCCTGATAACATTAAATCCGGTTTTCTTGGGACAAGTGCGAATAGACCAAGTTTCACACAATCGACAGGAGTTCCACTGACCGAATACATTTTAGCGCCATTGTAATCAGGATATTGTTTTATCCGAAGTTCTCCTTCACAGGTAAAAGCCGATGACATTCCTGACTGAGGGCCTTCGGGCGCAACGACTATTATATCTCCTAAGTCCTTGACATAATCTACTAAACGGCGAATGCCGGGTGCGTAAATACTGTCATCGTTTGAAATAAGTATCAGAGGGCGCTGTGGTATATTATTATCAGTCATTTTCTTTAGAGTCGCGTTCGGCGCGTTTACGTTGTAAAATCTCATTTACTCGGGCTGCTTCCTCGTAGTTTTCATCGTCGATAAGCTGATTGAGAGTACGTTCGAGCTCTTCGATCGCATAATTTTCGAGTTTCGGCTCAGCGAAATAATCAGCTCCAAGAACATCCGTGTCATTTTCGCCGTATGTGTCGGCAGTTGTCTCCGTAGTTCCGCCGTCTCTATCATGAATAATAAAGCCGGTTTCCTCGACAACTTCTCGAGTCGTATAAATCGGAGTATGGGTACGCATGGCGATGGATATTGCATCAGATGTTCTTGCATCAAGCTGAACTGTGCGACCTTCTCCATCGGTAAATGTCAGTTCTGAATAAAATATTCCATCTTCAAAACGGTAAATAAACACTTCAGTGAGTTTCACACCGAAAGCGTGAGCAAAACTTACGAAAAGGTCATGGGTAAGTGGACGAGGAGGAGTGATCCCTTCCATTTTTATAGCTATTGACTGTGCTTCAGCAGCTCCTATCACAATTGGAATCTTGTGAGGGCCGTGCTCTTCGCTCAAGAGAAGAGCATATGCTCCTGTTTGGAGTTGGCTATAAGAGATGCCCATTACTTTGAGTCTGATACGATCATCCATAATTTTACATTATTGATTCAATATCTGTAATACTTCGACCCGTTATTATTCCCGACCCGATACATAGTTTGGCCTCAGGATCATAGATTACGGCAAACTGTCCCGGCGCAATACCCTGCACATCTCGTTCTGATTCGATGATATAGCTGCCATCGGCCGCCCGGGTTATAGCACCGGGGATAAACTCGGGCATATGACGATTTTTGAAAGTAAGTTTCACCTGACGACAATTTTCGCCCCAAGGGTCTTCCGTTATGAAATGCATCTCATCAAGATGGATCACACGCCCATATTGTTTATCAGTGTCATAGCCGTTCGAAACGTATATAACATTGTCATGGATATTCTTTTTAACTACATACCATGGTCCTCCACTCAGGCCAAGTCCCTTACGCTGACCAATGGTATGGAACCAGAATCCACGATGTTCTCCCAGTTTACGGCCGGTTTCAATTTCTATGATAGGCCCCGGCTTCTCACCAAGATGACGACGGATGAAATCATTATAATTTATCTTTCCCAAGAAACAAATCCCCTGCGAATCTTTACGGCGCGCATTAGGGAGATTTGTGTTAAGAGCCATTTCACGTACAGCGGCTTTAGGCATATCGCCTATCGGAAACATGAGATGTTTTAACTGGTCATAGCTTATTCTGGCAAGAAAGTCTGTCTGATCCTTAACTGCATCCACAGCCGTCGCCAGCCACACCTTACCATCCGGTGCTTCATAAGTCGTAGCATAGTGACCGGTAGCAGTACGATCAAATTCATGACCCCAGCGTTGCTCAAAATAACCGAATTTGATCATCTTATTGCACATTATATCCGGATTAGGTGTCAAACCGCTCTTAACTGTACGCAGGGCATACTCCATCACATTGTCCCAATATTCCTGATGTAGAGATACGACGTCGAAAGGAAGGGCAAAACGATGCGCAATTAGCCTGCACATCTCGATATCCTCCTCAGCCGCACAATCACCTTCATCTGTATCAAGACCTATCCTGATATAAAAAAGATGTAAATCATGCCCCTGATCGAGCAACCGTTCAACGGCTACGGCACTATCAACACCTCCGGAGATCAATACTGCTATTTTCATAGACATTAATTGAGAAGGGTCTGAAAAGCCTTAAGAATATTTTCGACCTTAAGATCCTTACCTATTATACGATGATCTTTATCAAGATAGTAAATTGCAGGATAGTCACGAATGTCAAAATATTTTTCTACCTCCGGCGATGCCACATTCAACCATTTTTCAGGAAAGGCTGTAGCGGCAGCAGAAAATTCAGCATCCGGTTCTCCTGCATAAAGGCTCATAATTCTGACTACTCCACCGTCGTTGAGCTGGTTGAGCACCATATCCGCCGAAAGCCGGACGCGGGCAAAAGAGCAATCAAAACAATCTGGACGGTAAATCATAAGCAATGTATAAGCCGAAGAGTCAGCCGAAAAACTTGTTTTTGAACCATCTGCAAGGGTAAGAGGTATGTCAGCTACAATTTTACCTTCACTTCCGTAATCCAAACGTTGCTTATGTTCTGCATAATAACGGCGGACATCTGCAGGCAACTTTTTAGAAGCAACCGCATAATCGACAAAACGACTGTAGAGTTCGTCTGAACGATATTGCGCAGTATCGCTATACAACCATGCTTCTGCCATCTGTATAACAGCTAATTGCTGATCTGCTGATTTTTTAATCTTTTCCTGTAGACGATCTATGGCCATATATACAGTATCGGCCGAGGCATAAGGTGTAAAACTAAGCCAATCTCCAAAAGCACCGTTCAATGCCGCTCGTTTAGACAAGGCTGACTTCATATCGCAAGGTTCCCAAAATTTAGTCACCAAGAAATTACATCGCTCATACAGGTTTACCATATCAGCAGGAGGGTCAGGATAAGCAAAGAGACGGTCTTTTGGCTGAGCCTGCAAGCCGACACCGGTGAAGAGAGATACCAGTAAAAAGACGGCTATAAGATATTTTTTCTTTGTCATAATCGTTGTATTATCTATATGGGTTAGTACAAAATTACGTCAAAAAAATGTCATTAACAAATCCTACGACGCTCTATTGCGCCCATTATTGATGAGCACCGATAAAAAATGGCTCCATATGGACACTTATCTGGATATCTTTACCGAATTTCATCCTAAGGGCATCTTCGACATTACTGGCTATTGCATGAGCAGCATATAGCGTTATATTCCCATCCATCTTGACATTTACATCAATCGCAAAAGTGTTACCTATCCGTCTTGTTTTCAAGTGGGAAGTTCCTAAAACGCCGGAGACGTTTTTAATTGTCGTTACAATTTCCTTCTCGATATTCTCTGGGAGCGAACCCTCCAAAAGTTCATTGGCACTCGGACGCATAATATCCCAAGATGCCTTAATGATCAACCCGCTTACAATAATTGCAGCAATCGGATCAAGTATGCGCCACTTTTCGCCGAGAAACATTGCACCGGCTATACCGAAAAGTGTGCCTAATGATGAAATTGCGTCACTACGATGATGCCATGCGTTGGCAACTAAAGCACTTGAGTTAAGAGTTCGCCCAGCTTTAACCGTATATCTGTATAGAATTTCTTTTGAAAAGATTGAAACGACCGCTACAATCAATGCAATCATGCCGGGACGAGGTAAAAGACTACCATGAGCAGCATCTATTACACTCTTAATCCCTTCTATCAACATTCCGACACCTACTGCCAAAAGGATAATTCCGACGATCAGAGCTGCCAGAGTCTCATATTTGCCATGTCCATAGTCATGCGTAGTATCACGAGGCTTTCCGGAAATTTTTACGAAAAGAAGGACTATAATATCGGTCGCAAAATCGCTTAACGAATGAACGGCATCAGCTATCATCGCCGAACTACGTCCAACGAAGCCGGCTATGAATTTTAGTAAAACAAGACCGGCATTGACGGCTGATCCAATCAATGTAACCTTATAAATCTGTCTCTGACGGTCGTCAGCCATTATTTTTTTAGATTAGTCCTAATGACTTCCTTCTCAAGCCAGTCACGGAGTTCGTTAGTCCAATCATTTTTGTAAGGGAAGCTATCCCTGAAGCCCCAACCGTGACCGCCGACAGGATAAATATGTATCGTCGATCCTTTGACACCTGCTTTAAGCAAAGCTTCGTAATATCTGATACTGTTAGCCGGAGCGACTGCATCATCATCACCGGACAACATCAGGAACGCCTTTGGAGTGTCACTTGTCACCTGAAGTTCATTGCTATACTTTATTTTATCAGCATCAGTGATATTATCGCCAAGCAATGACGTCCGCGAACCTTCATGAGTCAACTCATCAGTCATACTTACTACAGGATAGAATAGTAACTGAAAATCAGGACGCGTTTCAGCCGATGAATAATGTGTAGCCAAGGTAGTGGCAAGATGGCCACCTGCGGATGCGCCCATTACTCCTACCTTATTCTTATCTATACCCCACTCTGCCGCGTGATCTCTCATTATTCTCATGGCTTGCTCTGCATCGCTCATTGGCACTTCGCGGTTTCCACACGGCATTCTGTATTTAAGTACGGCATAGGTTATACCTTGCGTACCAAACCAATCAGCCATATCCGTACCCTCATGAGCCATGGCAACGCCCATATACGCACCGCCTGGAAACATAACTACAGCCGGTCCAGTCGGATTTTCAGCAGGAAAAACATACAGTATCGGTTCCCCGACCCGCATTGTAAAAGACAGATCCCCCCCAACCTCATCTGACGCCTTAAGTCCGTTGGAATTAGGTGCGCCGTCAGGCCATAGTGTTATTTCTATCGGTTTTGTCTGGCCAATGGCCATCAATGCTAAAGAAAGGAATAGAGTGGAAAACGCTGTTCTCATAATTTATGTTGTATATGATTAATCAATTTTCTTTATAATCCTTGCCGGATTTCCTCCGACTATCACCCCGGATGGGACATCTTTTGTAACGACAGCTCCGGCCCCGATCACTGCCCCGTCGCCAACTGTTACTCCGGGTAATATAGTTGACGAACCTCCGATCCACACATCATTACCTATTCTTACAGGCTCAGCCCATTCATCACCCGTTCGGCGATGTTCCCGATTGAGTGGATGACACGCGGTGTAGATACTGACGTTAGGACCAATTAAGACATTATCGCCTATTATTACAGGGGCTTCATCAAGAATTGTCAGATTAAAATTGGCAAAGAAATTCTCACCTATGTAAATATTACAGCCGTAATCGCAACGAAAAGGAAGATTTATTTGAAATCTTTGTCCCGTTGAGCCGAATAATTCACGGATAATATCATCTTTGCGTTTATCATCCGGCTTAAGACTGTTAAGCTCCCATATCTGTAAACGAGTCGCTTCAAGTTGCTCTATAAGGATCGGATCTATTGCCGGATAGATGTCCCCGGCAACCATCTTTTGCCAAACCTGTGAATTTTTAAATGAGTCGTCTGCCATATCCTTTATATTATCGCCTCTAAGTTCGTAAGTTTTTTGGGGATGTGCAAGTTTTTTATTCAAGTCTCGTATTTTATGGTTAATTTTGTTGAATAAATGACAACCTGTAATCTTATGAGGAAAATAACAGCCAAAGTTTGTGCATCGCTTTTTGCCACTGCATTAAATACACTTTCATTATCAGCCGCCGACCGTTGGGACATTTTACCCGGTCACAATATAATCAGTCTGGACGTCGACTCTACATCGCTGCCGCACGACGATCATATCGAAATGAGTGGCAAACACATGGCGGTCGTACTATATTGGGATCTTGACTCAGCCGCTGAGTTCGGGTTGTCTCGCTCTCTTGTGTTCCCAATGCTTCGGACAATACCTAATGATACTCACGCCAGTCTTATGCTGCCTGTAGATGAAGATATAACAAAGATGCTTCGTATTGACGGCAAAAAGTTCCGGCTAAAAACGAACAGTATCACACTCAACGGCCTGATGACCGTCGACGGTTCATATGAGAAAACATATTCTGACGGTAGTCAGGCAACTCTCGATATAAGCCGCACTATTTTCCCAACGATGGATTATCCGGCTATGATTGAGTTATATACTGCCTATAACAACGGTAATCGTCCGGTCAATCTGCTCATTCCTGAATTTTCCCAGATTTATACGACAGATCCTGCTCGTGGGGTTGATGGTTCATACATTATCCGGACTGATCTCAAAGGAAGCGGATCATATAATATTGCCCCCGGAGATTCCGCAAAATTTTCAGTTACAGTTCAGGCTTACAAAGAAAATAGTGGTCAAGCTGTAGATCTTGATCCGTCAGAGCAACTCGACATTAGACAACGATTCATAAATCTTTTAGACAGCAATCTTGTACTGACTACTCCGGACAAAGCAATTGATGCCGAATTCAGATATGCCAAAATCCGTGGAGCGGAAAGTATTTATCAGACAAAAGGAGGCTTAATGCACGGACCCGGCGGTGAAAGTTATTACGCTGCCTTATGGTGCAATGATCAGGCTGAATATATAAATCCATTCTTTCCATTTTTAGGTTATTCTACCGCCGACGAGTCTGCCCTTAATTGCTTTCGTCATTACGCGCGCTTTATGAACGATGAATATAAACCAATACCCAGTTCAATAATTGCGGAAGGCGATGATATCTGGAATGGGGCGGGCGACCGAGGCGATGCAGCAATGCTCGCATACGGGGCTGCCCGATATGCTTTAGCACGTGGCAACAAGTCAGAGGCTCAGGAATTATGGCCGCTGATAGAATGGTGTCTGGAATATTGTCGTCGCCAACTTACCCCCGATGGAGTAGTCCGCTCGGATCATGATGAGTTAGAAGGACGTTTTCCGGCCGGCGAAGCTAATCTATGTACGGCGTCGCTCTATTACGATGCGCTTATGTCTGCGGCAATGTTAGGGAAAGAGTTGGGTAAACCGATAAAACAAACCGCCAAATATGTCGCTGAGGCATTAGTTATGCGTAAAGCTATAGAGAAGTATTTTGGAGCGGAAATTCAAGGCTATAACACATATCGGTATTATGATGGTAACGATGTATTACGATCCTGGATATGTATTCCTCTCGTCATGGGCATCAACGATCGCGCCAACGAGACGGTAAAAGCCCTTTTCAGTCCTGAAATGTACACCGAGGACGGTGTCCTAACCTGTCAGGGATTCCCTATCTTTTGGGACAGAGCAACACTTTATACTCTCCGCGGAGCACTTCAGGCCGGATTTCCGGACGAGGTGATACCTCGTCTATCAGACTATTCACGTCGACGACTGTTAGGCGACCATGTGCCCTATCCGGTAGAAGCGTGGCCTGAAGGAAGCCAACGTCATCTATCTGCCGAAAGCGGACTATATTGCCGCATCATCACTGAAGGACTTTTCGGTATAAGACCAACCGGCTTACACAGTTTTGACCTAACGCCTCAATTACCCTCTGACTGGGATTTCGCCGATTTACGCCATATCCGAGCATTCGAGAGCGATTTTGATATCGAACTGCGGAGAATCTCTCCGGAAAAAATCGCCGTAACTATAATAAACCACAGTGATGGCCGCACTCAGCGATTTAAAATCAAGAACGGGAAGACCATAAAAATCAAGCTCTGATAGATGACTCCGGAAATTATTATGCTTGGAACAGGGAGTGCCATGCCTGCGACCAGCTACAACGCCTGTTTTATAATCCGCAGCGAGGGCTTCACTCTCCTTGCTGACGGAGGGGGTGGCAACGGAATCTTTCGTCAACTTGCCTCAGCCGGTATCAAATGTGATGACATAACTCACATTTATCTTAGTCATGCACATACAGATCATATATTTGGCATTGTATGGTTTGTGCGAGAACGAGTACAAGCTCTTATTAACGGAAACCTGAAACAACGTGTAGTGCTCTTTGGCAACAGAAAGACAGTAGATGCTTTACTATCAATATGCCGTCTGACATATCTTGAGTCATATTTCAAGCAAATCCCGGACGCCATTGAAATTATCACAATAGATCCTCCTATCACGTTTACCCTCCCCGGCGCAGAACTGAATTTTTTTGATGTCGGATCTGAAAATGTCGAGCAACTGGGATTCAGACTGAATTTTAAGTCCGGAATTTCTCTCGTCGTACTCGGGGACGAAGCCTTGACCGACAGGAATGCTCCGAATGCAACCGATGCAGATTATCTGATATGCGGTGCATTTTGTCGATACGCTGATCGGGATATATTTCATCCTTACGAAAAGCATCATCTGACGGTAAAAGATGTGGCTCGGACAGCAGAAAAAATCAACATACGCAATCTGATATTATATCACAGCGAAGACCGTACAGCCGATAAAGCGACTGCTTATCGAGCCGAAGCCGAAGAGTCATTCGGCGGGACGGTAATCATCCCATGTGATATGGACAAAATTTTGTTGGCATAATAGATTTTCACTATCTTTGCATAACTTTTTGCCGACGATCGGCAGCATGGTCGTTCGAAGCGACCTATTTAACACAACAACTCTAAGACACTCAATAAAATGGCAATCGAACTCAAAGGCCTTACCAAGCGCAAGGACAATTACTCACAGTGGTACAACGAACTCGTAGTGAAAGCTGATCTCGCCGAGCAGTCGGCTGTGCGCGGCTGTATGGTCATCAAGCCCTACGGATATGCTATATGGGAAAAAATGCAGCAGACACTTGATCGCATGTTTAAGGAAACAGGTGTACAGAACGCTTACTTCCCGTTGCTCATCCCGAAATCGTTCCTTTGCCGTGAGGCTGAGCATGTCGAAGGATTTGCCAAAGAATGTGCCGTTGTGACTCACTACCGTCTTAAAAATGATCCGAACGGCAACGGTGTGGTAGTCGATCCCGATGCCCGTCTGGAGGAAGAACTCATCGTTCGTCCTACTTCCGAAACAATCATCTGGGGAACATATAAAAATTGGATCCACAGCTATCGTGATCTACCTATCCTCTGCAATCAATGGGCAAATGTTATGCGTTGGGAAATGCGTACCCGCATGTTCCTTCGCACTGCAGAATTCCTCTGGCAGGAAGGTCACTGCGCGCATGCCACGGCCGAAGAATCTGAAGCCCGCACTGTTGAAATGATCAATCTCTATGCAGAATTTGCCGAACGCTACATGGCTATGCCGGTAATAAAAGGCGTCAAGAGTGCTAACGAACGCTTTGCGGGAGCTCTTAATACATATACCATCGAAGCCATGATGCAAGATGGTAAGGCTCTCCAGTCAGGTACATCTCATAACCTTGGACAGAACTTTGCCAAGGCCTTTGACGTCACTTTCGCAAATAAAGAGAATAAGCCGGAATATGTATGGGCTAACTCATGGGGTGTTTCTACCCGTCTTATGGGTGCGCTCATCATGACTCACTCTGATGATAATGGTCTCGTTCTGCCTCCTCACCTTGCACCCATTCAGGTTGTGATAATTCCTATTTCAAAGAATGCTGAACAACTCGCCGCCATTACCGACAAGGTTCTTCCCATTATAGAACGACTCCGCGAACTCGGCATCAGCGTGAAGTATGATGATGCGGACAACAAACGTCCCGGTTTTAAATTTGCAGACTATGAACTTAAAGGTGTGCCCGTGCGTCTTGCTATCGGTGCCCGCGACATTGAGAATGGTACTGTTGAATTAATGCGCCGCGATACCCTCGAAAAAGAAACTCTGCCTCTTGCAGGTATTGCCGAACATATCAACGGTCTTCTTGAAGACATTCAGAACAATATTTATCAGAAGGCTCTCCGTATGCGCGAAGAAAAGACGTATATCTGCGATTCGTATGATGAGTTCAAGGAGAAAATTGAGGATGGCGGCTTCTTCCTTTGTCACTGGGACGGTACTACCGAGACAGAAGAACGCATCAAAGAAGAGACCAAAGCAACCATCCGTTGCATTCCTCTTGATGGTGACGATACTCCCGGTGTATGTATGGTGACCGGTCGACCCTCCGCACGTCGTGTCATTATAGCCCGCAACTATTAATTCTCCTATTTAGACTCTCGTGCCTGACTCCTCCGGACATAAGACTGCGCCATTACTCGACATCTTCAGTGCCGATATCTCAAGTTCATTGACGCTTCCTTATGCCGAGGATGGCATTCAGGCCGGATTCCCGTCACCGGCTCAGGATTATATAAATGAGTCGATTGATCTTAACAGGGAACTCGTCAAGCATCCTGCAGCCACATTCTACGGACGTGTTAAAGGCGACTCGATGATTGAAGAAGGTATTGAACCGGGTGATATACTTGTTATTGATCGTTCCATCGAGCCGGCCGACGGTGACTTATCGGTATGCTGTATTGACGGAGAATTCACCCTTAAACGCATAAAACTTGAATCAGAACGTGTGTGGTTGATACCGTCAAACGAAAATTTTGATCCTATCCTTGTCACACCCGATAAGAGATTTGAGATCTGGGGAGTGGTCACATATACTATCAAGCAAAATCGACGTCCACGTAAAAAGCGTTCGTCTGCGGCCCTCTGAGATCGCTGAGTCGCCCAATAGATATAGGCATGATAGGGTTGATAGACTGTAACAATTTCTTTGTGTCGTGCGAACGGGTATTCAATCCGGCCGTACGCAATAAACCTGTCATTGTATTCAGTAACAACGACGGATGTGCGGTGGCCATCTCTAATGAAGCCAAAGCTATCGGAGTGAAACGTGGTGATCCGTTTTTCAAAATAAAAGATATATGCGAGACTAACGATATCGCTATCTTTTCCGGAAATCACAAGCTATATGGAGATATGTCATCACGAGTAATGGCTACGCTTGCGTCCATTGTACCGGAGATTGATATATATTCGGTTGACGAGGCATTTCTCCATATGGACAAGTTTAAGCC
>CAZULD010000001.1:541-28078 GCA_964621135.1 uncultured Bacteroides sp. | reverse complement strand
AGTAACGACTGCCCTCCAACTTGCAGATTGGCCTCAGGAGACTGTCGAGCATGTTTTTAATATCACCGGTAAGAAAACATGGCTGGAACTTAACGGTGTGCCGTGTATGGATTTTGAGCCTGATGAAAGTCCTCAAAAACAAATGTTGTGCTCTCGATCTTTCAGTCAGCCGCTCACTACTTTCTCCGAACTCGCAGGAGTAATTTCATCATTTGCAAATATTGTAGGACGAAAACTCCGAGAACGCTCTCTGTGTGCCAACTCTATATCAGTCTTTATCCAGTCGGACCGCTTCCGTGCCAACCCGACAACATCTTATGCAACGGACTACCGGACTATTAATGAGCCGACAGCAGATACTTTGACAATTACTTCAGTAGCCATAGATATCCTTCGCTCAATTTTCAGACCGGACCACGCCTACAAAAGAGCCGGAATAGTATTGAATGAACTGATTGAGAACCATACCGTACAACAATCACTCTTCTCTATGCCCGGAGAAAGAGAAAAACGTTCGCGGCTGATGGCTACCATAGATAAAATTAACCGTGGCTCGTGGGGGAAGGACGCAGTTCACACCGGAGCTTATTCGCCGATTGATGAATTTGTTCGACATGAAAATCCCTCCCGCCTGTTTTCAACCCGTCTCTCTGATATCATCACTATAAACTGTAATTATGGACTATAATACATTTCTGTCAGGATTGGCCCGTCAATGTGGATCCGACCGACATCAAACCGATATACTTGCCCGCGCTTTAGTAGATGTTATTCGCGAAGAGGCTATGCAACTAAACTCTGTTGCCATTCCCGGCTTCGGTCGTTTCCAATCGGTTAAAACCCTTGAATACATATCAACTGATCCGGCGGACGGTCAGAAAAAACTTTTTCCGCCATCCGTCTCGTTAAATTTTATTCCGGGTTCAAACCTCAAAAAACGCTTGAACCATGAATGAGACTCTTACACTCCGGCGCCTCGCGGAACTTATCGCGAATACGACCGCCATACCGACTGATGCCGCCGAATCCTTTGCCAAGTCGTTCTTCGCACATATAGAAGACGCTCTTGCTGTTACTGACAGAGTAGATATAGATGGTCTCGGAAGTTTCGTCCGCAATTCAGACTTATCCGAGCCGGTTAAATTTATTCCCGATGAAAAAATGGCAGCGGCTCTGAACCGTCCTTTTGCTATGTTCACTCCGGTTACGGTCGGTGAAGATGATATCATTGAAGAAGAAAGTATTTCTGAGACCAATACCGTCGAAGCCGCTATAACTCCCTCAGTTGTGCCAACTTCAAATGTAGACACTCCGGAGAAAGACTCCGTGCAAACACCGGATTCCCTGCCTACTGCATCCGAAAGCGCCACTGTTGTACCCGAGCCTATTATTCCAACTCCAGAGCAACCTCTTATACAGGAAAACGAGGAATCGGATGAATATTATACCCCGGTAAAACGAATTGGTAGATTTTGGCTCATCATACTTTTTATATTTGGTTTGATCATAGGAACCGTTATTGGCTATATATACCACGATGATATTGCCGGATTGATTAGAGGACACGAAAACTCTTCTGAGTTTTTAGAAACTGACACAACCGACCTTTCGGATTCAAGCTATTCCACAGATACAGTCACGACCCCGCTTGTCCAGCCCGATACAATAGACATTAAAAACGCAGTTACCACTGAAATGTCAAACAAAGGTGTAGAGGTATATGACACTGTGACACCACAACGGTTCCTTACAACTATGGCTCGCCAATATTACGGTCCAATGGAATATTGGGTATTTATTTATGAAGCTAACTCCGACCATCTCGGGCACCCGAACCGTATAAAACCGGGCACCGTAGTTCATATCCCGAATCGCGAAACATTCACTAACGGAGAAAGCGAAGACGAGATCCTGCTTAGAGCAAAGCGTATGGGAAAGGAAATTTACAGCCGTTTTGAATGATCAATTACTCAAAAAAAGTTAAAGTTTAAGGCGTTAAAGACTTAATAGATAAAATTAACACTCAGGGTTAAATATTTGGTTGTTATAATTGTAACTTTGTATAAGAAAAACAAGCGTCAACTCACGCTTGTTAATTAAGAAATACTAATACTCACAATTATAACATCACGTATGAGTGAATCCGTCAACATCAGAGAGCTTAATGCTCTCGTAGCCAGCAAAAGCGACTTTATCAATCTGATCACCCACGGTATGGATCAGACTATTGTCGGTCAGAAACATCTCGTAGAGTCTCTCCTGATCGCTCTTCTATCCAACGGCCATGTGCTGCTTGAAGGTGTCCCCGGTCTTGCAAAAACTCTTGCCATTAAGACTCTCGCCCAACTTATCGACGCAAAATACAGCCGCGTGCAATTTACGCCTGACCTTCTTCCTGCCGATGTTATCGGTACAATGGTCTATAGCGTAAAGTCTGAGCAATTTCAAGTAAAGAAAGGCCCTATCTTCGCCAACTTCGTGCTCGCTGACGAAATCAACCGCGCTCCCGCTAAGGTACAAAGTGCTCTTCTCGAAGCGATGCAGGAACGTCAGGTGACTATCGGCGATAATACTTTCCCCCTTGATGAACCCTTCCTCGTAATGGCAACTCAAAACCCTATCGAACAGGAAGGTACATATCCTCTCCCTGAAGCACAGGTTGACCGTTTCCTTATGAAAGTAGTCATTGGGTATCCTTCAAAAGACGAAGAACGCGTCATCATCCGTCAAAATATCAGCAACGAAAAACGCAAGGTCGAAGCCCTAGTTAAGCCTCACGAAATTATTGAAGCTCAGAAGATCGTTGAGCAGATCTATGTTGATGAGAAGATCGAACGTTATATTGTTGACATCGTCTTCGCAACACGATTCCCTGCCGATTACGGTCTCGATGATCTCACCGGTATAATCGCCTTCGGTGCTTCCCCCCGTGCATCTATCAGTCTTGCTCGTGCAGCTCGTGCTTATGCCTTCCTCCATCAACGTGGATTCGTTATTCCTGAGGATGTCATTGCTGTTTGCCACGATGTACTCCGCCACCGTATCGGAGTTACTTACGAAGCCGAAGCAAACAACATCACGACTGACGAAATAATCACCGAGATTCTCGATAAGATTCAAGTTCCTTAATAGTTAAGGTCGACTCTGCAATAACCGGAGTTGACCTTAACGATAAATTTCTCCCCAATTTTTTATTTACACCTTAGTGACTATATGGATTCATCTGAACTATTAAAAAAAGTCCGTAAAATAGAAATCAAGACACGCGGGCTTTCGCAGAATATCTTCGCCGGCGAGTATCACTCGGCGTTCAAAGGACGCGGCATGATGTTCTCAGAAGTTCGCGAATACCAATACGGCGACGATATCCGCGATATCGACTGGAATGTCACCGCACGCCACAATCGTCCGTTTGTCAAGGTATATGAGGAGGAACGCGAACTCACTGTCATGCTCGTGGTCGATGTCTCCGGTAGTCGCAATTTCGGCGCTGTCGGAGAAGAAAAACGCCAAATGATCGCAGAAATTTCTGCAACTTTGGCATTCTCGGCTATTCAGAACAACGATAAAATCGGTGCTGTATTCTTTTCGGATAAAATCGAAAAATTCATTCCTCCGAAGAAGGGCAAGAAACATATCCTGTTTATAATCCGCGAATTGCTCGACTTTAAACCAACAGGCACAGGCACAGATATAGCGTTAGCCATGAGATATCTGACCGATGCTCTCAAGAAACGCTGCACGATGTTCCTTATTTCTGACTTCATTGATGATAGCGACTACGGTAAACCCATGTCTATTGCCGGAAATAAACATGACCTAATGGCGTTGCAGGTCTACGACAAACGAGACTCCCACCTTCCGGATGTAGGATTAATGAGAGTCAACGATCTTGAGACAGGTGCAACCCGTTGGATCGATACGTCATCATCCAAAGTGCGCAAAGCGTATGATAAATGGTGGTACGATCGCCAACAGGCTATGGCCGCTACGCTGCGCAGCAGTCGTGTTGATCATGCTTCTGTAGCAACAGACGAAGATTATGTTGTAGCGCTCAAGACACTCTTCAAAAATCGCGGTGCCCGCTAAAATTTAAATTTATCTTAACGCAGCAAGTCATTTATACAATATATGAAAGCCTTTGTGAAGAATATTATATTGTTGTTTTTGATCGCCATGCCTCTTACAGCATTTGCGGCCGGAAATAATTCGATCAAAGCCTCGATCGATTCGACAACGGTCACTCAGGGGTCGAAGGCCAATTTGCGTCTCGAAGTCCTGACTAATACAACCGGAGGGACAATCGTTGATGCTCCGGAAACAGGTAAAGACTATTTCGGCATTGAGATTTCTGATCTTAAAGTTGATACTATCGACCATGGTAACGGTCGTATGGAGTTCGATTATAATTACACGATTCAAGCTTTCGACCCGGGGACGGTGACATTACCACCCTTCCGTTACGCTATAGGCGATGACACCATATCTACCGAAGTTGTGACATTAAAGGTTCTCGAAGTCGATCTCGACACACTCACGGATATAAATCCGATGTACAATGTCGTAGCGATTCCTTCACGTTGGTATGATTTTATTCCCGGATGGTGGCTGTGGGTATTTGTTGCCATTGCGACTGCCGGAGTTATTGCTTGCGTAATCCTTCTCTTCCGTCGCAAAAAAGGTCTTATATCCAAACCGGTTAAAGTCACTCCGCCTTATGATCTTGCCGTTATGCGCCTCAATGACTTACAGGCAAAAAAATTACCTCAAAGTGGACGAGACAAAGAATATTATACCGAACTTACCGATATTCTCCGTCAGTATCTTGAGGGCCGCTTTGGGATCAACGCTATGGAGATGACAAGTACTCAAATTATTGATACGCTTCGCCATAATAAAGAGACTCGTCCCGGATCTGACCTGATGAAACAGATTCTTGAAATTGCAGACTTCGTCAAGTTCGCTAAAGTGCGACCTCTACCTGACGACAATATAAAAGCGTTCAACTCAGCCGTCAAATTCGTTGAGGATTCAAAACCGCTTCCTCCTGCGGAACCCGAAACAGATGAAACGTCAGGCGAAACTAAATAGATTTAACTCAGCTTAATTATGCAGTTGTCACAACCACAATATCTTTGGTTATTTCTGATATACATACCATTAATTATATGGTATGTGCTAAAATACCGCAATAACCATGCCTCTATCTCGATGTCGTCTACTAAGGCGTTCGACAAAATCGGGCGTACTTGGAAGGTATATCTGCGTCACGGTCTATTCTTACTGCGCCTGTTAGCGATCGGTTGCCTTATTATCGTATTGGCACGCCCTCAACTTAAAGATAACTGGCGCACAAGTTCGACTGAAGGTACTGACATAGTAATCGCACTTGACGTGTCCACTAGTATGCTCGCTCGCGATTTCAAGCCAGACCGTCTTGAAGCAGCCAAGAAAGTTGCGGCAAAATTCATTAATGGCCGAGAGTCAGATAACATCGGCTTGGTGATATTTGCCGGAGAGAGTTTGACAGGTGTACCTATGACAGTCGACCGCACCCAGCTGCTGAGCTATCTCAGCGGTGTTACTACAGAGATGATCGAAGACGGTACAGCCATCGGCGACGGTATCGCAACATCTCTTAATCGCTTGAAGGAAGGCAAAGCGAAAAGTAAAAGCATTATTCTTCTCACCGACGGATCCAACAACACCGGTGTGGCTACCCCCCAGATGGCAGCGGAAGTTGCTAAAGAGATGGGGGTGAAGATATATGCGGTAGGTATCGGCACAAACGGTATGGCTGATTTCCCCCGACTTGATATGCTCGGCCGTATAGAATATGTTCAACTTCCAGTAGTAATTGATGAGGCAACCCTTCAATCCATAGCGCAAAGCACAGGTGGAAAGTATTTCCGAGCTACTGATAATACTGTCCTGGAGGATATTTTCCATGAAATAGATGCTTTGGAAAAAACTCGTATGGATGTAAAGCATTTCTCACATACGGAAGACAATTATATGATGTGGGCCTGGTTAGCGCTTGGATTTTTTGCTCTTGAATTATTGCTGCGCTATACGGTTCTTCGATCAATTCCCTAATGATTAAAACGAGTATACCCTATACTATATATTATGTTTGATTTCGCTTATCCTCTCAATCTATATTTGCTCGGGCTTGTAGTGATCTTCGGATTACTTTACATCTGGGCAAGAGCTTCGCGATTGCGTAAGATTCGACGTTTCGGCCGTCCGGACATAGTGGCCAATCTTATGCCGGATGCATCGCGTTATCAGCCGAGAATTAAAATCGTACTTGAGCTGTTGGCTTTAGCGGCTCTTGTAATAGTTCTGGCTCGTCCGCGCGCAGGTCAGAAAGAACAGGAAACTAAAGTTAACGGCATTGAAATCATGATCGCTTTCGACGTATCAAATTCAATGCTCGCATCTTCGACTGATGATCCTAACGGCATCTCACGTTTGGACCGTGCAAAACTTAACCTTGAGCGCCTTGTTGACAAACTTGAGAATGACAAAGTCGGGATGGTCATTTTTGCCGGTGAACCCAAGATGCAGCTTCCTCTTACCACAGATTATATCTCGGCCAAAATGTATCTTAACGATCTCTCTCCTGAACTCATTTCTTATCAGGGCACATCCTTGGCCGAAGCTATAAAGATGTCGTCCGAGGCCTTCTCATCTAACGACGATGTTCATAAAGCGATAATTTTGATTACCGATGCCGAGGATCACGAGGGTGCAGCCGTCGAAGCCGCTAAAGCTGCTGCCGACGCAGGCATTCAGATTGATGTCATCGGTCTCGGTTCAGCTAAGGGCGCACCCATTCCTGTACAGGGATCAAAAGGCGACTTCCTTCGTGATTCAGACGGTAAAGTTGTCCTTACTACAATCGACGAACAGATGGGTAAAGCTATTGCGGAAGCGGGTGACGGTATTTATGTCAACGGTGCATCATCTTCTGCAATTTCACAATTAACGGATCAGCTCGACCAGCTCCAGAAATCAGAATTCAAACGTGTCAGCTACAAAGCCAGTGCAGAGCAGTTCCCGATCTTTGCATGGATCGCTTTGATCCTCCTCCTTGCTGACATTCTGGTTCCTGACCGAAAGCTCTCTTGGCTCAAAAACATTAATTTCTTTTCAAAAACAAAATAATAACGCTTCTACTGTCATGAAAAAGATATATCGCACATTGCTAATCGGTTCTTTGATCATGCTGTCGACAGCGATTCCCGCTCACGCTGCACAAAAATCGGTAAAAGCAGAGCGCAACTTAATTAAAGAAGGTAATAAAGCCTTTGCCGACAGCAATTTTGTCGAGGCTTTCGCTTTATATGAACAGGCACTTGCAGCCAATCCGTCATCAGACGCGGCTCTTTTTAATAAAGCCGTGACATTGACGCATATGGCAAATGAAGATAACCGCGGAACAGCAAATGATCCTCGTGCCAAAGCTGCCGAGATCTTCCAATCCATCGCCCGTAGTTCAAACGACGATGAATTGGTAGAAAAATCATTTTTTAACATGGGCAATATGGCCTTCCGTGAAGGTGATTACGCATCGGCAATCGATATGTACAAAGGCGCCTTACGCAAAAATCCTGACAACATCCTTACACGACAAAATCTCCGCATTGCTCAACTTCAGCAGGAGGAGCAAGAAAATCAAGATCAGGATCAGGAACAGGGTCAGGACGAACAGCAACAGCAGCAACAAGATCAGCAACAACAGGATCAACAACAGCAGGAAGAACAACAGCAACAGCAGCAACAGCAACAGCAGCAGCCGATGACTCAGAATGCTGAGCAGATTCTCCAATCAGTACAGAACAAAGAGAACAGCACAAGAAAGAAAGTTCAGGAACAAGAAGTCAAAGCAGGTGGTCGTGCGACTACCGATAAACCTTGGTAACAATGATCAGACGACAACTACGTTTCAGCCTACTTTTGTTTGTAGCTCTGCTTTCATTTTTGACTGCAGGGGCACAGACATCGTTCAAGGTAATTCCTCCCGGCAATGTAATCGCCGGAAGAAGTTTCTCGATTACATTCCGACTGACCAACGGTCGGGCTAATGCGCCGAAACCGCCACAACTCGACGGATGTGAACTTCTCTATGGACCCTCGGTATCGACAATGTCAAGCAGCCAGTATATCAACGGTCAGATGTCATCTTCGACATCGACTGATTTTACATATATGTACCGCGCTACAACACCCGGTAAGGTCAGCGTACCGTCAATAACCGTGAACTCAGACGGCCATGACTATAGCTCAAAATCTGTTTCTTTTGAGATTCTCCCTCCCGATCAACCTGTAGCCGGTTCAAACGGTTCGCAATCAGCCCCTCCGGTAAGTGCAGTCGATCCATCGACCCATCGTCCAGGCTCGGTATCAGCCAACGATCTGTTTATCAGAGTATCTTTCTCCAAAACACATGCTTATGAACAGGAAGCAGTAATGGCAACCATCAAAGTGTACACCAAGTACTCTATTACAAGTTTCCTTGTCACCCAGCAGCCTCTGTTCGATGGCTTTCTTTCAGAGGAATTGCCGGTCAACCTCGAAGTCAATCTGGAGAACTATAATGGGCAGAATTATAATACCGCAGTGTTAAAACGTCTGTTGCTTTACCCGCAGAAGTCCGGTAAACTGACTGTAAACTCCGGTAAATATGACATCACGATTCAGCAATTCGAAATGGTCAACATGGGATTCTTCACCACCCAACGACCAATCGAACGTCAGATCACCACTGAATCGAATATGGCCTCAATCGAGATCACTCCCCTTCCCCAGCCGCAGCCGACAGGTTTCAACGGTGCGGTAGGCCACTTCACAGTTTCAACCGATCTCCAGCCTGAATTGCTTCGAACAAACGAAGCCGCCCTGTATACATATACCATAAAAGGTACGGGAAATATCAGATATCTGAAGCAGCCCGAGATAAAATTTCCTTCCAGTATAGATCGTTATACCCCCAAGACCGATATTGACGCTAAAGTTGTAGGAGCTAACACGACCGGAACTTATAAGGTAGATTACACCATAGTTCCGCAAGAAGCCGGAAAAGTTACAATTCCGGAGACTCCCTTCGTGTATTTCGACTTGGATAAAAAGGAATATGTAACTCTTGATACGCGTGACTATGAATTAAATGTGGCCAAAGGCTCTGCAACATCTGCCGTTGTCGAACAACGCCAGATCGACAAGTCAATGCACGATATACTTCACATCAAATCTTCGCGCGAGGAGCGTCAGAAAGAAATATCGTTCATTTTCCATAACGGCCTTTACTGGCTGGCCTATATTATTGCCGTCTCCATTCTGATATTCGTTGTCATTATCTACCGCAGGCAACTGAAATTCAACGCAGACGTCAAAGGGCGCAAACAATCGAGAGCCAACCGCGTTGTCGCAAAGCGCCTCAAAGTCGCTCGCTCTTTCATGAATTCTCACGACAACGAGAAATTCTATGCAGAACTCGCTAAAGCAATGTGGGGCTACGTCAGCGATAAGCTGAGTATTGCACCTTCCCAACTGATCCGTGATAATATTGCCGAGCGTCTCCAGAATTATGGAGCCTCTGAGACAACAGTTAAAGAAGTGCTCGATGTTCTCGACGAATGTGAAATGGCCCGCTTCACCCCGTCTCATTCTGATCAGGAAGTAGCCCGACTTTACGAAACCGCCGTTGCTGCTATCCGTAGCCTCGAAGACGTTAAAAAATAAGATAGTTATGAAACATATCGCTATAGCCTTATTCCTTCTATTAATAAGTTTCACCGGCTCGGCCGGTAATCTTGCCGCGCAGGCCGACTCAGCCTACAACCGCGAAGCCTACGGCGACGCTATCCGCCTTTACAACGAATCTATCACCGAGGACGGAGCTTCATCTACAATATTATATAATCTCGGGAACGCATATTATAGGGACAATCAACTCGGTAAAGCTGTTATAAGCTACGAACGCGCTCTTGCTATCGATCCTTCTAACTCTGAAGCAAAGATTAATCTTGACTTTGTCCGCACTCGGATCGAAGATGCGCCTGAAGATGACAGCAGCTTCCTGTATAACCTTCATAAAGATATATGTTCCCTGATGTCACCCGATGGTTGGGCTTGGACAGCACTGATTCTATTTGTGATAATGCTTGGAACAATAGCTCTTTATATCTTCTCATCAAAAATCGGACAACGCAAGGTCGGATTTTTCGGAGGTATAGCGGTACTCTTTATATTTATCTATGTTGCTGTGATCGCTTGGCAAACCGCCGGTGAATATGGTCGACGAGACAGAGCTGTCGTTATAGTACCAACAACTAATCTTACTACAGCACCACGCTCATCACGCGGTGAAAAAGAAAAAGTCGTTCCTATTCACGAAGGTACAGTTGTTACAATTCTTGACTCTCTGTCAACGCCTGACGATCCGAATGTAGGGAAATGGTATGATGTTAAGATCAACAATTCGTCGCGAGCTTGGCTAAATGCAGATGACGTTGAGATCATCTAAAAACATGTTATAAAACATATCTAAAGTTTTTTACTTCTATTTTTTGCTTATTTCAAAAAGATAGTTTAACTTAGAGGTGAAAATTTCAAATACATAACTGATTGTTTAATTCTTAAAATATAAGCATCATGAGTAAGACTATCACATTCAACGAACTCCGCCGTCTCAAAGACAGCTTGCCCGACGGATCGATGCATAAAATTGCTGACAAACTTAACACAACCGTTCAGACCGTCCGAAACTATTTCGGCGGTAGTAACTATGATTTCGGTAAAAATTGCGGTGTACATATCGAACCTGGTCCTGACGGAGGTATTGTAGTTCTTGATGACGCAACCATCTATGATATGGCGGTTGAGATTCTCAAAGAACTCGAAAAGGAAGACTAATTATTAGTTTACCCGCTTTAAACTTATCAATTCTCATTCCCCTCTCTCTTCTTCCTTATCACCGACTATAACTTTATATGAGCGAAGATACCGCTACAAGACTCATTACTGTCGCTATACACACTTATGAAAAAGCCGTTGCCCTACAATCACTGCTTGAGAGCGAAGGCATAAAAGTGACGCTTCAGAATGTTAATCTTAATCAACCTGCGGTCTCTCCCGGAGTGCGTGTCCGTATTTTGGAATCGGATCTTCCGCTTGCTCTCCGAATTATTGAAAATCATGAGATATTTGTTCCTGCTGTCCATAAAATGGATAGTAATGAGAACAATTACATACTTGTACCTGTAGATTTTTCGGATGATTCACTAAAAATTGCGGCCATAGCCGCTTCTATCGCAAAGATTCATAAAGCCTCCCTTACCCTGCTCCACTCCTTCATCGATCCTTACGTCGGCGGTGACGGTATTCAACTGACAGATGTACTCACTTACGACATTATCGATTCCGAAGATCGACGCCGCATAGCTACCGATGCTAAAGTCCTTATGGACGAATTTGCCGAACGCGTTCGCGAACGTATGAAAAAAGGAGAGATTGATGCGGTAAAATTCCGTACTGAGGTTATTGAAGGAGTCCCCGAAGATGTAATCGCTTCCTATGCAAAATCACATCCTCCGATCCTCACTGTAATGAGTACTCGCGATGCGGATCAAAAGGAACGAGAATTGATTGGTAGCGTTTCGGCTGAAGTTCTTGATTCGGCCCGTTTTCCGGTTATGACAGTGCCTCGTTCTGTAAAAAGTGTTTCATGTGTTGACGTCCGCCAGATACTGTTCTTCTGCAATGCCGATCAGGACGATATCCTTGCCATGGATACTCTTTTGCGGCTATTCCCGGCATCAAAGGCTACCGTTACGCTTGTAGGCTTACCTTCGCGTCGCAGATGGATAACCAAAACGAAACCCCAGTCAGCTCTAGATGCGCTTACCCATTATTTCCGACAGAACTATCCGAAGTTCTCGTTCGAAAGTTTATCGACTGATACAAATCACATTATTGAAGACATCAAGCGTCTGGACGAAGCACATCACTTCTCCCATATTGTTGTACCTAACAAAAAACGCCTTAATGTCATCAGCAGGCTTTTCCACCCGAGCCTGACTCACCAATTAATTTTCAAAGCAGATATCCCGATGCTCGTCATACCTGTCTGAACGACGGCTTAAATAGTTTGTCTATCAAATCCTGACGATGCATTTTCCGGAGTGAATTCATTATCTCTGGACGATAAGTTTTGTCGTACCAGAAAAAATAACGTCTCTGCGCAAGTTTCTCAGCAGCAGTACGGGCCGTATATATACGCTCACCAGTATAAGGATGATAACCGGAATAATAAATTTCAGTCGCGACCGTCATAGGCGTAGGTGTAAAGTCCTGCACCTGCTCCAGATGAAAATCAAGTTTTTTAGTTTCTACGGCTAACTCAGCCATATCCAGTTCGGTACATCCCGGATGACTTGAGATAAAATACGGTATCAGTTGTTGACGCATTCCGCATTTGTTATTCACACCATCAAATACCTTTTTGAACTCCCGAAATAACCCGAAAGTAGGCTTACGCATTATATTGAGAACAGCGTCGGAAGTATGCTCCGGTGCAACTTTTAATCGACCGGATACATGATTCTTAATCAACTCTCCGTTGTAGTCCGCTGCGGCTTTATCTACGGCGCGATCTCCTGTTTTACGCATTGTCAGATCATATCGCACTCCACTACCGATAAAAGATTTCTTTACTCCGGGTAAGGAATCCACAAGTTTATAAATATCAAGCAACGGCCTGTGATCGCTATTAAGATTAGGACATGGCGACGGATGGAGACACGATGGTCTGCGACAGCGCTCACATATTGATTTATCCCTGCCACCCATAGCATACATGTTGGCTGACGGCCCTCCAAGGTCACTGATATAACCCTTAAAATCCGGCATGCGCGTTACTTGTTCCGCTTCTCTTATTATTGACTCGGGTGATCGCGATGCAATAAATTTACCCTGATGCGCTGAAATGGTGCAGAACGCACAACCCCCGAAACAACCTCGATGGAGGTTCACCGAGTGTCTGATCATCTCATACGCCGGAATACGCTTATTTTTATAACGTGGATGAGGAAGACGCGTAAAAGGCAAATCAAATGAAGCATCAATTTCACCCTGTGTCATAGCCGAATACATCGGATTAACTTTTACCACCTTGTCGCCTGTTACCTGCCAAAGAGTGGCACCTCCATCCATTGCATTGCTCTGCTGTTCGATATGCTTGAAATTTGTCGACTGTTTTTTCTTATCTCTGAGGCATAAGCCGTATGATGAAAGAATAATATTATTTTCATCTGGTTGCGGAAGTTCAGATTTAGGAAGTAACACGACGGTTTGCCGGACATCTGTCATATCTGCAACCTTTTCACCGGCATCAAGTCTGCGAGCGATCTCGAGCATTGTCTTTTCACCCATGCCATAACTTATCATATCAACGGGAGCATCAACGATTATTGATGGGCGTAAACGATCCTGCCAGTAATCATAATGAGACAGACGCCTTAAAGACGCTTCGATTCCTCCGGCAATGATAGGTGTATCGGGATAAAGTTTCCTTAATATTTCAGAATATACTATCGTAGGATAATCGGGTCGCATACCGTGACGAGCATCGGGAGTATAGGCATCATCGCTTCTACGGCGTCGATTGGCTGTATAGTGATTGACCATAGAATCCATAGCGCCGGGCGAAATACCGAAGAACAGACGAGGTGCACCAAACTTTTTAAAATCACGCAGGTCATCCTGCCAGTTTGGTTGCGGAACGATTGCAACTTTATAACCTGCGGTTTGAAGTGTTCGCCCTATGACCGCAGCTCCGAATGACGGATGGTCGACATAGGCATCACCTGAGAACAAAACGACATCAACCGAATCCCAGCCAAGGGCTTTCATCTCTTTGACAGAGGTAGGTAACCAATCGGTTGGTCGTAAGGTATTATAGTCAATCTTCTTTGTCTCCATTATTTCATCGTCTCGAGTTTCTGCTCCATTTTTATGATCTCGTCACGTAGACGAGCGGCCTCGATAAATTCCATTTTCTTAGCAGCCTCAAGCATCTCACTTCGGAGACGGTTGATCGAACGTTGCAATTCTTCCGGATTCATATAACCGATAACGGGATCAGCAGCAATATCCACTTCTGTAGAGAATTCCTGAGTATATAGCGGACGCTCCTTGTCGCGACGACGCGGTGCCTGACGGTTAAGAGGATGCGGCTGACCGGCGGTTGGAAGATCGTCTTCAGTCTCACGGCCAATGATCGCATTACGAGCTTTGATAATGGCCTGAGGTGTGATTCCGTGTTCTTCATTATACGCCAACTGCAACGAACGGCGACGATCTGTTTCGTCGATAGTCTGTTGCATGGAATCAGTAATCTTATCAGCATACATAATCACTTCACCGTTAAGATTTCTGGCCGCACGTCCGACAGTCTGCGTGAGTGAACGATGACTGCGAAGGAAGCCTTCTTTATCGGCATCCAGAATAGCGACAAGAGATACTTCCGGAAGGTCAAGCCCCTCACGAAGAAGATTGACTCCGATAAGTACATCATAGACTCCCGCGCGCAAATCATCAAGGATCTTGACGCGATCCATTGTATCGACATCACTATGAATATATGCTGTTTTGATACCGAAACGCGAAAGGTAATCATTAAGTTCTTCGGCCATTCGCTTTGTCAGTGTTGTGACAAGTGTCCGCTCCCCGCGTTCTATCCTTAGATTTATTTCTTCCATCAGGTCATCGATCTGATTAAGCGAAGGGCGGACTCTGATGAGAGGATCAAGAAGACCGGTCGGTCGGATAAGTTGTTCCACTACTACACCCTCGCTTTTCTGGAGTTCGTAGTCAGCCGGGGTAGCACTCACATATAACACCTGAGGCGTGAGTCGTTCGAATTCTTCAAATTTAAGTGGACGATTATCAAGAGCGGCAGGTAGTCGGAAACCGTACTCAACAAGGTTCATCTTGCGCGAAAGGTCACCGCCATACATAGCTCTTATCTGTGGAATAGTCACATGACTCTCGTCAATAATCGTCAGGAAGTCCTTAGGAAAATAGTCGAGCAGACAGAACGGACGCATACCGGGCTGACGACCGTCGAAATATCTTGAATAATTCTCAATACCCGAACAATAGCCGACTTCCTTAATCATTTCGACGTCATAAGTCACTCGTTCGTAGAGGCGCTTCGCTTCTAATTCGCGGGCTTCACGGTTGAAAAATTCCACTTGCTGTCCAAGGTCAAGCTGAATCTGCGCAATGGCCGACGCCTGACGCGCTGGCGAAGTAACAAATATATTTGCCGGATAAATTCGGAATTCCTCATGATTGGCTATATGTACGCTATCCTCCGGATAAAGAGTCTCGAGCGATTCGATTTCATCACCCCAGAACACAACTCTGAGCATTACATCTTCGTAAGCCAGTCTTATATCTATTGTATCGCCTTTGACTCTGAAGCATCCTCGTTGAAAATCTATTTCATTACGGGCATAGAGTGACGCAACCAGTTTTCGAAGAAACTCGTTTCGGGTAATTTTTTGACCGACTTTAACCTCAACCACATTTTCATGAAAATCTTCAGGATTACCAATACCATACAGGCACGATACGGATGATACCACAACGACATCCCGGCGACCTGACAAAAGAGCCGAGGTAGTAGCGAGACGCAAACGATCTATCTCGTCATTGATCATGAGATCTTTTTCTATATACTTGTCGACAGAGGGTATATAAGCCTCAGGTTGGTAGTAATCATAATATGACACAAAATAGTGGACAGCGTTTTCGGGAAAAAATTGTTTGAATTCTCCGTAAAGCTGTGCAGCAAGAGTCTTGTTATGGCTAAGAATGAGGGTAGGTTTTTTCACCTCCTTGATGACATTAGCCATAGTAAAGGTTTTTCCCGAACCTGTTACACCTAAAAGTGTCTGTGCCGGCAGTCCGTCGTTAATACCTTCGGCCAACTGTGCAATGGCTTGAGGCTGGTCTCCGGTGGGTTTATATTGTGAATGAAGTTTAAAATCCATCTTTATCATTTTAACTTACAAAAATACTAAATTATCGGCGTATTATCAAGTATTTTGATGTATTTGTTTACACACTCTAATTTAGAATGATTTTAAATAAAATCCCGATTTGTTTTTAACATCGCGCTTTTTTTCGCAACTTTGCAGTCTGAAATCATAGATTGACGATGCGACTATCTGACCTAAAGACCGGAGAAACCGGTGTCATTATAAAAATTCTCGGACACGGAGCTTTCCGTAAGAGAGTTATGGAGATGGGCTTTGTTAAAGGGCGACCGGTATCGGTCATTCTACATGCACCGCTTAAAGACCCGATAAAATATTCCATCATGGGCTACGACGTATCTTTGCGTGCATCGGAAGCTCATCTAATAGAAGTTGTAAAAATCGAAAATCAGGCCGAAGCTGCCCCGATCCATGGATCCGGAACCATCGCGGACTGTCCGGTTGATCATCAGAGCATCGTTGATCGCGAACATCATAATATAAACGTCGTCCTTATCGGCAATCCCAACTGCGGCAAGACATCACTGTTCAATATCGCTTCGGGCATGAGCGAACGCGTAGGCAATTATAGCGGCGTTACTGTCGATGCGAAATCGGGATCCTTTACATACAATAACTACAAGTTTAACATTGTCGATCTACCAGGAACCTATTCACTGTCAAGCTATACGCCGGAAGAACTTTATGTCAGACGATATCTGCGAGATTTCACCCCTGACGTCATAATCAACGTTGTCGATGCCGCCAATCTCGAGCGAAACCTGTATCTCACGACCGAACTCATTGATATGGACCGCAGCATGGTCATCGCACTTAATATGTACGATGAATTACGCTCGCAAGGCATTCGACTTGACTATAAAATGCTCGGTGATATGATCGGCGTCCCGATGGTACCGATAGTGGCCCGCAACGGTGAAGGAATAAACGAGCTATTCGAGACAGTCATTAAAGTATATGAAGGTCGCGATACATCCGTCCGTCATATTCATGTCAGTCTGGGTCACGACGTTGAGGCAGCCGTACGCGTACTCATTGACACGCTTAAATCCGACCCTTATATCGGACGTCACTTTTCGCCTCGATATATCGCCATTAAACTTATTGAAGGTGATCGCGAGGCAGAAGACATCATCCGCAAATCACCCGACAGCGATCACATAATCATGCTGCGCGATGAATTAAGAGCACAAATCGAATCGATCACCAACGAAGATATCTCCTCGATAGTTGCGGGTGAAAAATACGGATTCATTGCGGGAGCGCTGGCAGAGACGATGGTTACTCCGGTCGAAAAAGTCCAGACTCGAACCAATATTATTGATGCCTTCGTTACCAACAAGCTATTCGGATTTCCGATTTTCTTTCTCGTCATGTTCCTCATATTTTGGGCGACATTTGCAATCGGCCAATATCCAATGGACTGGATTGATTCATCTGTCGCATGGCTCAGTTCTGCCGTGCAACAGCTCATGCCCGAAGGAATACTCAAGGATCTGATAGCCGACGGCATAATCGGAGGGGTTGGAGGTGTTATCGTCTTTCTGCCTAATATCCTCATCCTCTATTTCTGTATATCATTTATGGAGGATTCCGGTTATATGGCCCGAGCGGCGTTCATCATGGATAAGGTGATGCATCGCATAGGCTTGCATGGCAAATCTTTCATCCCGCTCATAATGGGATTTGGCTGTAATGTTCCCGCCATTATCTCAACCCGCGCCATCGAAAGCCGCTCAAGTCGCCTGATCACCATTCTTATAAACCCGTTTATGTCTTGTTCGGCGCGCCTCCCAATATATGTCCTTCTCATCGGCACATTCTTCCCGTCACATGCTCCACTTGTATTTATGGGATTGTATATCGTTGGTATCGCCGTAGCCGTCATAACAGCTAAATTACTCAGGCGCTTCTTATTCAAGACTGATGAGACCCCGTTCGTAATGGAACTACCCCCCTATCGTCTTCCAACCATGCGTGCATCCCTGCGTCACACATGGGCGAAAGGCGTGCAGTATCTCAAAAAAATGGGCGGAACAATCCTTGTAGCCAGTATCATAGTCTGGGCACTGAATTATTTCCCCAACCATGACAGTGAAGAAATTGCCAACGAGCAAACCTCTGCTACATACGACACCAACCGAATTGATCCAGCCCATGACTCATACCTTGAGATGATGGGCAAGGCCATCACTCCGGCAATGCAACCGCTCGGCTTTCATTGGCGGGCTACCGTCGCTGCTCTTGCCGGTGTACCTGCTAAAGAAATTGTCGTCTCAACACTTGGAGTACTGTACACTGACAACGAGGCAGCTTCGGACGCCAGACTAAGTCAACGCATCAAGGCTCCGGATCCTGCAACCGGCAAGCCTGATTTCACAGCGGCCGCTGCTTTGAGTTTCCTGATATTCATCCTCTTATATTGTCCATGCATCGCTACAGTTACAGCAATATCACGAGAAACAGGTTCTTGGAAATGGGGCGCATTCAGCGTCGTATACAATACAACCGTAGCATGGATCATAGCTTTCATCGCCTATCGGATAGCCCTACTAATATAAGTATTTGCGTACTTGCAAAATAATGTGTATCTTTGCTTGATAATCTACCCACACAATGAGCGAAATCAATCATAAGCAAGATATACTCGACCGCCGATATTTGCGCATGGCAGCAATTTGGGCTGAGAATTCATATTGCGTGCGTCGCAAAGTTGGAGCTATAATCGTTAAAGATCAGATGATAATCTCTGACGGTTACAATGGTACACCTGCCGGCTTCGAAAATATTTGTGAGGACGAAAACGGCAGCACTAAGCCCTATGTCCTCCATGCCGAGGCCAACGCGATAACAAAGGTCGCAAGAAGCAATAACTCAAGCGATAACGCCACACTATACGTTACAGCATCTCCTTGTCTGGAATGTGCCAAACTCATTATTCAGGCCGGAATAAAGCGTGTTGTTTACAATGAGCTGTATCGCATAACCGACGGACTCGACCTTCTCCAGCGCGCAGGAGTGGAGACCATACACATTCCCCTTATCGACTAATCTTTTTTTTGAACAACTGTTAGATTCAGATATGTCATCAACCAACCGTCTGACCAAGTGGCTGCCGTTATTAGCAGCCGCATTAATCGCAGGAGGTATATGGATCGGTTTTGCAATAGCCGGCTCATATTCTTCACGCCCTTATCAGGATAAACTTTCTCGAATTTATGAAATTATTGAACGTGACTATGTCGATGAAATAAATATCGATAGCCTTCTCGAGGCTCAGATACCAGAACTGCTGAAGGGTCTCGATCCTCATTCTTCCTATATTCCTGCTGCAGACCTTGCGGCCGTTAACAGCGAACTCGAAGGCAGTTTCGGAGGTATTGGTATCCAGTTTCAGGTCATGAATGACACTATCTGTGTTGTAGAAGTCATTCCCGGTGGCCCCTCTGAAAAAGTCGGTGTCGTTGCCGGCGACCGAATAATAGCAGTCGACTCCATTGATCTGATCGAACGACATATTTCCGACGAAGACGTCCGTTCGATGCTCCGCGGAGAGAAAGGTACGGAAGTTTCCATTAAAGTGAAGCGTTCCAATTCACCCGAACCCGTTATATTCAACATCGTCCGTGGCGATATACCCGTCACTGCTGTTGACGCGTCTTACTTGATGGATGATAAAACCGGTTATTTGAAAGTCAATCGTTTTTCGCGCACCACCTATCCGGAATTTTTACAAGCGATCAGTCAGCTTAAATATCTGGGAGCAGAAAATCTCGTAATCGACCTGCGTGGTAATGGTGGCGGCTATATGGAACCGGCTGTACTTATGGCAAACGAATTTCTACCTGCGAATAGCACCATAGTCATGACTATCGGACGAAATGAGGATGACAACCGCACAATTCGCAGCGACGGCACCGGAAATTTCATCGACATGCCGATTGTGATTCTCGTTGATGAATTTACAGCAAGTTCAAGCGAGATATTCTCAGGTGCAATTCAGGACAATGATCGCGGATTAGTGGTTGGTCGACGCACTTTCGGAAAAGGACTTGTCCAAAGCCCGATTCTTCTTCCCGACTCAAGCGAAATACGCCTTACAGTCCAGCGCTATTACACACCGTCAGGACGTTGTATTCAAAAAGACTTCCAGCGCGGAAAGACCGATGAATACGAAGAAGAAATCATCACCCGCTATAATCGAGGAGAGATTTTCAACGCAGACAGCGCATATATCAACACGGATCAAATGTTTACGACTCTCAACGGTCGCACTGTTTACGGTGGAGGCGGAATAATGCCGGACGTATTTGTTCCGTCAGATACTACCGGGTACTCATCCTATTATGTGAATGTTTCTAACGCCGGACTCCTTCAGAAATACGCTTACGAACTTGCCGATCTTAACCGCGCCGAGTTCGCAAAAGCGAAAAATGTCGATGAGCTTCTTGCGATGCTTCCCTCAGACTCTACCCTTCTTCAGTCTTTCGTATCTTATGCCGCCCAGCGCGGAGTACCCGCCCGCTGGCATTACATCAACATTTCTTCGGCCTTAATTGTTAATCAACTGAAAGCACTCATAGCCAGAGACACACTTGGTTTCAGCGCCTTCTATCAGATCTACAACTTACGCGACAATGCCGTAAAACAAGCATTGCAGCTACTGGAAGACGGTGAAGCACATGTACCTGTAAAATATGAGCGTATTATTTCACAGAAAACCGAAGTAACTACTGATAACAATGACTAAAGAAGATATCCGCCTGCGCATACGCGCTCACAAATCACTCCTCGACGACAACGAACGTCGTTCGGCGGCTAAGACAGTGTTTGACCTCCTCGAGCAGACAGCTGCATTCATGATGTCTGATTCAATTCTACTCTATCATTCTCTCCCCGATGAGCTCTCCACTCTCGATTTCATCGAGAAATGGCATTCGCGCAAACGCTTTTTCCTTCCCCGCGTCAACGGCCTCAACCTCGAAATTCTGCCTTACGATAAATCCCGTCTGCACCTCGGAGCTTTTAATATCGAAGAACCCGAAGGTGACAATACAACTGACATAACTCACATCGACATGGTTGTTGTCCCAGCGGTGGCTTATGACCGTAAAGGCAACCGTATCGGCCGAGGTAAAGGCTATTATGACCGTCTCCTCAATAACACCCGGGCCATAAAGATTGGTGTCGCATATGATTTCCAACTCGTTGACGAAATTGATGCCGAACCTCATGATGTCGCTGTCGATTATGTCATTACTCAACGCGGCATTATCCGAACCACCCGACGGCGCCCGTAATTATTCTGGCGGTCATCCGCTCAACATTATTCATCATATATGCTCAAAAATTTGAAGCCGGCATTCAGAATCATTGCATTCTTCGCCGCATATCTTATCGTCTTCATCCTGTTGAAACCCATATTTATGGCCGTCTATGCGGCAGATATGGGCGACATATCTGTGGGCGATTGGTTCAGAGTCATATATCACGGTATACCCATGGATTGCTCCATGGCCGGTTATCTTACTCTAATTCCCGGTATACTTACAATTATAGCGATTTGGTTGCCTGATTCTCGAGCATTACGGATTGCTACCCGTTTCTACATCGGACTTACTTCAGTTATTATAGGTTATATTGCGGTTATTGACCTTAATTTATATGGTTACTGGAATTTCCGTATTGACACAACACCATTCTTTTACTTCTTCAGTTCTCCTGCATCAGCCTTTGCAAGCACCGGTATCGGCAAGATCATCTTAGGATTTGTTGCTGCAACGATTCTGTCGATTTTAATTTACTTATTTGTTACTCGCATTGTTTTCCTCTCCCCGAAATCACTTCGAGTCAACAACAAATTGGTTCCGACCATAGTTTCACTTCTCCTTACAGGCGCGTTGATTTTGCCTATACGCGGAAGTCTTACTGTCTCGACCATGAATCTTAGCCGTTCTTACTTCAGTCAAAACATGCGCCTCAACCACGCAGCCATCAATCCGCTTTTCAGCCTGATGTATTCGGCTACTCACCAGAATAATTTTGGTTCTCAGTTCCGTTACTTCGACAATGACAAGGAGGCTGCGATATTCCAAAATCTTTCCAAAGAAATTATTCCTGCCGAGAACGATTCCATCGCTCCCCTTTTCACCTGCGGATCTCCGGACATTTATGTCATTATATTAGAAAGTTTTTCTGCTCATCTTCTACCTTCACTCGGAGGTGAGCCTATAGCGACAGGACTCGATTCCATAGCTGCTGAAGGCTTGTTATTTTCCAACTTTTACGCTTCCGGAGCCCGAACCGATCGCGCCATTCCCGCTATTTTGAGCGGATTCCCGGCTCAACCTACAACAAGCCTGATGAAATTCGCAAAGAAAATAGAGCATGCTCCCTCTTGGCCACTCGCTTTGCGCGAGCTCGACGACTACGAGTTATCATATTATTATGGAGGAGATGCTAATTTCACCAATATGCTCGCCTACCTTATCAGTTCAGGCTTCACAAACATAGTTTCAGACAAAGATTTCCCGGTGCGGCAGCGTACAAGCAAATGGGGCGCCCACGACGACGTCGTCTTCGACCGCGCATGGTCTGAGATCATTGCAGATTCTTCATCCATGACACCTAAACTCCGAGTCATTCAGACATCGAGCAGTCACGAACCTTTCATCGTTCCTTACAGTGATCCACGTTTCCCGGATAGCGATCGCAAGAATGCCTTTGCATACGCAGATCGGTCAGTAACAGACTTTATTGACAATCTAAGTTCCTCATCGCTTTGGGATAAGTCTGTTGTTATCATTACTCCCGATCACTACGGCGTATACCCCGAGCATCTCGACAATCCGCTCGATCGCCATCATATACCACTTATCCTCACCGGAGGTGCTCTTAATCGTCAACCGGGAGTCATATCTACTCCGGCTGACCAAACAGTCATCGCGTCTACACTTCTATCCGCTCTCGGCCTCAATTCTTCTGCATTTACATTCAGCCGCGACGTCTTCGATCAATCGCGTCCGCAATACGCTTTTTTCAGCGAACCCGGCTTGGCTGCTTACGTTTCGGAGAGCGATACGGTTGCTATCAACCTTGACACGAACAGTCCCATTATCTCCTCTGGCAAAGATCCGGCCGTCGCAATCGACCGTTGCAAAGCGATTTTACAGACAGTCTACGACAACATTGACAAACTATAACCCACAAAGCCAATGATCGATACTCTGCTTGAACTCGACAATACAGTCCATTTATATCTGAACTCATCTCACTGTCCGTTTTTCGACAGTTTTATGAGTCTGTATTCGGGACGGTTTATCTGGATTCCGATGTATGCGGCACTACTCGTGATCATGCTGCGTAAATATCCCCTCTCAAAAGTCTTGATTTTACTGATTGGAATAGCATTGTCAATCACGCTTGCCGATCAGATTTGCGCATCAGTTCTCCGTCCGGTGTTCCAGCGTCTGCGTCCCTCTAATCCCGACAACCCCATATCTGATTTCGTTCATATTGTCAACGGCTATCGAGGTGGCGCTTACGGATTCCCCTCTTGTCACGCGGCCAACTCTTTTGCACTTGCTGTTTATGCTGCCGTTTTGCTAAAACGTAGGGCTTTTACCTTTTTCATATTGATTTGGGCAGCCGTCAACTGCTATTCACGCATTTACCTCGGCGTACACTATCCCGGCGACCTCATTGTCGGTGCGATTATCGGAGCGTTGATCGGTTTTATTTGCTGCCGCATTTCGCTGGTCGCCTCAGCCTCAGTAATTCCTTCTGCGCCCGTGTTGTCTTTGCCAATACTTGACAGATTCAAGCTCAACATAATGGAGATCGTCGGTTTACTGACCGTATTGGTAATAGTAATCATCTCAGCTCTATCAATCTGATGACAAAAAAGCTATTGTCCATATTATTTGTCTTCCTCTCGGCTATCTCCATCCGCGTATCGGCTGAAGAGAGTCAGGATTCTGTTACCGAAAAGCCGCATAATATCATCGACCGTGTAATCGACTATTTCAATCGCTCAAACGATGTTCAATCAGATAAGCCCTTTGATGTCAGTTTTATCGGTGGACCGCATTATTCATCAGATACGAAATTCGGATTGGGAGCGGTAGCCGCGGGCGTATATCGCCATGATCGCACAGATTCTCTTTGCCGGCAATCGAACGTATCTCTATATTTCGATGCGACCACAAGCCTTTTCTTCATGGTCGGAATCCGAGGCACACACTTTTTCCCCGGCAATGCCCGACGCATCTCTTACAATGTCAACTTCCAGTCCGTCAGTTCATACTTTTGGGGCATAGGATATGACGCCGGTGCTAACAACGCCAACAAATCTAAATACAATTACCTGACTTCAAATGTCGGTGTAGAATATATCTGGCGAACCCTACCCGACCTCTATATCGGTCCGCGCGTCACATTCAATTATGTCAATGGTCATGACTTTGCCAGACCCGAACTGATTGACGACCGCAAGCGTCGCACATTCAGCGTAGGCGCCGGCTTGACAGTTCAATTTGATACCCGAGACAATATCACGGCCACAACTCATGGCACTTATGTTAAAATTGACCAGATATTCCACCCGGAATGGATCGGCAACCGTCAACCGTTCACACTGACCGAAGTATCTGCATCGACCTTTCATCCTCTCTGGCGCGACGCCATCCTTGCGGCAAATCTCCATTCGCGCCTCTCCTATGGCGATACTCCGTGGGGACTCTTGTCAACTTTTGGGGGCAGTAGCAACATGCGCGGATATTTCGAAGGCCGTTACCGAGACAAAAACGAGATCGACATATGCGTCGAACTCCGTCAACATATCTGGCGACGCAACGGTGCTGTCGTGTGGATCGGCGGCGGTACGGTTTTCCCCCGCTTTTCCGACCTCCGAAGCCGTCATCTTCTGCCTAACTACGGCATAGGTTACCGTTGGGAGTTCAAACATCTTATTAACGTCCGACTTGACTACGGCTTCGGCCGCGGTGAAAGCGGATTTATTTTTAGTATTAATGAAGCATTCTGATAAATTCGCACCTAATATTCTTGCGTGGCTTTTTCCACTGCTCTTGATAATTCCTAACATCGCACTCGCTTTCACCGAGCGCGACCCATTGCTGTCAAAAGCGACCGACATTATCCTGCCCCTCGGAATTTATTATATTATTGTATCATTGACGTCAGCCGTCGGTCGTACTATTATCTGCTGTCTGCCTCTGATTATTCTCGCTGCGTTTCAGATAGTGTTGCTCTATCTCTATGGCGAATCAATCATAGCCATCGACATGTTTCTCAATCTTGTCACGACTAATCCAAGCGAGGCCGGCGAGTTGCTCAGCAATCTCCTTATAGCGATAATTACAGTCATTGTCCTATACTTACCTTCTCTCGTATGGGCTATAATCCTTCTGATCCGCCATAGCCGCTACTCTGTATTTACACAACGTACTATCCGTCTTTCCGGTCTTGGCATTACCGGATTGGGACTCGTATTACTAATACTATCTTACGTCTTTTGTCCCTCATTTTCAGTTCGGCGCGCCATCTTCCCCGTAAACGTCATTGCCAATATGGTCGAAGCTGTCAACCGCACGGTAGACTCAGCCCGCTATCACACCACATCTTCCGACTATTCTTTTTCATCGACCCTTACGCATCCTCGTGATCTTCGTGAGCTATATATTCTCGTTATCGGCGAAACATCCCGAGCTGACAACTGGCAGCTATTCGGCTACGATCGACCGACCAATCCTCGTCTCTCTAAGCGTTCCGATCTTATTATCTGGCCTAAAACTCTCTCTGAGAGCAATACGACCCATAAGAGTGTGCCAATGCTCCTTTCACCCCTGACTTCCGAAAACTTTGGCGACTCAATAGCCTACACAAAAGGTATATGCGATGCATTTAATGAAGTGGGCTATAACACTGCATTTTTCTCTAACCAGCAACGAAATCGCTCATATATCGATTACTTCGGCTATCAGGCTCAGACTACAGACTTCATCCGCGACGACCATCCCGACTCTCACGACGGCATGCTCGTCGACCATCTCGTGGATTTCATTGAACGCTCACCCGCTGACAAGCAGTTTATCATTCTTCACTGCTACGGCTCTCATTTCAACTATCACGAACGTTATGGGTCATCAGATCGGGTCTTCACGCCTGACCGTGCATCTGAAGCCTCTGCCGACAACCGTCCGCAACTGATCAACGCTTACGACAACACTATCGTAGCTACCGACGCCATGCTCGATCGGCTGATCGCAACCGTTGATTCTCTCCATATTCCGGCCGCGGTATTTTACGTTTCTGATCACGGAGAAGACATATTCGATGACTCTCGCGGCCGTTTTTTACATGCATCTCCGACTACGACTTTCACTCAGATTCATGTACCGTTTCTCGCATGGTTTTCCGAGCCTTATCGAGAGCTTTTCCCGGAGATTCCTGCTGCATTGTCGCAAACCGTAGATCTAAACGTATCGTCTTCCCGCTCTTTATTCCCAACCGTCCTCTCCTCGGCAGGCATATCTTCTTATCGGGTTGACCCTCATTTGGATCTAACTTCAACTTCTTATACGGAACCTCAGCGAGAATACCTCAATGACTATAACGAAGCTGTCGCTCTTGATCAAGCGGGCTTCCGCGATATAGACTTCGAAAATGCCCGCAGAAAAAACATTTCAGCATCACCAATAAAGTAAAGTTTCCTAAAAATTTCAGCAATACACTATCAATAAACATATTACAATTTCAATACTATTAAAAAGTTTTCCAAAAACGAAATTTTACAGAATTTCATTATTGAAAAATTTTGTCATTCCATATATTATTCATAGCTTTGCAGAGTCGACTTTTGGTCGACTCTATTTTTATAAATCTAAACCGATTTTACCCCCAAAATAATCCTTAAAATGATCCAGACCGTTGTCAAGCGTGATGGCCGTGTTGTCGGCTATAACGAAGAAAAAATTAAAGCCGCAATCCGTAAAGCCATGCTCACGACCGAGCTCGGCGAAGACGAAGCCTTGATACACAAGATTACTGACCGCATCGGCATTAACGGCAACGAGCGCATGTCAGTCGAAGAGATCCAGGATCTTGTTGAGCTCGAATTGATGAACTCTCCCCGTAAGGAGGTAGCCAAACGTTATATCGCCTATCGCGACCAGCGTAGCATAGCTCGACGCGCCAAAACACGCGACATGTTTCAGGAGATCATCGAAGCTAAAAATACCGATATCACTCGCGAAAATGCTAACATGAATACCGACTCCCCGGCCGGCATGATGATGAAATTTGCAAGTGAGACCACAAAACCCTTTGTCGACGACTACCTCCTCTCATCTGAAGCTCGCGAAGCTGTCCGCCACGGCTATATCCACATCCACGATAAAGACTACTACCCCACCAAAAGCCTGACATGCGTCCAGCACCCTCTCGATAA
>CAZULD010000001.1:0-531 GCA_964621135.1 uncultured Bacteroides sp. | reverse complement strand
CATCGAGACTGCAAGCATTATCGGCTGCATATCTCTGGAAACCGCTCAGAACGAAATGCATGGTGGTCAGGCCATACCTGCTTTCGACTTTTATCTCGCTCCTTACGTTCGCTCATCTTATATCGAAGAGATTAAGAACCTCGAAGCCCTCAACGGCGCAGATTATTCTCACCTCTACAATCACCCCTTCGAGGACTATCTATCAAAACCTCTTGACGGTCTTGAAGGAGAAGAACGGGTAATTCAGCACGCTGTCAACCGAACTGTCAGCCGAGTTCACCAGGCTATGGAAGCCTTCATTCACAACATGAACACCATTCACTCCCGCGGTGGTAATCAGGTAGTATTCAGCTCGATAAACTATGGTACAGACACTTCAGCCGAAGGTCGGTGCATCATCCGTGAAATACTTCGTTCGACCTACGAAGGCGTAGGCAATGGCGCTACAGCAATCTTCCCCATTCAGATATGGAAGAAAAAACGCGGCGTAAGCTATTTGCCCGAAGACCCTAACGGTGACCTCTTCCGTTA